>NZ_JAQGLJ010000081.1 GCF_028292945.1 Sphingomonas bacterium | reverse complement strand
TGCGCGATCGAGAATGTCGATCCGATGGGCGTCCACACGGGCGATTCGATCACCGTCGCGCCGGCGCTGACGCTGACCGACAAGGAATATCAGATCATGCGCAACGCCAGCATCGCGGTGCTGCGCGAGATCGGTGTCGAGACGGGCGGCTCCAACGTCCAGTTCGCGGTCAACCCCGCCGATGGTCGGCTGGTGGTGATCGAGATGAACCCGCGCGTGTCGCGGTCGTCGGCGCTGGCGTCCAAGGCGACCGGCTTTCCGATCGCCAAGGTCGCGGCCAAACTGGCGGTGGGGTACACGCTCGACGAGATCGAGAACGACATCACGGGCGCGACGCCGGCGAGCTTCGAGCCGACCATCGACTATGTCGTGACCAAGATCCCGCGCTTCGCCTTCGAGAAGTTCAAGGGCGCCGAGGCCGTGCTCGGGACCGCGATGAAATCGGTCGGCGAGGTGATGGCGATCGGTCGCAACATCCACGAATCGCTGCAAAAGGCGCTGCGGGGGCTGGAGACGGGACTGTCCGGCTTCAACATCGTCGACCGGCTGGTGGGTGCCCCGCGGGCAGAGATCGAGGCGGCGCTGGCGGTGGCGACACCCGACCGGCTGCTCGTCGCGGCGCAGGCGCTGCGCGAGGGCTTCACGGTCGCGGAGGTGCACGCGATCGCGAAGTACGATCCGTGGTTCCTGGAGCGGATCGCGGAGATCATCGCGGCCGAGGACCAGGTCTGTCGCGAAGGCTTGCCGATCGACGCGGCCGGGATGCGCCGGCTGAAGGGGATGGGCTTCTCCGACAAGCGACTCGCCTGGCTGGCGCTGCAGTCGGCGCATCTGCGCGGGATGAGCCGCGGCATCGCACGCGGGTCCGGGCTGATCCATGAGGCGGTGGTGGCGATGACCGGCGGCGTGACCGAGGAGGAGGTCCGCGCGCTGCGCCACCGGCTCGGCGTGCGACCCGTATTCAAGCGCATCGACACCTGTGCGGCGGAGTTCGATGCCAAGACGCCGTACATGTACTCGACCTATGAGGCCCCGTCGTTCGGCGAGCCCGAGTGCGAGAGCATGCCGACGGGGCGGCGCAAGATCGTCATCCTGGGCGGCGGGCCGAACCGGATCGGGCAGGGGATCGAGTTCGATTACTGCTGCTGCCACGCCTGCTTCGCGCTGGAGGAGGCGGGCTACGAGACGATCATGATCAACTGCAACCCGGAGACGGTGAGTACCGATTACGACACGTCAGACCGGCTGTATTTCGAGCCGCTGACGGCGGAGGACGTGCTGGAGATCCTGCATGTCGAGCAACAGAACGGCGAGCTGGTCGGCGTCATCGTCCAGTTCGGCGGGCAGACGCCGCTCAACCTCGCGCGCGCGCTGGAAAAGGCGGGCATCCCGATCCTGGGCACCTCGCCCGACGCGATCGACCTGGCGGAGGATCGCGAGCGGTTCGCCGCGCTGGTGTCGAAGCTGGGGCTGAAGCAGCCGGCGAACGGGCTCGCGCGATCACGCGACGAGGCGATCGCGGCCGCCAACCGCATCGGCTATCCGGTGCTGATGCGGCCGTCCTACGTGCTCGGCGGGCGCGCGATGGAGATCGTCGACGGGCCGGCCCAGCTCGACGACTATATCGCCACCGCGGTGCAGGTGTCGGGCGAGTCGCCGGTGCTGATCGACCGCTATCTGCGCGACGCGATCGAAGTCGACGTCGATGCGATCAGCGACGGCACCGACACGGTCGTGGCGGGCGTGCTGCAGCATATCGAGGAGGCGGGGGTCCATTCGGGCGACAGCGCGTGCTCGATCCCGCCCTACAGCCTGTCGCCGGAGATCATCGCCGAGATCGAGCGCCAGACGGTCCTGCTCGCCGGCGCGCTGTCGGTCAAAGGGCTGATGAACATCCAGTTCGCGGTCAAGGACGGCGAGGTGTACCTCATCGAGGTCAACCCGCGCGCGTCGCGCACGGTGCCCTTCGTCGCCAAGGCGATCGGCGCGCCCATTGCCAAGATCGCCGCGCGCGTCATGGCCGGCGAGAAGCTGGCCGACCTGCCGCGCATTGACCGCCACATCGACTGGTTCGCAGTCAAGGAGGCGGTGTTCCCGTTCAGCCGCTTCCCCGGCGTCGACCCGGTGCTCAGCCCGGAAATGAAATCGACCGGCGAAGTGATGGGGATCGACCGCGACTTCACCACCGCGTTCCTGAAATCGCAGCTGGGTGCCGGCACGGTGCTGCCAAGCGAAGGCACGGCGTTCGTCAGCGTCAAGGACAGCGACAAGGCGCAGATCGTGCCCGCCGTGCGCGACCTCGTCGAGAAGGGCTTCAAGGTCATTGCGACGGGGGGCACCGCGGACCATCTTGTGCGCGCCGGCCTGCCGGTGACGACGGTCAACAAGGTGGCGCAAGGCCGCCCGCATATCGTCGACCGCATCACCGACGGCGATGTCGCGCTAATCATCAACACCACCGAAGGATGGCAGTCGCTGAAGGACTCCGCCCCGATCCGCGCCTCGGCACTGGCAAACCGCGTGCCCTATTTCACCACCGCGCCGGCGGCCGTGCAGGCGGCGCGCGCGATTGCGGTGGGCACGCGTGACCTTGAAGTGCGCCCGCTCCAATCCTATCATTCCCGTTCGCACGACTGACCCCGACAACACCGGACGAAGGTGCGGGCGGCCGATCAACGGGCCGCGCGGGGGCAGGTAATTTGGGGAATGAGCTATGGCGACCGTCGACAAGATGCCAATGCTGCAGGAGGGCTATGAGAAGCTCACCGCCGAGCTGAGGCGCCTGAAGATCGAGCGTCCGCTGATCGTGGACGCGATCGAGGAGGCACGTGCGCACGGCGATCTGTCGGAGAATGCCGAGTACCATGCCGCCAAGGAGCAGCAGGGCCAGAACGAGGCGACGATCTCCGACATCGAAGGCAAGCTGAGCCGCGCCCAGATCATCGATCCAAAGGATCTTTCCGGCGACAAGGTGGTGTTCGGCGCGACCGTGACGCTGCTCGACGAGGACGACAAGCCGATCCGCTATCAGATCGTGAGCGAGACCGAGGCGGACGCGAGCCGCGGCCGGATCAGCTATAATTCGCCGATCGGCCGGGCGCTGATCGGCCGCAGGCTGGACGACGAGGTCGAGGTCACCGTGCCGTCGGGCGATCGCTATTACGTCGTATCCAAGGTCGAATTCATCTGAACGGGATCGACCTTCCACGCGGACGGGTGACCGACGCGCTGGTCGCGCTGACTGTGTTCGGTGGGCTGATGATGCTGATCCCCAGCGTCTTCGCGGCGTCGAAGGAGTTCGTCTATTCGCCGGCTGGGTTTCTGGCGGCGGTTGGCGGCGATCCGTTGGTGGCGCTCGTGTCGCCGCTGGTCTCGCATCTCGCGCAGATCGGCATCTTCTCCGCTGCGTTCACCGCCATCTTTCTGTTGATCGCCGGGCGCTTCCTCGAGCGGGCGGTCGGCGGTATGGGGATCATGGTGCTGATGGTCGCGGGGCTATATGGCGGCGCCCTGGCGCGGCTGTTGCTGACGCCGGCTTCGGTGACGCCGGGGTTCTCGCCGAGCGGCGGCCTGTTCGCGATCATTGGCGCGTACCTGATGCTGTACGGCGTCCCTCGCGGTCTGCCGGTCAAGGCGAACGGCGGCCGGGCGGTGCAGATTGCCACAATTGCGGCGATCTGGGCGGCGTTGCAGCTCGTGTTCGCGGTCGTGGCGGGCGGGGTGGACTTCTCGGTGCAGATCATCGAGCCGCTGGGTGGGCTGGTCGTCGGAGCTGCATTGGCGCGCCCGGTGCTCGCCTGGCGTTACCGGCGGGCCTAACGCGCGTTGCGCTCGCGCTACGGTCGCCCGGCGCTTGCAATCACGGCTTGAGCGCCGGCTCCAACAAACGGTGGAGGTGGACGACCACGAACTTCATCTCCGCGTCGTCGACCGTGCGCTGCGCGGCGGCGCGCCAGGCTTTTTCGGCGGAAGCGAAGTCGGGAAAGATGCCGACCGTCTCGAGATCGGCCGGGTCGACGAAGTCAAGTCCACGAGGGTCGCGGACACGGCCGCCGAAGACGAGATGAAGCTTGCTCATGGCGCCGCGCCCTAGCCGAACGCCAGGCGATGGTGAAGGGTGCAGAGCGTGACGCATAGCACTTTATGCGATCAGCATGCGCTGCGCACCAAGCTGGACGTCAGTGACCAGGCGCTGCGAAAGTCGGACGGTGTCGGGCACCAAGCACCCCGTACCCGGCTTAGCGCAGGGGTACGGGGTAGAGGCGGTAAAGTTAGAATCCGCCGTCGTTGGTTGCGCCACCGGGTGTCTGCTCGGCTTTGCCGGTCACAGACTTGGCCGCGACCGATCCAGCCGAGGACAAAGCCTTGCTCACGCCGCCAAGCAGGTTCTTGACCTGCTCCTGTGCGGCATCCTTGGTGAACCCGCGGCTCTCCAGTTCGCTGCGGCCCTGTTCGCGCGCGGTGTCGATCGCGGCGCGCGCGCCGTCGCCCAGCCGCTTGCCGACGGGGGCGAGCAGTTCCTTCTCCTTGGCGGAGCGGGGGATCAGCGCACCGGCGATGACGCCGACCGCGAGGCCGCCCACCAGCAGGCCAAGTGGGTTGGATTCCAATCCTGCGGCGGTACGGCGCGCCGCGTCGGTGGCGGCGTCGAGCGCGCGCTCCCGCTTGCCGGCGGGCGTGGTCGGACGATGTTCGGCGGTGTGGGTGTCGGTCATGTGAGGTCCCCTGGGTCGGAGTGGGTGTGAACGGGTGCTTTGGCTTGCGCCGGAACGGTCAGCTTCTTCTTGCGCCGGAACAGCGCGGCAATGCGGTGGCGGAGCAGGAACAGCCCGGTCGCCGCGACCGCACCGGCGACCGGCAGTGGATTGTGCTTCGCCGCGCGGGCAGCTTCCTGTCCTTTATCGGCGGCGGCGTGCGCCACGTTGCGGGCGATCGCCCTGGGGGCGAGCTTCGCCTGCAACCGATGCAGATCGTCGGTCAGCCGCTGCTTGGCGGCAGCGGCACGGCGCTCGGCGGCGGCGATGGCGGTGGCCGGATCCGGCTTGCGGTCGGTCACTTCTTGGTTCCCGCCGGCACCAGCTTGCCGACGCCGATTTTCGCCAGAATGCCCGCGATCACGAGTGTCACCATCACCACGATCAGCGTTGCCCAACCGGGGCCGACGAGAGTCGCCAAGGCTAAAATCAGCCCGACGAGCAGCGCCGTGACTGCCGACAGGCCAAGCACGGCGGCCGCCCCGAAAAAAATGGCGGCATTCTTGTACGCCGTCGCACGCTCGGTCGCCTTTGCTTTGAACAGAGCCACCTCGGCGCGGCCCAGCTCGCGCACATCATCGACGGCGCGGTGGACCAGCGTCGAGACGCCCTCGTCGGGCGCGATGTCAGACCTTGTCAGCATCGAGACCGGATTGGAATAAACGCGCGACGACAAAGCCGATCGCGGCGGCGGCGCCGATCGCCACGGCCGGGCTCTTGCGGACCAGCGTGCGGGCGTCGTCGAGCAGCTCTTCCATGTCCTTGTCCTTCACCGAGGATGACAAGCCCTGGACCTGCTCGGCGGCAGAGCGTGCATATTGCCCGTACTGCGCACCGAGCTTGCCATCGACCTGGCCGGCGGCGTCGGTGAGCATCTGCGCCAGCTGATCGAGCATGCCGCCTGCGCGTTCCTTGCCCATCTCCGCGAAGCCGAGCGCCTTGTCGGACGCCTGTGCGGTCAGCTTACTGCCCACATCCTTGAGCTGCTGGCGCGGACTGCCGCCGGTTTCGTTGCCGGTGCCCTCAGTAGCCGCCTCGAATTCGACCGTGGCCTCGCTCATCGGCACCGCGGGCGTGAAGTCGGTGTTGGTCGGTGGCAGGATGTCAGCATCAGTCATCGGGCGCGTGTTACCGCCGCTCACATTATTATCGGCCATGCCAGTTCCTTTCACGTATCGGCTGCTCAACCCCGACGGGGGAGCGAGGGTTCCCGAAAATTTCCGTTGATTGCTCGCCGGCGGTACCAGCGATAGGAGCGCAGCCAACCTTTTCCGGAGCGCCGCCTTGACCGCCATCATTGACATCCATGCCCGCACCATCCTGGACAGCCGCGGCAACCCGACCGTCGAGGTCGACATGCTGCTGGAGGACGGCAGCTTTGGTCGCGCGGCGGTGCCGTCGGGCGCATCGACCGGCGCGCATGAAGCGGTCGAGAAGCGCGACGGCGACAAGGCTCGCTGGGGTGGAAAGGGGGTCGATCAGGCGGTCGCGGCGGTCAACGGCGAGATCGCCGAAGCGCTGGTCGGCGAGGATGCGGAGGACCAGGCCGATCTCGACCGCACGATGATCGAGCTGGACGGCACCGCCAACAAGGGGCGCCTGGGCGCCAACGCCATCCTCGGCGTCAGCCTGGCGGCGGCCAAGGCGGCGGCGGATGCACGCGGGTTGCCGCTGTACCGCTATGTCGGCGGCGTCGCGGCGCACCTGCTGCCGGTGCCGATGATGAACATCATCAATGGCGGCGAGCATGCCGACAACCCGCTCAACTTCCAGGAGTTCATGGTGATGCCGGTGGGCGCATCGTCGATGCTGGAGGCGGTGCGCTGGGGGTCGGAGATCTTTCACGAGCTGAAGCGGACGCTGCACGCGAAGGGACTGGCGACGGGCGTGGGCGACGAAGGCGGGTTCGCGCCGCACATCGCGACCAACGCCGAGGCGCTCGACTTCATCATGCGTGCGATCGAGGCGGCCGGGTATACGCCCGGCGACGACGTGATGCTGGCGCTGGACCCGGCGGCGACCGAGTTCTTCCGCGACGGCAAGTATGACCTGTCTGGCGAGGGCAAGTCGCTCGGACCGCAGGAAATGGCGCGCTATTACGAGGACCTCGTCGCCAACTATCCGATCTGTTCGGTCGAGGACGGCATGGCCGAGGACGATGTCGAGGGTTGGCGCGCGCTGACGCAGGCGATTGGCGGGCGCGTGCAGCTGGTCGGCGACGATCTGTTCGTCACCAACCCACAGCGGCTGCGCTGGGGGATCGGCGAGGGGCTGGCGAACTCGCTGCTGGTCAAGGTCAACCAGATCGGCACGCTGACCGAGACGCTGGAGGCAGTCTCGACTGCGCAGCGCGCGGGCTACACGGCGGTCATGTCGCACCGGTCAGGCGAGACGGAGGACGCGACGATCGCCGATCTCGCGGTCGCGACGAATTGCGGGCAGATCAAGACCGGGTCGCTCGCGCGGTCCGATCGGCTCGCGAAATACAACCAGCTGATCCGGATCGAGGAGGAACTGGGCGCTGCCGCACGGTTCGCCGGGCGCGAGGCGGTCAAGCAATTGGGAAAGAAGCAGGGTTGATCCGCGAGTCGCGTGCTGCGATGGTGAGCGCGTGACCAGGAAGCCCAGCCCCTTCATCCGCACCCTGCGCCGTGCCTGGCTGCCGGGTGTGGGGTTGGTCGCGATCGTGTTCTTCGGCGCCTATGCGGTGTTCGGCTCGAACGGCATCCTGGCGTTCGGCGACTATCAGCGCCAGCAGGTCAAGCGAGCGGCCGATTATGCCGCACTCGACGAGCGCCGCACTGTGTTGAAGAACCGCGTCGCGTTGCTCGACCCTGATCACGCCAATCCGGACATGGTCGACGAGATGACGCGCAAGGAATTGAACGTGGTGCATCCCGACGAGGTGGTGGTGCCGCTCAGGCGGTAGTTCCCCTCTCCCGCAGGCGGGAGAGGGCTAGGGGCTCACCCTCCCAGGAACGTCAGCAGGTCCTTCGTCAGCCGGTCGGCCTCCGTGACGTTCAGCCCGTGCGGGGCGCCGTCATATTCGACCAGCTGTGAGCCCGGGATGCCACGATGCGCGGCGCGCGCGGTCGGGTCGACGGGGACGGTCTTGTCGGCGGTGCCGTGGACGATCAGCGTCGGCACGTTGAACGCGGCCAGATCGGGGCGGAAGTCGGTCTTGCCGAACGCATCGACGCAGTCGAGCGTCCCCTTCAGGCCAGCCTGAAGGGCGAGCGACGTCGCATAGTCGACGACCTCCTGGCTGACCGGGCTGGTCACATAACCCACGCCGAAGAACTGCGGCACGAAGGTATGTCGAAAGAACCGCGCGCGGTCTTCCCTGATGCCGGCCTTCATCTGCTCGAACGTCGCGGCGGGGACACCGTCGGGATTGTCGGCGGTCTTCAGCATGTACGGCACGACCGAGGCGATCAGTCCAGTGGCGACGACGCCCTTGCCGTCATGACGGCTCATGTACCGCGCGACCTCGCCGCCACCCATCGAGAAGCCGACGATCGTCGCGTCGTCCGCGCCCGTTTCCTCGAGCACGTCGGCGAGGTCGTCGGCGAGCGTGTCGTAGTCGTAGCCGTCCCAGGGCTGCTCGGACCGGCCGAAGCCGCGGCGGTCATAGGCGATGACGCGGAAGCCCGCCTCAGCCAGCCCGAGCGCCTGCGCATCCCAGCTATCGGCGTTGAGCGGCCAGCCATGAATGAGCACGACCGGCCGGCCCTGACCCCAATCCTTGACATAGATCTCGGTGCCGTCGCGGGTTTCGATGAAAGGCATTGGGTGCTCCAGTCGGTTCGATTGGCAAACGAGCCGGTTGTCCACCCGTTCCGGGCAGTTCGGCTTTCCGACACGGGCTTGCGGCAGCAACGCGGCTCGGCCACCCTGCGCACCATCGAGAGAGGGCTGCCATGCGTAACCTGAAGCTGTTGTTCGCCACCACCGTGCTTGCCGCTTCGCCCGCGCTCGCGCAGTTGTCCCCGATGACCATGAATTCCGATGCCGCCGACCCTCATATCTGGCTGGAGGACAAAGACGGCGCGAAGCCGCTCGCCTGGGTTGAGGCGGAGAACGCCGTGACGCTGGCGCGGCTGGAGCGCGATCCGCGCTACCAGACCTTTTATCAGGAGGCGCTGGCGATCGCCGAGGCGAAGGACCGCATCCCCGCTCCCGACCAGCGCTTTGGCCGGGTCTACAACTTCTGGCGCGATGCCGATCAGCCGCAGGGCGTGTGGCGCTGGACCACCGAGGCCGATTACGCAAACGCGCAGCCCAGATGGACGACAGCGCTGGACCTCGACGCGCTGAGCAAGGCCGACGGCAAGAAGTGGGTGTGGAAGGGGGCGACCTGCCTCCAGCCCGAGGAGCGGCTGTGCCTGGTGGCGTTGTCGCAGGGCGGCGAGGATGCGGTCACCTATCGCGAATTCGACCTGCAGACGGGTCAGTTCGTGGCGGATGGGTTCACTCTGCCGACGTCCAAGCAGCGCGTGGCGTGGCTGGACAAGGACACGCTGCTGGTGGCGCGCGATTGGGGCGCGGGAACGCTGACCCAGTCGGGCTATCCGTTCGTGGTGAAATCGGTGAAGCGCGGGGCGCCGCTGGCGTCGGCGACCGAGGTGTTTCGGGGTGCGGCGAGCGATCAGGTGCCGAGCGGCGCGCAGGTCTTCACCGACGCCAGGGGCAACAAGGCGGTGCTCGTCACGCGCGGGGTCACCTTTTTCGGAACCGAAACGCACCTGCTGACCGCGAAAGGACCGGTAAAGCTCGACATCCCCGCGCGCACGCGGCCCGCCGGGCTGATCGACGGGCTGATGCTGTTCACGACCAGCGAGGCGTGGGGCGCGGTGCCGCCGGGGGCGGTCGCCTCAGTGCCGCTGAAGGACGTTGAGCGCGGCGTGCTGAAGCCGACGGTGATCTTCGCGCCCGGGCCGCGCCAGTCGGTCGCGGATGCGAGCGTCACGCGCAACAAGCTGTTGCTCGTAATCTCGGACGAGGTGCGCGGCCGCGCCTTCATCTATACGCATGGCGGCGGCGGGTGGACGGCCAGGCCGCTGTCGCTGCCCGACAATGCGACGATCGGCGTGGCATCGTCGACCGATCGCAGCGACGACGCGTATCTGAGCGTCACCGGCTTCATCGAACCGACCACGCTGTATGCGCTCGACGCGAACAGCGGCACGCTGAAGTCCGTCAAGCAGCTGCCGGCCAAGTTCGACGCGACCGGCCTGGTGGTCGAGCAGCACCAGGCGACTTCCAGCGACGGGGTGAAGATCCCCTACTTCGTCGTCCGTCGCCGCGACGCGCCGCTCGACGGCACCACGCCGACGCAGATGACCGCCTATGGCGGGTTCGAGCTGTCGCGCACGCCCGCCTATGCGGGCGCGACTGGCAAGGTGTGGCTGGAGCGCGGCGGGGCCTATGTACTCGCCAATATTCGGGGCGGCGGCGAGTTCGGGCCGGCGTGGCACGACGCGGGGCGCAAGACCAAGCGCCAGATCATCTTCGACGATTTCGCGGCCGTGGCGAAGGATCTGTTCGCGCGGCGGATCACCAGTCCGGCCAAGCTCGGCATCTATGGCGGCTCCAACGGCGGGCTGCTGATGGGCGTGCAGATGGTCCAGCAGCCGAGCCTGTGGAAGGCGGTGACCATCCAGGTGCCGCTGCTGGACATGGTCCGCTATGAACAGATCGCGGCGGGGGCGTCGTGGGTCGACGAATATGGCTCGGTGACGATCCCCGCCGAGCGCGCGTTCCTGGAGCGGATGTCGCCCTATGCGCAGCTCAAGCGCGGCGCGGCGTATCCCGAGCCGTACATCTGGACCACGACCAAGGACGATCGCGTCGGCCCGCAGCACGCGCGCAAGTTCGCGGCGCGGATGAAGGAATATGGGCTGCCGTACCTGTTCTACGAGGACACGGCCGGCGGCCATTCGGGCGACGCCGACGTCAAGCAGGGCGCGCGGCTGCAGGCGCTGCAGATGGTATATTTCGCGCAGAAGCTGATGGGGCCACCGTCGGATGCGATCGCCAAACGCTGATCGGTCCGTTGGCGGTCGGTGATGGTACAGGCCTCGGCGGAGGAGCAGGTCGCCACCGCCTGCGAGCGGTGCGGGCTGGGCCCGGTCGCAAACTATTGCGCCAATTGCGGTGCGGACCAGCGGCGGCGTTCGTCGCTGTACCGTGTGCTGCGGCAGGTGTTCGGGCCGGTGTCCGACTATGTCGCGCTGCTGCCGGCGCTGGTGAAGCCGCGCTGGCTGGTCGACGATGTGCGCGCCGGTGCGATCGGCACCAGCGAGCTGATCGGCTTTTCGCTGGCCGCGGCGGGCGTGTCGGCGGTGATCGGCTTCTGGTTCCCCGGCACCGCCACGTTCAAGGGTCTGCCGCCCGTGCTCGACGAGCTTGCGGACGCGGCGTTCGAGATCGTCGGCAGCCTCCTGTTCCAGGTTCCGCTGTTTTTTGCGTTGCGGCGCAGGGGCCACGCCGTTCCCTGGCGCCAGTTCGCTGCGGTGGCGGCGGGCTTGGTCGCGCTGGTCTATCCGCTGATCAATCTGGCGGACGGTATCCTGCTCGTGCTGTACCCCACGTCCGATTACGGGCTGCTGACTTTCTTCGCGCAAATGCCGTGGTTCGTGCAGGCCTACGCCAGGCTGTTCGAGCGCTCGCGTCGCAAGGTCGCCGCTTGGATGGTGGTGGTATTGGCGGGCAATCTGCTTGTGGTCGCCATCGGGTACACCATTGCGGCAAGTGCGTTGGGGCTGAGCCAGTCTCCTTGAGGTCAGACCATAAGGGGCGGGAAGCAGCTGCTCTTTGCCGGCCATCATTACGGAACCGGCGGACACACGCATGGTTGTTGCAATGCAGCAACAAGGGTAAGGGCACCGCATGACCAGTGTCGATCTCCTCACACCCGTCCTGCTGGAGGCGATCGTCAAGCGGCAGGCGGTCGCAGTGACCTATAACCGCACCGAAGCGATCATCGCGCCGCACATCCTGTATACCCGCCACGGCGACCTGCATGTCGACGCGGTGACGATCGAGCGCGACGGCAAACCGCCCAAGGAGGTGAAGCTCGGCACGTACAAGCTGGCGGGACTGAGCGGGGTGCGGATCACGCCGCGCCGGTTCACCGTCAGCGGGCTGTTCGACCCCGCTGCCGAGCGCTACGCCAACGAAGCGATCATGACGGTGGAGCCGGCCTGACAGGCACGCGCCGATGCGCTTGCCCGACATGGTGCCGGTAAAGCCCATCACGCCTTTCTCCGAAGGGTTATTGGTGACGAACCGGACATCATAGCTGGTCGGCGTCCAGCGGCCGGTCACGTTGATCGAGCCGCGCGCCAGCCCGGGTGCCGGGAGCGGGCAGGTTGCCGCCACGTCGACGCGGCCCTTGGCGAGCGAGCACCTGGTGACCGTGCAGCCGGTGGCAAGCTCGCGCGTCAGCCAGGTGGTGCTGCCGGCGTCCGCTTGTCGCAGCCAGATCGTCGGCCGCGCGGTCGGCCCGAAGTAGGGCAGGTCGTCCAGTGGCCGTCCGTCGCGCGACGCTATGCCCGGCGCGCTGGTGACCTGTCATAGACCAGCGGAGAAGCCGGTGGTGGCGTGGCGGCGAGCAGCGGAAGAGCAAGGAGCCACCTCAGTCGCATGATCCTGCGTTCCTCCGTGCGACGGAAACATCTCGCCAGTCAGCAAGAAGGCCCACGCACACCGTGCATGGGCCTCCTTGGACGCGTATCCGGCCAGCGGTGCTAACCGAAGTCGCGCATCAGCGGCAGCGCACTTCCGACCGGTTACGATCGACCGCACGGCCGGCGAGCGCACCCGCAGCCGCGCCGAGCAGCGTGCCGACCGTGCTGGATCGGCCGCCATCGATGACCCGGCCGAGAATGCCGCCGCCGGCCGCGCCGACGATCAGGCCCGTGGTGCCGTCCGAGCGACGGCAGTAATATTGCCCGTCGGTGCCGGCATAGACGCGGTCGTTGTTCGTGAGCACGCGCTCCTGATACTGCGCACCCGGGCGATAGTCGCGCGACGGGTCATAATAGGCGCCATCGTCGTAGCGCGGCGTGGTGTTGCTGTTGTAGTAGTTGCCGCTCGTGCCGGTGCGGGACTGCGCGTAGCGGTCGGTCTCCTGACGGAACAGCTGATATTCGCGATCGAAGCGCGCCTGGGCGTCCCGGAAGCGACGATCCTGCTGCGCGGTCTGCGCGGCAGCCGGCACGGCGGTGGCGAGCGTGGCCATGGCGGCGGCGGCGGTGATGAACTTGGCAAGCATCGGACGATCTCCTGGTTACTGGCCCGGCGCTCGGGCCGGACAACGAGTCAATACGGTTTCGCAAGCGTATCGTTCCGCTCAGCAGACCGGCTGCCGCGACGTTGCCCATGGTCGCGCGAGCCGTCCCATCGCGTGCCGCGGAAGTTCCCAAAGGTCTCGTAAGTCGCGTCCCCTCACCGATGCCCGCTGTTCAGATTGGCGAGGTGGTGATCCAGCACCTTCATCGCGAGCCGATAATCGGGCCGACGGACAGTGCCGATCTGCTGTCCACCATAGAAGCGCGGCACCTCCACGCCGATGCTGCCGATCCTGGCGATGCTGGTGGCGGGGCACATGGCCTCGCGCGGCGGCGGGCAGGGGGGCT
>NZ_JAQGLJ010000080.1 GCF_028292945.1 Sphingomonas bacterium | reverse complement strand
GCCAGCGCCACGTCGTCCGCGGGGAAACCGGGGCTGCCGATCACCTTGGCCGACGTCAGGCCATGCGCCACAAGCGAATCGACGTCGCTCCCCTGCGGCCGCGTCATCAGCACGGCGTTCGCCTCCGCCGTCGCGCGCGGCAGCGCCGGATTGCCGGTGGTCGACATGATCGACGTCAGGCTCAGCACGCGGTCGGGATAGGTCGCGGCCACCAGCTGCGCGATCATCCCGCCCATCGACGCGCCGACGACATGCGCTTGGTCAATGCCGAGCGCGTCGAGCAGCCCGACCGCATCGGCGGCCATGTCGTCCAGGCTGTACGGCGCCTCCGGCTTGCCGCCGGACATCAGCTGCAGCCCGATCTTCGCCAGATCGGGCACGCCCGCCGCGTCGAATTTCGTCGACAGGCCGACGTCCCGATTGTCGAACCGGATCGCGCGAAAGCCCTGGGTCGCCAACGCGGCCATGAAGTCGTCGGACCAGCGCGTCAGCTGCCCGCCCAGCCCCATGATCAGCAGCACGGCGGGTGCCGCCTCGTCGCCGACCGCCTCCCACTCGATCTCGATGCCGTTCGCCTGTGCCTTGGCCATGCCGCTCTCCTTTGCGCGAAACCTGCCCGGCACGCCGTTAACCCGCAAGCCTGTTGCCTCACCCGCCCGGGATGGGATGCCAGGCGCACCCGGCATGATGGAGGGGCAAAAGCTGGCGCGCACGATTGTGGTCGTCAGCGATCTGGTGGTGGGACACCGCGACGCACCCGGCTGGGTGATCGAGCCGGAGCCGGGCGTGCCGGCGCCGGTCGACACGGACAGGCTGCAACCGCTGCTGGAGGTAGCCGGCGGCTATCTTGAGCGGCTCCCGCTCGCCTGCGTCAAGGCGGGGTTGGCCGACCGCGTCGCGATCTGGCACCATCTCGAGCCGCATCTGCCGCACCGCTACTATGTCGAGCACGACCTGCCCGTCCGCCGCGCCTTTCCGCTAGATGAGCGCGGCCCACCGGTCCGGTCCGGCGCGATGCGGCGGCATTTCGAGCGGCTTGGCGCGCCCGCGATCCTCGTCGTGCTGGGCCTCGGCGTGGACGCGGGCGTGCTGGACGCGTGCGCCGACCCGACGATCATCCGTAACTCGATCGACGCGCCCGCGCTTCGCGTTCCCGACGCCATCGCCGCCCGTTCGATCTGGTCCTGACGGGGGCGCAATGGCAGTCCGACGAGGTGCAACGCCGCGTGCCGGCACCGGCACGGCGATCCTGCCGATCGGCCCGGAGTTCGCAGGAATCGACCTGTTCCGGCCGCTTGCAGACGCGAAACGATACGACGTGATCTACGTCGCGGCCGCGCAGCCCTACAAGCGGCACGACATCCTGTGCGATGCGCTGGCACAGCTGCCCGGCGTCAGCGCGCTGTGCGTGTTCGGCTATGGTGACCTCGCCGAACCGTTGCGCGAGCGGGCGGCACGCGAATGGCTGCCGATCGACTTCGTCGGGCCGCCAAGCGTGTCGTTCGCCGAGGTTAACCTCCTGATGAACGCCGCGCGGATCGGCGTCGTGTGCGTGTCGACAACGGCGCGCCGGCGATCCTGACCGAGTATATGCTCGCCGGTCTGCCCGTCCTGGCGAATGCGGCGCTGAGCTGCGGACGCCAGTATATCACGCCCCATACCGGCATCCTGGCGGACGCGAGTAAGTTTGCCGCAGGCATCCGCGCGCTGCTCGATCGCGCGCTGACCATGAACCCGCGCCGCGTCGTGCTGGACCGGTGGACATGGCCACACAGCGTTGCGCGACTTCAACAACTTATGGCGTAACTACCTGGGTTTTTGGGTTGAGCCAAATCAGTGCTCGGACGTTGTTGCGCCGCTAACGCCCCCGCGCGACCAGATCGCGCCCTCCGGAGCTCCTCGTGCAATCGACCTCTTCCCATTCCGCTGCGCCATCGGTCCTGCTCTGCTTTTCCCACCTTCGCTGGGATTTCGTCACCCAGCGTCCACAGCATCTGATGCGTCGGTTCGCGGCGGATCGCCGGGTGTTCTTCTGGGAAGAGCCGATCGGCTGCGATCACCCGCTGCCTTATCTGGAGCACCATCATTTTCCGGCGGACGAGGTCACCGCGTTGCGCCCGCGTCTGCCGCACTGGTGGAGCGCGGACGAGAAGGAGGCCGGCCTCAAGGGGTTGCTGGATCAGTTCGTCACGAACTGCGTGGCGCAGCCCCCAGTGGCCTGGTTCTATACCCCGATGATGTGGGGCTGGGCGCGCCACCTCGACACGGCGGCGGTCGTCTATGACTGCATGGATGAGCTGTCCGCCTTTGCCCATGCCGATCCGCTGCTGGTGCAACGCGAAGCGGCGCTGCTGGCGGCGGCGGACGTCGTCTTCACCGGCGGCCGCAGCCTGTACGAGGCGAAGCGACGGCGGCACGGCAATGCCCATGCCTTTCCTTCCTCGATCGAGGCCGAGCATTTCGCGCTCGCCCGCGCGACTGTCGGGGAACCCGCCGATCAGCGCGACCTGGCCGGCCCGCGCCTGGGCTATTACGGCGTCATCGACGAGCGGCTCAATCTCCAACTGATCGACGAGGTCGCTGCGGCGCGGCCCGACTGGCAGATCGTGATGATCGGACCCGTGGTGAAGATCAACCCGGTGCAGCTGCCGCGCCGTGCCAATATCCATTGGCTTGGCGGGCGCTCCTATGGCGAGCTGCCACAGTATCTGGGTGGCTGGAACGTGGCGCTTATGCCGTTCGCGATCAACGAGGCGACGCGTTACATCAGCCCGACCAAGACCCCTGAATATCTGGCAGGTGGCAAGCCGGTGGTGTCGACGCCGGTCGCCGACGTGGTGGCCGATTACGGCCGGCTGGAGGCGGTTGCTATCGCGACCACGGCGGCCGAGTTCGTCACCGCCTGCGAAAAGGCGCTGGCGCTGCCGGCGAATGGGACATGGCTGCGCGCCGCCGACGCGGTGCTCGCGGAGACGAGCTGGGACAAGACGCAGGCGAGCATGGACGCGCTGATCGGCGCCGCGGTGGCGCGGCGCAAGGCAGCGGTCACCCCTGCCATTCGCAGCACCCGCGACACCCCCGATTACGACGTCCTGGTGGTGGGCGCCGGCTTTGCAGGCTCGGTGCTGGCGGAGCGGCTGGCGTCGCAGTCCGGCCAGCGTGTGCTGCTGATCGATCGCCGCGATCACGTCGCTGGCAACGCGTATGACGAACAGGACGCGGCCGGGATCCTGATCCACCGCTACGGTCCCCATATCTTCCACACCAATTCGCAGGATGTGTGGGATTACCTGTCGCGCTTCACGAAGTGGCGGCCGTACGAACACCGCGTGCTGGCGTCGGTACGCGATCGGCTGCTGCCAATCCCGATCAACCGCACGACGCTGAACGGGCTATATGGCCTCGACCTCAAGGACGATGCGCAGGCGGCAGCCTTTCTGGCCGCGCGCGCGGAGCAGGTTGCCGACATCCGGACCTCCGAGGACGTGGTCGTCGCCGCCGTCGGCCGCGAACTCTACGAAACTTTCTTTCGTGGCTACACGCGCAAGCAATGGGGGCTCGACCCGTCCGAGCTCGACCGTACGGTCACCGCCCGCGTGCCGACGCGGACGAACACCGACGACCGCTACTTCACCGACAAGTTCCAGGCGATGCCGGCGGACGGCTATACGCGCATGTTCGAGAACATGCTCGACCATCCGCTGATCGATACCGAGTTGGGCGTCGACTTCCGCGACGTCGCCAGCCGGGTCACGGTGGGGCACACGATCTTCACCGGACCGGTGGACGAATATTTCGGGCATCGTTTCGGGCCGTTGCCGTATCGCTGCCTGAGCTTCCGCCACGAAACGCATGATCGCGAGCAGTTCCAGCCGGTGGCCGTGGTCAACTACCCGCTGGAAGATACGCCCTACACGCGCATCACCGAGTACAAACACCTGACCGGGCAGAAGCACCGCCAGACCAGCGTCAGCTACGAATTCTCCAGCGCGACCGGGGACCCCTATTATCCGATCCCCAACGCCACCGCGCAGGCGCTGTACAAGAAGTATGAGGCGCTTGCCGATGCGGAGCCTGACGTCAGCTTTGTCGGCCGACTGGCAACCTATCGCTATTATAACATGGATCAGGTGGTCGGACAGGCGCTGGCAACGTTCCGCCGGCTTGCGGCGCGGCTGCCGGCCCGCCATGACGCGAGGGTGACGAGTTCCGACGCTAATTGAGCGGCCCCCTCGGGCGACTACGCCTGTGCCTCGCGACGGCGAGTTCCGATCCCTCAGGCGTCGGTCACCATATGCTCTGACCTTGGCGCAGGCATTCGCCGACGAGCACCACGTGACGCTCGCCGCGCCGATGGCTGGCGCGCTGCTGCCCCGTGCCGCCGCGCTCGGCTATGCGATCAAGGAAATTGACCCCGGCGACGAGGCCGGGCTGCGGCGTTGGCTGAAGCGCGCCGGGTTTGATCTGATTCACCTTCACGCCGGCATCGGTTGGGAAGGCCATGCGCTAGCCCGCGCCGCAGGGGCGAGCGGCACGGCGATCGTCCGGACCGAGCACCTTCCCAACCTGCTGACCTGCTCCGTCCAGCAGGCTGAATATCACGATGGCGCCGCACTTGCGGATCGGCTGCTTTGCGTCTCGAAGGCCGTGGCCGACAGCCGTGTCGCCGCCGGCGTCGCGCCCGAAGGCATCGTCACCATCCTCAACGGCGTCGCGGCACGTGCGACCGCTCGCCCCGCCGCCACGTTGTGCGGAAATGGGACTGGCGGATGGGCCTGTGTTGCTGATGGTCGGGCGGTTCGCGGCGCAAAAGGCGCACGCCGCCGCGCTTGCGGCGATGCCGGCACTGTTGGCCCGGCATCCTAGCGCGACGCTGTTGATGGCCGGCGACGGGCGCGTGATCGGTTCGCGCGCGGACGCGGGTTCGAGCTCAAGGTCCAGTTCACCCGCGCCGCCATTGTGGCGATGACGGCGATCAGAACGATCGATCCGACGGCGAGGTTCGTTCTTGCCGACCCGGTCCTCAACATCGTCCCGCACCCTCATCACCTCCACGATGCGGGCGGTGCGGAGGGGCATCGGCTCGCGCAATATCAGGCGTGGGACATGCTGTCCGGCCGCAGCTGGCCGCAACTGGGTGGGCGGCCCGAGCTGCTCGATATCGTCGGCGTGAACTTCTATTCCAATAATCAATGGATCCTTGGCGGCCCGACGCTGAATCGCGGCGACCCGTTGTTGCGTCCGTTCCGCTCGATCCTGGCGGAGGTCTACCCCCGCTACGGCCGGCCGATCTTCGTGGCGGAAACCGGCTGCGAGGGCGTCGGACGGCCGAACCGGCTGAGTTACGTCGCTGCGGAGGTACGCGCCGCGATCCCGCTGGGCGTGCCGGTCGAGGGCATCTGCCTGTATCCGATCCTCAACCATCCCGGCTGGGACGACCGGCGCGATCGTCCGACCGGGATGGTTGAGCATACCCCGCACGCGGCGGGCCGCGTTCCTTACGCGCCGCTCGCCGACGCGATCGCGCGGGAGCAGGCG
>NZ_JAQGLJ010000110.1 GCF_028292945.1 Sphingomonas bacterium | reverse complement strand
TTGTCGAGGTTGAGCGTCGGCGGCACGATCTGGTCGCGCAGCGCCAGGATGCAGAAGATCGCCTCGACCGCGCCCGCGCCGCCGAGCAGATGCCCAATCGCCGATTTGGTCGACGACATCGACACGCCGTCCATGGCGCTTCCGAACAGCCGCCGCACCGCGCCGAGCTCGAGCTCGTCGCCGAGGGGAGTCGAGGTCCCGTGCGCGTTGATATAGTCGATGTCGCCCGGTGCGAGGCCGGCCTTGCGCAGCGCCATCTCCATCGACCGGTAGGCGCCCGAGCCTTCCGGATGCGGCGCGGTCACGTGATAGGCGTCGCCCGACAGGCCATAGCCGATCACCTCGGCATAGATCTTGGCGCCGCGCTTCTTGGCGCGGTCATACTCCTCCAACACGACGACGCCTGCGCCCTCACCCATGACGAACCCGTCGCGATCCTTGTCATAGGGGCGGCTACCGCGCCACGGCTCGTCGCGAAACCCCGTCGACAGCGCCCGCGCCTGACCGAAGCCGGCGATACCGATCGGGCAGATCGCGCCCTCCGCGCCGCCTGCGAGCATGACGTCGGCATCATCCATCGCGATCATGCGCGCCGCGTCGCCGATCGAATGCGCGCCCGTCGAGCACGCCGTGACGACCGCATGGTTCGGGCCCATCAACCCGTATTTGATCGTCACCTGCCCGGTGATGAGGTTGATCAGCCGGCCGTGAACGAAGTGCGGCGACACGCGCTTGGGACCCTTCGCCGCCAGCACCAGCGACTCGCTCTCGATCCCCGGCAGGCCACCAATGCCCGAGCCGATCGAGCAGCCCGCGCGAAACCGCTCCGCCTCGCTCATATCGGTAAGCCCGGCATCCTCCAGCGCCTGACCGGCGGCGTCGATACCAAAGATGATGAACGGATCGACCTGCCGCTGGACCTTGTGGTCAACGCGCTTGCCCGGATCGAAGCCGTACTCGTGATCCGCCGGCTTCACTTCGCACGCATAGTTGGTGTGGAAGTCGGTCGCGTCGAAGCGCGTGATGACGCCCGCGCCAGATTTGGCTGCGAGGATGTTCTTCCACGCCGTCTCGACGTCCGCGCCGAGCGGGGTGACCAGGCCAAGGCCAGTGACGACGACACGCCGCATATGCGCTTCCTTCATCCCTATGAACGAAAAACGGCTCCCGGCCCGGATGCCGGGCGGGAGCCGCTCAATTCCTTACGCAAGCAAAGAGCTTAGCCCTTGTGCTCGTCGATATAGCTGATCGCGTCCTTGACGGTGGTGATCTTCTCGGCAGCGTCGTCGGGGATCTCGACGCCGAACTCCTCCTCGAACGCCATCACCAGCTCGACGATGTCGAGCGAATCCGCGCCCAGATCGTCGATGAAGCTGGCATCCTCCGTCACCTTCTCGGCCTCGACGCCGAGATGCTCGACGACGATCTTCTTCACGCGGTCGGCGGTCTCGCTCATAGTCTTGTCCCTCGTGGGTATGTTGTTCCTGAACGGCGGTAGAACGGGCGTCGCAAGCTGGCAAGTGTCACGAGATCATCGCCATCCCGCCATTAACGTGCAATGTCTGGCCCGTCACGTAGCCCGCCTCGCGGCTGGCGAGATAGACCACTGCGGCACCGATATCCTCGCCCGTGCCCAGATCGCCGACCGGGATGCGCTGCATCAGCGCCGTCTTCTGCGCGTCCGGCAATCCGTCGGTCATGGCCGAGCGGATGAAGCCCGGAGCGACGCAGTTGACGGTGATGTTGCGGCTCGCAAGCTCCTGCGCCAGCGCCTTCGACATGCCCGTCAGCCCCGCCTTGGACGCGGCATAGTTCGCCTGCCCCGGATTGCCCGTCGCGCCCACGACCGAGGTGACCGAGATCACCCGCCCGAACCGCGCTTTCATCATCGGCCGCGCGGCAGCCCGGATCAGCCGGAAGGCCGCCTCCAGGTTGACGCGGATGACGGTGTCCCACTCCTCATCCTTCATCCGCATGGCAAGGTTGTCGCGCGTCACGCCCGCATTGTTCACCAGGATGTCCAGCCCCCCCAGCGCCTCCACCGCGCGCGGCACCAGCGCGTCGACCTGCGCCGCGTCCGACAGATCGCATTGCAACGCGACATGCTCACCGCCAAGATCGGCCCGAAAGCGCTCCAGCTTGTCGCCATTCGACCCCGACACCGCCAGCCGCGCGCCCTGCCCTGCCAGCGCGGTCGCGATCGCCGACCCGATCCCCCCGGACGCTCCGGTGACGAGCGCGGTCATGCCTGTGAGGTCGAACATTGCCATCTCCTTCAGAACGCCTTCGCCAGCGCTTCCGCATCGTCCATCGTCACGACGCTGATCGCGCTCGCGTCCGGCACGATGCGCTTCACCATCGGGCCCAGCACCTTGCCGCCGATCTCAACGAACTCCGTCACCCCCGCCGCCGCCATCGCCAGCACCGACTCGCGCCAGCGGACCATGCCGGTCACCTGCTGCACCAGTGCCACGCGGATCATGCCCGGCGAGGCGATCGGCGCGGCATCGACGTTGCAATAGACCGGCACCAACGGCGCGCGCAGGTCCGCGTCGAGCAGCGCGTTCTCCATCACCTCGGCGGCGGGTTGCATGAGCGCGCAATGGAACGGGGCGGACACGGGCAGCAGCAGCGCGCGCTTCGCCCCCAGCTCCTTGGCCAGCGGGACCGCGCGTTCGATCGCCAGGAGATGGCCAGAGATCACCACCTGAGTGGGATCATTGTCGTTGGCGACGGTGCAGACCAGCTCCTCCCCGCCCTCCGCCAGGATCGCGTCCACCGCCGCGCCCGCGATGACATGCGCCAGCTCCAGGTTGCAGCCGAGCAGTACCGCCATCGCGCCCTGCCCCACCGGCACCGCTTCCTGCATCGCTTCTCCACGCGTCCGCAGCAGCCGCGCGGTCGTGGCGAGGTCAAACGCGCCCGCCGCGCACAGCGCCGTGTACTCGCCCAGCGAGTGCCCGGCGACATAGTCGCACTTCTCCGCCAGCCGCATGCCGCCCTCGCGCTCCAGCACGCGCAGAGTGGCGATCGCGTTCGCCATGATCGCCGGCTGTGCGTTCTCGGTCAGCATCAGCTCCTCGGCAGGCCCGTCGGCCATCAGTCGCGACAGGCTCTGCCCCAGCGCGTCGTCGACCTCCTGCAACACCTCGCGGGCATGGACGCTCGCGTCCGCCAGCGCCTTGCCCATGCCGACCGCCTGGCTGCCCTGACCCGGGAAGATGAATGCGCGCACTGCCTCTCTCCTTGTTGCCGCCCGACTAGGCAGCGCTCCGCGACGTGGCAACCCGGCTTGCCTTTCGCGGTCGCCCTGCTACGAGCAAGTCATCGGGGCGGCGGGCTCATGGCCTGCTCGCCCCGCTATGCATTGCACGACAGCCGGAGGGGTGCCGCATGGGGCGGCATCAGCGATCGGCAGGAGAATGAACAGCATGGCTCTGTACGAGCACGTGTTCCTTGCGCGCCAGGATCTGGCCCAGGCGCAAGTGGACGCCCTGGCGGAAGCCGCCAGCAAGATCATCACCGATGGACAGGGCAAGGTCACCAAGACCGAGAATTGGGGCCTGCGCAGCCTCGCCTATCGCATCGCCAAGAATCGCAAGGCGCATTACGTGATGCTCGAGATCGACGCACCGGGGCCGGTCGTCGCCGAGCTGGAGCGCCAGACTCAGATCAACGAGGACGTGATCCGCTACATGACCGTCAAGGTCGACGAGGCCGAGGCCGGTCCGTCGGTAATGATGCGCAAGCAGGAGCGCGATCGTGAGCGCCGCGCTGACCGTGAAGGTGGCCGCGAGGGCGGATTCTCGCGCGATGGTCGTGATGGTGGGCGTGACGGCGGGGGTTCGCGTCCCGACCGCCCGCGTCGTGAAGAGGAAGCAGCATAATGGCCCGCCCGTTTTTCCGTCGTCGCAAGTCGTGCCCGTTCAGCGCCAAGGATGCGCCCCGGATCGACTACAAGGACGTCCGCCTGCTGCAGGGCTTCGTTTCCGAGCGCGGCAAGATCGTCCCCTCGCGCATCACCAGCGTGGCGGCCAAGAAGCAGCGCGAGCTTGCCCAGGCGATCAAGCGCGCGCGTCATCTGGGCCTGCTGCCCTACGTCGTTAAGTAAGGAGCGGCCGCAATGGATGTCATTCTGCTGGAGCGCGTCGAGAAGCTCGGCGCCATCGGCGATGTGGTCACGGTGAAGGACGGGTTCGCCCGCAACTTCCTGCTGCCACGCAAGAAGGCGCTGCGCGCCAACGAAGCCAACCGCAAGGTGTTCGAAGCCAACCGCTCGCGCATCGAATCCGACAATGCCTCGCGTCGCGGCGACGCCGAGAAGGAAGCGGAGGGCTTCAAGGACGCCAAGGTCACCTTGATCCGCCAGGCGTCGAACACCGGCCAGCTCTATGGTTCGGTTGCGGTGCGCGATCTGATCGAGTCGCTGGCCGCCGATGGTCACAAGGTCGTCCGCTCGGCGATCGTGCTGGACAAGCCGATCAAGGCGATCGGCGTCTACGACGTGAAGGTAACCTTGCACCCCGAGGTTGTGGTGACCGTCAAGGTCAACGTTGCGCGCTCGCCGGAGGAAGCCGAAATGCAGGCTTCGGGCGTCGATGTGATGAAGCAGATGTTCGAGCGCGACGACGCGGGCTTTACCGAGGACTACGATCCGAACGCCGAACCCGGTGCGACGGCCGAGGTCCAGGTGGAGCAGCCGACGGAGGGCTGATCCGCTCCTCGTCGCCCTGAATTTGTTTCAGGGCCGATGCGAGACACTTCTCACCGGCGACACGCCTGAGACTTAGGTACCGCATGGATGCTGAAACAAGTTCAGCATGACGAGGAAGGGCCGTGATCCGGCAACTTGAACTAGACTGAAAAGAAAAGGGCCGCCCGGATCAGCTCCGAGCGGCCCTTTTCTTTATCCGCGCAACGGCAGGCTCAAGGAGCCCCAACGCAGGCGCTGACCACGGCTGCGAGCGGAATGAGCGCGAGAATGACGGGAACGATGTTCTTCATGGCAGCAGCAGCCCGTTTTTGATGTTGTGGGCTGAATGCGCGGCCCTGCGAAAGGTTGCGCCAGGATGAACGGATCCGCCGCCGACAAGTACTAGCCGCTTGACCGTACGATCGCCGCCATCTCGGCATTGCGGCGGGCCGCTGCCCGGAGCGTCGCCTCGATCAAGCGCGGCAGCGCCTCGTCGCCGTCGAGGACGTTCAGCCCTTCGCGCGTCGACCCGCCGGGACTGGCGACCCGATCAGCCAGCACACCCGGCCCAGCCTCGGCCCGCGCGGCAAGCAGCGCCGATCCTTCCACCGTGGCGAGCGCCAGCCGCGCGGCCTGATCGGCCGGCAAGCCCAGCGCCGCTCCCCCCTGCGCGAGCGCGTCGATGAACCGGTAGAGGAACGCCGGCCCGCTTCCCGCCAACGCGGTCAC
This sequence comes from Sphingomonas bacterium, assembly GCF_028292945.1. Classification (GTDB taxonomy): domain Bacteria; phylum Pseudomonadota; class Alphaproteobacteria; order Sphingomonadales; family Sphingomonadaceae; genus Sphingomonas. The sequence goes on along the minus strand of NZ_JAQGLJ010000110.1, from coordinate 14,690 downwards.
GACATCGAACAGCCGCTCGTCGTCGATCCACTCCACCAGCCCAAGCGGCGCCATCAGCGTTGCCGCACGCTCGCCCGCCTCCGCCCCACGCTCGCCGTGGAGCGCCACCACGCCCTTGCCGATCTCGACCGGCAGATTAGGCATCGCGCGCACGACCGGCGCCTCGATCAGGGTTGCCAGGCTGGCCAGTTCGACCCCCGCGAGGATCGAGATCGTCAGCCGGGGTGCATGTCCCCGCAACGCGCCGGCCACGGAAGTGAGCTGCTGCGGCTTGCATGCCAGCACGATCGTGTCGAATCGCTCGACAGGGGTGGCGGCTACCACGCGCACGCCATCCGGCATCGCGCGTCCGCTGGGGCTTACCACCGTCACCTGTGCAGACAGCAAACCGGCGTCCAGCCAGCGACGAAGCATCGCCCCGCCCATGTTGCCCGCGCCGATCATCAGCAGCCGGCCGGCTGATTGCGATAGGGTCAAGCCTCGCGCCCTACGCCTCGCCCTGCGTCTCGATCAGCGCCGCCGCGATCGCTTCCTTGGGGCTCTTCCCGCCCCACAGCACGAACTGGAATACGGGGTAGAAGCGCTCGCACTCCTCGACCGCGGTCTCGACCAGCAGCTCGGCGGCGGCGAGCGTCATGGTGCCGCCGTCCTCGCCGTCGATCATCGCCGCATGCCGATACAGCAGCACGCCCGACGACGACCACAGCTCGAAATGCCCGACCCACAGCTGCTCGTTGACCAGCGCCAGCGTCTCCCACACCGCCGCGCGGCGATCGTCGGTGATCTTGATGTCCGGAAACGCCAGGAACTGCAGGACGCTGTCGTCCTCGCGCCACAGCGCGCGCAGCTCATAGGTCGTCCAGCTGCCCTTGACGTGCGCGACGATCTCCTCGTCGTGACGCTCGTTCTCCCAGCCATGCGCGTCATAATAGGCCTCGAGCATGTCGATCGGCGCAGCGTCGTCCGCCTCGTGATCGCCCTCGTTCAACATGATCCCGTTCCCACGCACCCATTTTGCCGCGCTGGCCTGGCGACGACAAGCACGGTGTACGACCCTGTAGAGAAAGCTGTGGAAAAAGTCAGCCGACGCTCGGCGGCATTGGCGGGGGGGCGGCCCTGGCCTCCAGCACGTCCAGCCGTGCGCGAAGCAGGTCCGCCTCGTCGCGGGCCGCCGCCGCCATCGCCTTGACGGCTTCGAACTCGTCACGGCCGACGAAGTCCAGTCCGCCGATCCACTCGCGCGCGCGCTCCCGCGCGCCCGCTTCCGCCTCGCGGCCGACTCCCGCCACCGTACCGGCAACGCCGTTCAGGACCTTGACGAAGTCGCTCACCATTCGGTTTTCGGATTGCATCGCATACTCCCGCTTCGTCACAGCATCTGGGTGGTGCGGCCAGCGGGTGCAAGCCGTTCCGCGTCCGGGTTCATCTGGCCGATCCGCCAATTGAGCACGCCCGCGAAGCCGACCCACACCAGCAGCGGCACCATCAGCCAGGCGGCAGTGCGCCGCACACGACCGAACAGCAGCGTGACGATGATCCCGACCGCAAGGATCGCGACGATCAGCGCCAAGGCCGCCCAGATCCGGTGCGCGCCGAAGAACAGCGGCTGCCATCCCGCCAGCAAGGCCGCCAAAACCGCGAACAGCGCGACGGCAGGCCAACGCCCCCGCGCGCCGCGTGCGTTCAGCACCGTCGCCACCGCCAATCCCATGCAGATGTAGATGAGCGTCCAGGCGACCGGGAATGCCCAATCGGGCGGGTTCAGCGCCGGCTTGGCGAGCGCCGCATACCACGGGCTGTCACTGCCCGACTGCGTCGACTGACCCGACGCGAAGCCGATCAGCAGTACCAGCGGAACGCACACGGCCGCCCAGCGCGCGAACGACCACCGCAACTGCCCTCTCGATGCAAGCTCGCTCACGCGGTCATCCTCTCGGCCCCGGAGCGGCCCTGCCGCAGGAAGCGCGCGCGTTCAACCAAGCGAAGTCCCGAAATGGGCCGCGAGCAGGAACTCCACATTGCCTTCCGGGCCGGTGATCGGGCTGGGCGTCACCCCGATCACCGGCCAGCCCTGCTGCGCCAGCCACGCCGCGACGGCGTCGCACACGCGCGCATGCACGGCGGGATCGCGGATCACGCCACCCTTGCCGACCTCTTCGCGCCCGGCTTCGAACTGCGGCTTGACCAGCACCAGCGCGCGGGCGGCAGGCCTGGCGAACGACAGCGGCCGTTCCAGCACCTTGGCCAGGCCGATGAAGCTCGCATCGCAGACGATCAGATCGACCGGCTCGGGAATGTGCGCCGGCGTGAGGATGCGCGCGCTGGTCTGTTCCAGCACGACCACGCGCGCGTCCTGCCGCAGCTTCCAGGCGAGTTGGTTGGTGCCACTATCGACCGCATAAACCCGCGCCGCGCCGCGCGCGAGCAGCACGTCGGTAAACCCACCGGTCGACGACCCCACGTCCATCGCCACCGCGTCCGTCACGTCCCACCCGAAGTGATCGAGCCCATGCGCCAGCTTGACGCCGCCGCGCGATACCCACGGGTGATCGCGCCCACGCACTTCGATTCCGATATCGTCGGCCAGCATCTGCCCCGCCTTGACGACCTTCACCCCTCCCGCGAATACCACGCCCGCCATGATCAGCGCCTGCGCGCGCGTCCGGCTCTCCGCCAGGCAGCGGTCGGCGAGGAGCTGGTCGGCGCGCAACCTGGGCACTTAGTGAACCGCCGCAAACGGGTTTAAGATGCGGAGCTGGTCTTCGATCACCAGACCATGGTGCATGTCTTCCGACCAGAGCACGTCGCAGCCGCTCACCAACGCCGCACCGACAATCATGCCATCCCACAGCTGCAATCGGTGCTCCCGCGCAACGCGGATACCAGCCTCATGCACGGCAAGGTCCAGCGGCACTGGCGCTGGAAACAATCGCCGCAGGCGGGCAAGGTGCTGTTCGATTTCCGCCCACTCCCTGCCGCCGCGTCGGCGTGAGGCATAAACGAACTCATTCAAGGTCTGCACGCCGATCGCAGCCGCCGTGTCCAGTAGGGTCAGCGCGACCGACGCACGACGATCCGTGCTGAAGGCGTAGACCACGACGTTGCTGTCGATAAAGGCTCGCATTACCGTGCGTTGGCTTCATCTCGATCGAACTTGTAGTCAGCAGGCAGAGGCCGGGCCAGCTTGCGGATCTCCTCGATGATCTCGTCTCGCCGGCGATCACGGTCGATGGTCAAGACATCGCGCTCGGCCGCGCGAAGCTCGATTTCGTCTCCTTCGCTCAGCCCGAGTTCCCGCGCCACCTTTGCGGGAATACGCACGGCCAGACTATTTCCCCATTTCGCAACCTGCATGGCATCCTCTGGATATACAACACCCAACGTATATCATGGACTTCGCGGCCGCAAGGCCAGGTGAAGGGACATGACATGGCCGAACGGTTCGCGAGCAACGAAGAAGCCGTGGCCTACTGAAGGACGTCGCCGTCCAGCGCTCCGGCTTCTCGCGCTGGTTGGGCGTCGAGCCGGTGCGGTGCTGGCAGGGCGAGTCGGAGCTGGTGTTGGAGATGCGCCCGGAGGTGACCCAACATCACGGCTTCGCGCACGGGGCGATCGTCGGGCTGATGGCGGACAAAGCCTGCACCTGGGCCGCAGCGTCGGTCGCGGGCGACGTGGTGACCGGCAGCTACACGATCAACTTCGTCGCGCCCGCGCACGGCGAACGGCTGCGCGCGACGGTACGGTGCTGAAGGCGGGCCGCCGTCAGGCCATCGTTCGCGGGGACGTGTGGGCCGAGAAGCGAGGGTGCGGAACCCGCGCCGGTCGCTGTGGCGCAACCGACGATCGTGCCGGTCTAGGGCTCGCGCCGCGCCGCCTCGCGGGCAGCGACGCGCATCCGCCGCCAGATCGCCAGGTTCACCCCGACAAGTCCGATCACCGCCAGCACCGTCGCGGCGATCACCTTCTCCCACCCGCTCACGCGCGGGCCTCGGCGACCCCGCTGCTGTTGTGGCGCAGTGCCGACAGGACTGTCGCAACAATCGCATCTGCATCCAGTCCGGCCTCGGCATATTGCAGCTCCGGCTTGTCCTGATCCTGGAACCGGTCGGGCAGCCGCATCGTGCGCAGCTTCAGCCCCCCATCGATCAGCCCCTCGTCGCTCGCCAGCGTCAGCACGTGCGCGCCGAGACCGCCGACCGATGCCTCCTCGATCGTCAACGCCACCTCGTGCGTGGTCAGCAGGCGGCGGATCAGCGCCTCGTCCAGCGGCTTGACGAAGCGCAGGTCGGCGACGGTGGTCGACAGGCCCTTGGCTTCCAGCTGTTCGGCCGCCTTCAGCGCCTCGCCCAGCCGCGTGCCCAGCGACAGGATCGCGACCGCCTTGCCCTCGCGCACCACCCGCCCGCGACCGATCTCCAGCCGCTCGGGTGCCGTGGGCAGCGCGACGCCCGTGCCGTTGCCGCGCGGATAGCGGACGGCGATCGGGCCAGTGTCATGCACGACCATGGTGTGGACCATGTGGACCAGCTCCGCCTCGTCGGCGGGCGACATCACCACCAGGTTCGGCAGCGTCGCGAGGTAGGTAACATCGAACGAGCCGGCGTGCGTCGCACCGTCCGCCCCTACCAGCCCGGCGCGATCGATCGCGAAGCGGACGGGCAGATTCTGGATCGCGACGTCATGGACCACCTGATCATAGGCGCGCTGCAGAAAGGTGGAGTAGATCGCGCAGAACGGCCGCATCCCCTGCGCCGCCAGTCCGGCCGCGAAGGTGACCGCATGCTGCTCGGCAATACCGACGTCGAAGAAGCGGTCGGCGTGCGCGGCGGCGAATTTGTCGAGCCCGGTGCCCGAGGGCATCGCGGCGGTGATCGCACAGATGCGCGGATCGCTTTCCGCTTCACGGGCTAGCGCCTCCCCGAACACGTTCTGATATTGCGGCGGGCCGGCGGGCGATTTGGCTTGCGCGCCGGTGATCACATCGAACTTCTGCACGCCGTGATATTTGTCGGCAGACGCCTCGGCCGGGCCATAGCCCTTCCCCTTCTTGGTCACGACATGGACCAGGATCGGGCCTTCCTCCGCGTCGCGGACATTTTCGAGCACGGGGATCAGCTGGTCGAGATTGTGGCCGTCGATCGGGCCGACATAATAGAAGCCCAGCTCCTCGAACAGCGTGCCGCCCATCGCCATGCCGCGCGCGAACTCGTCCGTCTTGCGCGCGGCGGTGTGGAGCGGGCGCGGCAGCTTGCGCGCCAGCTTGCGCAGGACCTCGCGCATGCCCAGGAACTCCCGGCTCGACACGATGCGCGACAGATAGGCCGAAAGCCCACCGACCGGCGGCGCGATCGACATGTCGTTGTCGTTGAGGATCACGACCAGCCGGTTGCCCGCCTGCTCGGCATTGTTCATCGCCTCGTACGCCATCCCCGCCGACATCGCGCCGTCGCCGATCACGGCGATCCCCTTGCCCGGCTTGCCCGCGAGCTTATTGGCGATCGCGAACCCCAGCGCCGCCGAGATCGACGTCGACGAATGCGCCGCGCCGAACGGGTCGTATTCGCTTTCCGACCGCTTGGTGAAGCCCGACAGCCCGCCGCCCTGACGCAAGGTGCGGATGCGATCGCGCCGCCCGGTCAGGATCTTGTGCGGATAGCATTGATGCCCGACGTCCCACACCAGGCGGTCGGCGGGCGTGTCGAAGACATAGTGGATCGCGGTCGTCAGCTCGACCACACCCAGCCCGGAACCCAGATGGCCACCGGTAGCGCCGACCGCGGAGATCGTCTCGGCGCGAAGCTCGTCGGCGAGCTGGCGCAGCTGCTCGGGCTTCAGGCGCCGCAGATCGGCCGGAAGGGAGACGCTGTCGAGCAACGGGGTCGCGGGAAGATCGGCCATTCACCAGTGCTTACGCGTTCGCAAACCGGGTGTCGATTGCGCCGGACTGGACATCCCCTGCATGCGATCTGCATCATCGCCGCTTGCGCACCCATCGACTCGCCACCGAGGCCGACCTTCCCGCGATCGCTGGCCGGATGGATCGCGCCATCGCGGAACTGCAGCGCCCGTTCCTCACCCCCACCAGATCGCCGCCAGCCGCGCCAGCGTGGGGCTGGCCACGCAGCTGATCGCCGACCGCACCTACTGGCTGATCTTCGAAAGGCGACGATCTGGGCGGCTGCGGCGGCTGGAGAAGGCGGGCGACGCTGTACGGCGGTGATCATGCGGCGGACGTGCGCGACTCGTCCCTGCTGGATTCCGCGACCGACGCCGCGCGCATCCGCGCCATGTATGTCGACCCCGCCCGCCCCCGGCGTCGACTCGGCCGCGCATGCTGGCGCTGTGCGAGCAATCCGCGCGCCCGGCCGGCTTCGCTCGTGCGCAGCTGATAGCGACCAGGGCGGGCGAACCGCTGTATCTCGCCTGCGGCTGTGCGGTCGCCGAGCGCATCGACCGGATGGCGGCGGTCGGCATGGCGGTGCCGGGGCCATCATGACCAGGCGGCTGTAGCCTCGCCGCGCCATCTGCCGATCGCCACCAGGCTTGCTTTCGAAAACCGACATTCCATATGTTGCACCGCAACAAAGCAGGGTTCCTGCTCGTTGCGCGTGTGCAATTGATTGGATCGTCATGGAAAGTTTCACCGCGTCGATCCGTCTGCAGGCGGCAGGCAGCCCGCTTTCGTCCGGCGCCTCCGCTTCCGCCCTCCTTCCGCTGGTGGAGTTCGGTTCCAATCCCGGTGCGCTGAACGGCTGGTGCCATGTTCCGGACCGCGGATCAGACATCCCGCTGGTGGTTGTCCTGCACGGATGCACGCAGACCGCGGCGGGCTATGATCGTGGCGCCGGCTGGTCCGAGCTCGCCGAGCAGCACGGCTTTGCGTTGTTGTTCCCGGAGCAGCAGCGCGCGAACAACCCCAATCTCTGCTTCAACTGGTTCGTTCCGGGCGACACGGCTCGCGATGACGGCGAGGCGCTCTCGATCCGGCAGATGATCGGGGCGATGCTTGCGCGCCACGCGATCGATTCACGCCGCATCTTCATCACCGGCCTGTCGGCGGGTGGCGCGATGACGTCTGTCATGCTGGCGACCTATCCGGAACTGTTCGCGGGGGGCGGGATCATCGCGGGTCTTCCCTATGGAGCCGCGACATCGGTGACGCAGGCGCTGCAACGAATGCGCGGCCAAGGTCATGCCGATGCCGACACGTCCGCCGCTCTGCTCCGCGCCGCCTCGCTGCACGCCGGTCCCTGGCCCACGGTCTCCGTCTGGCACGGCGACGCGGACACCACCGTCGCACCGCTCAACGCGGACGCGATCGTCGACCAGTGGCGCACGCTGCACGGCGCCGCGCAGCAACCGGACCTGGTGGAGCTGATCGATGGCCATCGCCGCCGTGTGTGGCTGGACGGAAGTGGCCGAGAGGCGATCGAGGAGTATCGCGTCGCCGCGATGGGCCATGGCACGCCGCTGAGCACGCGGGGAGACGATGCCTGCGGAACGGCCGGTCCGCACATGCTGGAGGCGGGCATCTCCTCGACGGTACGGCTCGCGCGGCAATGGGGCCTGCTCGACACAGCGCCCCGCCGCGTTCTGCCCAAGCCCGACCTGGCCAATGCGCCGATCCCGCTCCGATCGGCGGCGAAAGGCCCCGCTGCTACCGTGCAGGACACGATCGAGATGGCCCTGCGCACCGCCGGGCTGATGCGCTGAGCGTCAGGATCTGACGGTTATCCGGGGCTGCAGTCGGCGCAGGTGCCGCGTACTTCGATCACTGGGCGCTTGGGGGTGAAGCCGCTCGCGCTGGCGACGCCGCGCACGCCGGTGGTGATGCGGTCGTCGTCCAGGTGGGTCGTCTGCCCGCAATCGTCGCACACCAGGAAGATGCAGTCGTGGAGGCAGTCGGGGTGCGCGTTGGCGATATAGGCGTTCGCGCTCTCGACCTTGCGGGCCAGGTTGCTGCCGACGAACAGGTCCAGAATACGGTACACGGTGTTCGCCGCCACCCGCCGGCCCTGCAGCGTGGAGACAGCCTCGGCGATGTCATAGGCGGAGGCGGGTTTTGCGAAGGCCGCCAGCGCCTCGAAGACGCTCGCGCGCATCACCGTCCACTGCTCGCCCGCCTTTTCGAGCGTCGCCTGCGCTACAATCTGAAGGTCCGCGCCCTCGGGCTCGTGATGATGATGAGCGTGTGCGGCCATATGACAAAGGTAAGCCTGCACCCCCGCCGGGGCAAGCGTCAGTGGGTAGCGCGATAGTTCAGGTCATGACCAAAGGCGAGCACGCCAACGCCCAGCACCGTCCATAGCGTCTCGCCCCCGCCGGCGCTGTGCGCCAGTCCCAGCGCGCCCGCCATCATGCCCAGGCCGAACGCACCGACCGCGGCCGGCAACATGTAACCATGCTGCAGGACGCCGCGGCCCAAGGCCAACGCGCCGAGCAGGATCGCGAGCACCAGCCCGACCTCGTGCACGACATGACTGAACAGCAGGCCACCCGCGGCCGACATCAGCGCCAGCGCGACCGACGTCGCGATGCAATGCACCAGACACAGACCCGACAGCCCGATTGCGAGGCGATCGAGGCCCCACTTCGCAAAGCCGAGTCTTGGCAGTTGGCGAATCAACGTCGTCACGCGCTCCATATGCTGCGATCGCATCCAAGTTACAATATCTCATTTCAACATCGGTTACCCGGCGATGCCGCGCAACCTTGCGCAGGCCGACGCGGGCGCTACCTGCCGGTGATGCTTCAACCCTCCCCCGCCTTCATGTCCCGCGCCCGCCCGCTGGCGATAGCGCGCTGGCTGTGGGCGGTCGCCGGGCTGCTGCTCGTGATGATCGTGGTCGGCGGAATCACGCGGCTGACGGAGTCGGGGCTGTCGATCACCGAATGGAAGCCGGTCACCGGCGCCGTCCCGCCGCTCAACGACGCCGACTGGCAGGCGGCATTCGACGCCTACAAGCGGATACCGGAGTACACCCAGGTCAACCAGGGTATGTCGCTGGCGGCGTTCAAGACGATCTTCTTCTGGGAGTATATCCACCGTCTGCTTGGTCGCGTGATCGGGCTTGCCTTCGCAGTGCCGCTGCTGTGGTTCGCTGTGACCAGACGCATCCCGGCAGGCTATGGCCGACGGCTGGTCGCGCTGCTGGCATTGGGCGCGCTGCAAGGCGCGATCGGCTGGTGGATGGTCGCGTCGGGGCTGACAGAGCGCACCGACGTCAGCCATCTGCGGCTCACCGTCCACCTGCTGGTCGCGCTGGTCATCCTTGGCGGCATCGTCTGGACGGCGCTCGACCTCGTCGCGCTGCATCGCCGGCCGCTGGCGGTTCCGGCGCGGTTGAGTCCGCTCGCGGGCGTTACGCTGATCCTGTTGTTCGCGCAGCTGGCGTTCGGGGCGCTGACCGCGGGGCTGAACGCGGGTCACGCCTTTTCCAGCTGGCCGCTGATGGGAGAGAAGCTGTTTCCCGACGGCGCGCTGCCCGCCGGCGCCGCCACTGGCGAGCTGATCAACAACCCGATCGTGGTGCAGTTCGTCCACCGCTGGCTGGCGTTCGTCGCGGGCGCGGGGCTGCTGGCGCTGGCCTGGCGCGCCGGGCGGCTCGGCAGCCGCACCGGGCTGGCGCTTACGGCGCTGCTGGTGCTGCAGATCGCGCTCGGCGTCGCGACGTTGACGACAGGCGTGAACATCCACGTCGCGGTGACGCATCAGTTCAATGCCGCGCTGCTGCTGATCGCTGCAGTGTTCGCCGCGCATCGGTCGGGTATCGGTCGGGTATCACGGTACCCGTCGGCAAACCCGCCTGAAAGCTTGACTTAGCTGCTCCTGATCGGCATTGCTCATCCATCGCGCCGCCCGTGACCGGGCGGCGTTTGTTCGTTGAAAGGTTCACGCCATGCAGGCGCTGATGAAGACTACCAAGTCGGTTAAGCCGCACGAGGTGGAGAAGAAGTGGCACATCGTCGATGCCGAGGGACTGGTCGTCGGCCGTGCCGCGGTGGTGATCGCGAACGTGCTGCGCGGCAAGCACAAGACCAGCTTCACGCCCCACGTCGATTGCGGTGACAACGTCGTCGTCATCAACGCCGACAAGATCCGCTTCACCTCCAACAAGGCGGCCAAGAAGATCTACTATCGCCACACCGGCTATGCCGGCGGGATCAAGGGCATCACCGCCGCCAAGGTGCTGGAGGGTCGCTTCCCTGAGCGCGTGCTGGAAAAGGCCGTGGAGCGGATGATCCCGCGCGGGCCGCTGGGCCGCGAGCAGATGCGCAACCTGCGCATCTTCAAGGGCACCGAGCACCCCCACACCGCACAGAACCCGCAGGTCCTCGACATCGCCGGCATGAGCCGCAAGAACAAGGTGGGCGCATAATGACCGACAACCGCCAGGACGGCGATACCCGCCAGTCGCTGTCCGACCTCGCCAGCCTGACGTCTCAGCCGGCGCCGGTCCCGACCGCGTCGGACGCGCTCGTGACGGGTGGCGAAGACGCCGCGCCCGTCAACAACTCCGGCCCCGCGCCCGCGCCGATGCCGCTGCGCGAGCAGATCATCGACAAGCAGGGCCGCGCCTATGCGACCGGTCGCCGCAAGGACGCGGTCGCACGCGTCTGGCTGAAGCCGGGATCGGGTAAGATCACGATCAACGGTCGCGACCAGGAAGTGTACTTCGCCCGCGCCACGCTGCGCCTCGTTCTAAACCAGGTGTTCGGCGTCACCGAGCGCGTCGGCCAGTACGACGTCACCTGCACCGTCAAGGGCGGTGGCCTGTCGGGCCAGGCCGGCGCGGTGAAGCATGGCATCAGCCAGGCGATCACCAAGTACGAGCCGATCCTGCGCGCGCCGGTCAAGGCGGCGGGCTTCCTGACCCGCGACAGCCGCACGGTGGAGCGCAAGAAGTACGGCCGCGCCAAGGCGCGTCGCAGCTTCCAGTTCTCCAAACGCTAGAACGACATACTTCTCGAGCAATGCGAAGGGCGGTCCCGCAGGGGGCCGCCCTTTTCGTTTTTGCGCCGGTGGCGATTGCAAGGCTGTTAAGTACTTGTAAACAATAGCATCTGTGCGACTGGCGGAGTCGCCGGGCGCGGTTGGGCCGTTCCCGTCGGTGAATATCTCGCTCTCGGGCCAGCGCGCTCGGCGCGATATTTTTCGACGGTGCGGGAACCCATGTTTGGTTACCGTCTTGTTACACAGAACGGCAACCCCGGGGAGACCGACGTCTTGTGCATCTATTGTAGCCGCAAATCGCATCCGAGTGCGGATGTCGTCTGGCAGAGCCTGAAGGATGGGAGCGCGACCGGGGCCGTTCAGCCTTATCTCACCATCACGCCCTTTGCGCAGCTGAGCATGAGCGACCTGGATGGCGCGGCCTTTGCCGCCGCGACCAGCACCTCGTCCAAGGCGACGACCGACTTTGTTCAGGACGGCGTCGGCGACATCAAGCCCCTTTCCAGACTGTTGACTCCTGCAGTAGTCGGGGTGACCGCCGACGAGGCCGGCGACGGCATTGGCGTTGCGCCGGGCAATCCGGTTTTGACGCTCGGCGCCCCCTCGACCATCGGGTCGATCAACACCAACGGCGATCAGGATTATTACCAGGTCACCTTTGAGGCCGGCAAGACATACCAGATCGGGATGTACGGCTACACCGCGCCTGAGGGTTCGGTCGACCGCGTCGGCATTCCCGTCGCGGACGCCTACATCGAGGTACGCGACTCCGCCGGCAACCTGATCACCACGGCGGACGGCGGCGCCGCCACCCCGGCGAACACGGTCAACTCAGGCTTCGACGTGTTGCTCACGTTCTCGGCGGAGACGACCGGCACCTACTACATCAACGCGCGCGCTTTCGACAACGACCCGACGGACGGTACGACTGGCGAGGGGGTCGGCGATTACGAGGTCTTTGCCAAGGAAGTCGATCCGAACGATCCGAGCGTCTATCGCCCGTATTACGAAACAGACAGCCCGCTCTACGCGATCGACTGGGGTAGCCAGATCAATCGGGTGAACCAGTCGGTTCGCAACCCTGATGGCAACGAGGGCACTCGCGACACCGGAAATGCGCAGGGCACGCCCGACTACAACACCAACGACATCGTTGGCCTGGACATCGCCGCGCTCGCCGCCGCGCAGGGCAAGGACATCACGGGCAAGAACGTCATCACCATCTACTTCGCCAAGCAGGGCGACGTCTTCCCCTCGATGGAAGACCCGGCCAGCCCGGGCCTTCCCCCCGCCACCGTCAGCACGTCCAACCCGGAACAATTCGAGATCACCGCGGTCTTCACCGCGCTTCGTGAGTTCGAAAAGGTAGCCGATGTCGTCTATCTGGAGGTACAGGACCGGGCGCAGGCCGACATCTTTTATACCAGCTACAAGGGCACGCCGGGGCCGGGCGTCAGCCTGCTCGGCTCGATGAGCCCACCCGATGAGCCGAACGAGGGCCTGGCCCAGTTCAACTCGGGCGATTACCGCTGGAACGCAACCGACCTGCAACAGGGCGGCTTCTCGTTCGTGACCTTGATCCACGAGTTCGGGCATGGCCACGGTCTGGCGCATCCGCACGACAATGGCGGCCGCTCGGGCATCATGAACGGCGTCACCTCCGACGGGCCCGTCGCCGACTACACGCTTGGCGACTTTTCGCTCAATCAGGCCGTGTTCACGATGATGTCGTACCAGGACGGCTGGCCAGAATCGCCATATGGCAATGCGCCGACCGACGTAGGCTATGGCTATCTGGGCGGTCTGATGGCGTTCGATATCGCCGCCATCCAGGACAAGTACGGCGTCAATGAAGACACCGCTACTGGCGACGACACCTACACTCTCAAAGACACGAACGAAATCGGCACCTTCTATTCGTCGATCTGGGACGGCGGCGGGTCCGACACGATCAAGTACGGAGGCACAAAGGACAGCGTCATCGATCTGCGTCCGGCGACGCTCAATTACGAGGTCGGCGGTGGCGGCAACGTGTCCTACGCCTTCGGCATCTTTGGCGGTTACACGATCGCGAACGGCGTCACGATCGAGAACGCGACCACCGATGCCGGGAACGACACGATTCGCGACAACGCGACGAACAACATCCTGTCGTCCGGCGCCGGCGCTGACTTCGTATACGCCAATGCGGGCGGCGACGACAGGGTGCTGCTCGGCGACGGCGACGACGCCGCCTACTTTGGCGCGGCATTGATGGCGTCGGATAACGTCGACGGCGGTGCCGGGCGCGATGTGCTTGCCCTGCAGGGCAACTACACGGGCCTGGTGCTGACGGCGGCGACGATGACCGGCATCGAGACCATCTCCTTGCTCAGCAACACCGATACCCGCTTCGGCGGCAGCGGCTCGAGCCCGTTCAGCTATGTGCTTGGCACGGACAACGCCAATGTTCCGGGGGGAAAGCAGCTGATCGTCAACGCCTCCACGCTGGAGGCCGGCGAAAACCTGACCTTTAACGGTGCGGCCGAGACCGACGGGACGTTCTTCATCTATGGCGGCAAGGGCGTCGACGTCCTGACCGGCGGCAGCGGTGCCGACGTGTTCTTCTTCGCCGAGGACGCGCGGTTTGCGTCCGCCGACCGGATCGACGGCGGCGCGGGTGCGGACATCGTGGTGCTGCGCGGCAATTATACGCTGACGCTGACCGGCACGTCGTTGGTGAACGTGGAGACGGTGACGCTCAACTCGGGCTCCGACGCGCGCTTCGCGCCGGCAGGGACACCGTTCAACTACGACATCACTACCAACGAGACGACCGTCGCCGCGGGTCAGCGGATGACGTTCAACGGCGGCGCGTTGCTGGAGACCGAGACGTTGCTGTTCAACGGCTCTGCGGAAACGAACGGCACGTTCCGGATCTTCGGTGGCGCCGCAAGCGACACGATCAGGGGCGGTACAGGCGCGGACCTGATCTTCGGCGGCCTCGGTGGCGATACGCTGGCGGGCGGCGGCGGCAACGACATGTTCCAGTATAATTCAGCGGCGGATTCGACGACTGCCGCCGGTGACCGGATCGGCGACTTCAGCATGGGCGATCTGCTCGACCTGTTGCGTATCGATGCCAATACGGGTGTTGACGGCGACCAGGCCTTTGCCTTCATCGGCTCCGGCGCGTTCACCAACCAGGCTGGCCAGCTGCGCGCGGCGCAGACCGACGGCCCCGTATGGACGGTATCAGGCGATGTCGATGGCGATGGCCGCGCGGACTTCGAGGTGGTCATCACCACGATCGACTCCGACCCGATCACGCAAGCGGACTTCGTACTGTAGAGGGCCGGCGGCGGCAGGGGCGCTGTCGCACCTGATCCTTGAATGGCGAACGACACGGGCGGTCCGGCAACGGGCCGCCCTTGTTGTGAACAGTCCTGTCCTGACCTGACTTTCGCCCGGAGCCAGACCCCACGGACGATCGGGCAGTGACGGCGTATTCCTGCACCCGATCTCCACATCCTGCGCGACAAGGCTGCAAACGACCCCGCTATCGGCCATACGGAACACGAACAGGGGCACACCACATGACGAACTCCACCCGACCCGCGACCTGGGGCAGCTTCATCGTCTGGGGCGGCGTCGCCACGCTGCTCCTGATCCCCGCGATCGCGATGCAGTTCACCGCCGAGGTCAACTGGACCGCGTCCGACTTCGTCGTCATGGGCGTGCTGCTCGCCAGCGTCGC
>NZ_JAQGLJ010000023.1 GCF_028292945.1 Sphingomonas bacterium | reverse complement strand
ACCGGCGCGACTGCTGGCATCGGCGCGGCCACCGCGCGCCGCTTCGTTGCGGGCGGGTGGCAGGTGATCGCCACCGGCCGCCGCGCGGACCGGTTGGATGCGCTCGCGGCCGAGCTTGGGGAGGCATTGCACCCGCTCGCATTCGACATGCGCGACGAGATCGAGCGCGAGACCGCGGTCGCGGGGCTGCCGCCAGCATTCGCGGGCATCGACCTGTTGGTCAACAACGCCGGGCTGGCGCTGGGCACCGCGCCCGCGCAGGCGGCGAAGCTGTCCGACTGGCAGACGATGATCGACACGAATATCACGAGCGTCGTCGCGCTGACGCACCGGCTGCTGCCGGGGCTGATCGAGCGGCGTGGCGGACTCGTCAACATCAGCTCGGTGGCGGCGACCTACCCCTATCCGGGCGGCAACGTGTACGCCGCGACCAAGGCGTTCGTTCACCAGCTGAGTCTCGGCCTGCGATCCGACCTGCACGGCACCGGCGTACGCGTCACCTCGATCGAGCCCGGCATGGTGGAGACCGAATTCACGACCGTGCGCACCGGCAGCCAGGCGGCGTCGGACAAGCTGTATGGCGGCGCTGACCCGATGACGGCCGAGGACATCGCGGCGACGATCTGGTGGATCGCGACGCTGCCACCGCACCTCAACGTGAACACGCTGGAGCTAATGCCGGTGAGTCAAAGCTGGGCCGGGTTCCAAGTCTCCAGAACTTCGTCGCCCTGAACGCGTTTCAGGGTCCATGCGAGACGCTGATGCGGGGGCAAGGCGTCACGCATGGATGCTGAAACGCATTCAGCCATGACATAGCAGAAGTCGGTTTCCGTTCACGTCATCGTCGCTAAGCTGCGCCCATGCCCCAGCATCACGATCTCCTCGTCATCGGCTCCGGTCCGTCGGGTCGGCGCGCCGCGATCCAGGCGGCCAAGCTCGGCAAGTCGGTGCTGGTCATCGAACGCGGCCGGCGCGTCGGCGGGGTGTCGGTCCATACCGGCACGATCCCGTCCAAGACCCTGCGCGAGACCGTGCTCAACCTGTCGGGCTGGCGCGAGCGTGGCTTCTACGGGCGCGGCTATCGGGTGAAGCAGGACATCTCGGCGGCCGACCTGATGCGCCGGTTGCACAAGACGCTGGACCACGAGGTCGAGGTGCTGGAGCATCAGTTCGGCCGCAACGGCGTCCAGGTCACGACCGGCACCGGCCGCTTCGTCGACCCGCACACGATCGAGGTCACCGCCGAGGACGGTGAGACGAGGCTCGTGGCCGGCGACCACATCCTGCTGGCGGTCGGCACGCAGCCTTTTCGCCCCGCCTATGTCCCCTTCGACGAACCCAGCGTCTTCGATGGCGACGAATTGATCGACCTGCCGAAACTGCCGCGCAGCCTGACCGTGGTCGGTGCCGGCGTGATCGGGGTGGAATACGCCACCATCTTTTCCGCGCTCGACGTCGCGGTGACGGTGGTGGAGCCGCGCGAGACGATCCTCGACTTCATCGACCGCGAGATCGTGGGCGAGTTCGTCCACGAATTGCGCGACCGCAACATCGGCCTCCGGCTCGGCGTCGGCGTCGAGAGCGTCACGGTCGAGAATGGCCGCCCGGTCTGCCGGCTCAAGGATGGGCGGCAGGTCGTCAACGAGATGCTGCTGTACTGCGCGGGCCGCGTTGGCGCGACGGCGGACCTGGACCTTGCCGCCGCCGGGCTGACCGCCGACGACCGCGGCCGCATCGCCGTCGAGCCGACGACCATGCAGACGGCCGTGCCGCACATCTATGCCGCGGGCGACGTGATCGGCTTTCCGTCGCTCGCCTCGACCAGCCTCGAACAGGGTCGCCTCGCCGCCTGCCATGCGTTTGGCCTGCAACCGCCGCCGCCGCCCAAATACTTCCCCTACGGCATCTATTCGGTGCCCGAGATCAGCACCGTGGGGCTCACCGAAGAGGAGGTGCGTTCGCGCGGCATCCCGTACGAGGTCGGCACCGCGCGCTTTCGCGAGACGTCGCGCGGGCATATCATGGGGCTCGGCAGCGGCATGATGAAGATGATCTTTTCGCTGAAGACCAAGCGGTTGCTGGGCGTCCACATCATCGGCGAGGGCGCGACCGAGCTGATCCACATCGGTCAGGCGGTGCTAAACCTGAAGGGCGGCATCGACTATTTCATCGAGAACACCTTCAATTATCCGACGCTGGCGGAGGCCTACAAGATCGCCAGCCTGGATGCATGGAACCGGCTCGAAGCGGCTGGCGCAACGGCGGAGCCGGCGGCTGCCGAGGCGGCAGGGTGAACGTCACTGCGACCGCCACTTTCCTCCCGTCATTCCCGCGAAGGCGGGAATCCAACGCGCCGTTCGCACCGGTGGAGAGATGGATTCCCGCCTTCGCGGGAGTGACGAAGTTCCTCTTACCCTTTTTGCTTCTCGCCACGGCCGCCCAGGCGCAGATCGAAACCCCCGATGGAGCCCTCGCCCGCGACGCAGCGACATGGGCGGCGGTCGCCGGCCTGCCGGTCGACGAGGCCGAGCGCCAGCTGCGGGCGCAGGGCGAAACAATCGCCGTCACCGATGCGATCGCGGCCGAGTTCGGCAACCGGCTGACCGGGATCGCGATCGAGCATCGCCCGCGTTACCTGATCCGCGTGCTGCTGACTGGCAGCGAGCCCGTGCCTGATCGCCGCATCGTCGCGGGCGGGCTGGACGTGGCGGTCGAGTTCCGCACCGATGCGCTCGCCACGCGCGCACAGCTGCTCGCCGCGCTGAGCACGCATCAGGCGGCGATCCGCGCCAGCCTGCGCCGCGCGCCCGGGCTGGGCGTCGATCAGCGCAACGGGTCGCTGGTGGTGATGGTCGGCGATGCCGACGCCGCCGCCTATCCGGCGGGCGAGCTGGAACAGCGTTTCGCCAACCTTACCGGCATGCCCGTCACCGTGCGCCGCCTCGACACCACAGCCGACGCCGCAATCGAGGGCGGCGCACGCGTCGTCGGGACCAGCCCCGTCGACGGCAAGCGTTACGCCTGCACCACCGGCTTCGTCGTCACCGACGGCGGCCGCCTGGGCGTGGTGACGGCGGCGCATTGCCCGGACACGCTCGCCTATGTCGAGGCGGATCGGACGCAGGTCCCGCTCAGCTTCGTCGGCCAATGGGGCTGGAGCTTCCAGGACGTGCAGCTGCACCTCGCGAGCGCCGAAGCAAGCCTAGCGCCCTCCTTCTTCGCCGACACTGCCAAGACGCTGCGCCGCGCCGTCACCGCCGCGCGCCCGCGCGCCAGCACGCGCGCGGGCGACGTCGTGTGCCATCGCGGCGAGCGCACCGGCTATAGCTGCGCGGAGGTGGAATATGTCGACTTCGCGCCATCGGGCGACCTGTGCGGCGGCCCGTGCGCGCCGACCTGGGTCGCGGTCGCGGGGCCGAGCTGCCGCGCGGGCGACAGCGGCGGCCCGGTGTTCGACGGCACCGTCGCGCTCGGGCTGGTGAAGGGTTCGAGCTATCGTCCGGATGGCGCGTGCAGCCTGTACTACTACCAGTCGACGGATTTCCTGCCGGACGGGTGGCGGGTGCTGGTCGCGCCTGATCCTCCCCGGAACGGGGAGGGGGACCGCTCGGCGCAGCCGAGTGGTGGTGGGGCCTCTCCACCGATGTTGCGCTCGCGCTGAAGCCCCTCCGTCACGCCTTCGGCGCGCCACCTCCCCCTCCGGGGGAGGATCAGGGTGCCAGCCGCCCATCCTGTGTCGCCGCCATCTCGAACGCGAACAGCACGTCGGGATCCGGCGCTCCCACGTCGCGCGCCACGTCGGCCGGCGCAATCTGGTGCAGCAGGTGGCGGATCACCGCCGCCCGCGCGCGCGGCTTCTTGTCCGCCCGCACGCAGACCCACGGCGCCAGCGGCGTGTGCGTGCGCGCCAGCATCCGGTCGCGTGCGGCGGAGTATTCCTCCCACTTCGCCTGCGCGACCGCGTCCATGTCGCTGACCTTCAACGCCTTCAGCGGCTCCTCGCGCCGGGCGTCCAGCCGCTCCTTCTGCTCGTCCTTGGAAATGTCGAGCCAGACCTTGACCAGCTTGATGCCACTTTCGACCAGCATGCGTTCGAAATCAGGCGCGTCGCGCAGGAACTCGGCCTGTTCGGCCGGGGTGGAGAAGCCCATCACCACCTCGACGCCCGCGCGATTGTACCAGGAGCGGTTGAAGATCACGAGCTCGCCTGCCGCTGGCAGATGCGCGACATAGCGCTGGAAATACCATTGCGTGCGCTCGCGATCGGACGGCTTGGGGAGCGCCACGACGCGGGTCGCGCGCGGGGAGAGATGCTCGACGATGCGCTTGATCGTCCCGTCCTTGCCCGCCCCGTCGCGGCCTTCCAGGATGAGTACGGTGCGCTCGCCCGATGCCAGCGCCGCCGCCTGGGTGCGTACCAGCGCCAGTTGCAGCGCTTCCAGTTCTTCGGCGTGCTTGCCCAATGCTACTCCCCCGGCCGATAGCGGCGCTCGACATGGCCCTTCAACTCGTCGGGCCAGAAGTAAACCGGTCGGAGGTCACCCGCCGCGTAGCGCGTCGCCTGATCCGAGAAATGCGGCGACCCAGGGCGCCCGCTCTGGCCACCGGCGGTGACAGCCCATGCCCGCACGCGAGGCCCGAATTCGACGATGGCGACGAAGCTGTTGCCGCTGGTCCCGTACCACCGCTTCGTGCCCGGATAGGCGCGTGCACCGAACGACGCGAGCGAACCCCAGCGCGCGGAGCCGAACGGGACGGGGGTCGAGGGCTTGGCGTCATCGAACCGCTGCACGATCGCGGCGTCATTGCGTTGGAAGCGGTTGACCTCGCCCCACGGCACGTCCCACCGGCCGAAGTCGCGCCGCAGCCGCGCCACCGCGCGCTCCAGCGCCGCGAGCTTCGCTCCAGCCGGCATGCCGCCGGTGAGCCAGTCCCACGGCGTCAGGTCGGGTGGTCGCTGATGGCGGACCGCGTCGGGCCACATCTCGTCGGCCCAGAACATGGCCAGCGTCGTCGCGATCGAGTCCGCCGACGCGCGCCGGTCCCAGCGCTCCAGCGCCTGCACCGGCTCGGCGAGCATGTCGCGACGGGAAGACGGGGCGTCACCGCGCCATTCCACTGCCAGCTGCGGGACCAGGCGGTCAAAGGCGGGCAGCCAAGGGTCGTACGCGATCGTGCGCAGCCCCTGCCGGTCAAGCGCCCGCGCCGGGCTCAGCAGCGCCAGCGAATGATCGCCACGCGGGTTCGCGCCCGCCTGATCCATGTAGCGCGGGAAAGCCTCTCGCCTTGGACTGTTCGCGCCCGCCGCCCGCCACGGTGCATCGTTCGCGTTGTACAGCCAGCCGCCCGTTGGATCGATGACCCGCGGCAGCTTGGCCATCGGCGTCGGTCCGCGCCAGGCGGTGGCGGGATCGCTGCCGTCCACCGTGCCGCGATAGTCCACCCGGTCGTCACGGGCGGGCACGAACTGCGGCAGCAGCAGCGCCGTGCGCCCGTCCGCGTCGGCATAGACCGTGTTGTTCGACGAATTGGCCTGCCGCGCCGCCACCTGCACATACTCGGCATAGGTCTTCGCGCGCGTGCGCAGCCAGCTCTGCTCCAGCGCCGGCACCGGCTTGTGCATCAACGCCGCGCTGACCCACTTCGCGCCGTCCTTGCGCACCACCGGCCCGTGCTGCGAGCGCCAAGTGCGGAACGACCGCTCGCCCATGCTCCCGTCGGCCTCGCGGAACCGCAGCCGCACGCTCGACGCCGTCAGGGCGCGCTGTTCGCGGCCGTAGCGATACGCAACCATGTCCGGCCCACGACGGGTCACGTCGAGCGAGAAGAAGTCGACGCTGTCCGCGCCACTCGTGGTGTGCATCCAGCCGACGCGCTCGTTCCAGCCCTGGTAAATGAAGAACTGTCCCCAGGTGCTCGCGCCATAGGCGTTCAGCCCGGCGTCGCTGGTCATCTGCAACTCGGCGCGGAAGAAGAAGGAGGTGTGCGGGTTGATGAGCAGCAGCGCGCGGCCGTTCTTGGTCAGCTTGGGCGCGATGGCGATCCCGTTGGAGCCACGCGGCTCGGCGTCCGCATCCGGTACGCGCGCCAGCTGCGGCGCGGCCGTGCCGTAGAAGGCGGCGAGCTGCGCCAGATCGACCTTCTCGATGTCGCCGCCGATCGATCCTTCGGTGAACGACAGCGCCATCCAGGGCTCGAACCGCGTCAGCACGCGAGGTTTCTCAGCTGGGTGGGTCGCCAGGTAGAAGTTGAGCCCGTCCGCCCACGCTTCCATCAGCGCGCGCAGCCAGGCGGGGCTGCGACGATACTCCGCCTGCAACGCCACCGGATCCATCCACAGCCGCTGCCGCAGGTCCGCCCAGATCGCCGCTTCGCCCTCCGCCTCCGCCGTGCGGCCAAGCGCAGTCAGGTAATTGGCTTCGATACGGGGGAAGTCGTCCTCCGCCTGCGCATAGATCGCGCCGAACACCGCATCCGCATCGGAGCGCCCGCGGATATGCGGGATGCCCCAGTCGTCGCGCTCGATCGTGACCCGGGCGGCCTGCGCGCGCCAGCGATCCATGTCGGGCGGTGGGCTGGTTGCGCCGAGCAGGGCAAGCGCGAGGAGGGCAGGGGTGAGGCGCATTGCGCTACCTTAGTCTTTCCCGGGAGCGGCGTGAAAGTACCTTCTCCGGGGAAAGCTCGGGCTCGGATGGGAGTTGTCCGACTTAGCTCGTGTCTGAATTCCGGCGCGGCCGGCAGGGCCCCGGCTTTCGCCGGGGAGGGGCTAGATGAGCGCCTCGATGACTTCGCGAGCGATCTCGTCTGGTGCCCGAATCGCGCCGTCCGCGACCGTCTCCACCGTCACCCAGCGACCCGCCCAGCCAGCCCTCGCCATCGCCGCGTAATTGTCGCGAACCCGCGCCTGCAACGCCGTATCAGCCTCGTTCGCGTCGAACGTGGCGTCGGTATAGCTCCGCTGTCGCTTCATCGCGATCTGCCGGCGCGCGACATCGACCGGCGTCGCGAGGTACACGTTGAGGTCGGCCCGGGGCAGCGCGAAGGTGTCCGTCTCGAGCGCCCAGCTCCAGCGCATCAGTTCGTCGGCGTCCTCGGGTGCACCGCGCGCGGCCTGGTAGGCCAGGTTCGACGCAATGTAGCGGTCGAGCACCACCACCTCGTGCGCGTCCGCGGCCGCGAGCAGGCTTCCACGCGACTCCATCCGGTCGAGCGCATACAACACCGCCGCGGCGCGGGGGGACACCTCGCGCGGCAGGCGCCCGCCCAGCATTTCGCCCAACGCCCAGCCGCCGGTCGTCTCGGCATAGCGCGGGAAGGACATCACCGTCGCCGTGCGTCCCGCCGCGATCAGCTGCCGAACCACCTCGGCGGCGGCCGTTGCCTTACCCGCCCCGTCACCACCCTCGATCGCCAGCAGCATCAGCCTTGCAGCCTTGCGTGATGTCGGATCACCTCGTCGATGATGAAGCGCAGGAACGCCTCCGAGAATTCCGGGTCCAGCTCCGCTTCCGCCGCCAGCTGCCGCAGCCGCGCGATCTGGCGCTCCTCGCGTCCCGGATCGGCCGGCGGCAGGCCCGAGTGCGCCTTGTGGCGTCCGACCGCCTGCGTGACCTTGAACCGCTCGGCGAGCAGGTGGACCAGCGCCGCGTCGATATTGTCGATCGACTTGCGATAGCCGTTCAGCACGTCGTCCGACATCATGCATCCTCTCAGCCCTTCTTTGCGGGCGCAGCGACCGGGCGGCAAGGGTTGCGTTGCCGCACGTCTGCCGCCACATCGCCCGCGTGAACGGCACCGTCCACCAGCTTCGCCCCTCCAGCGCACCGGGCACGCCCTCGCTGGAGCCGATGGTACAGCTCGTCGCGGGCGATCTGAACGCGGTCAACGCCGTGATCCTCGACCGCATGCAATCCGACATTCCGCTGATCCCCGAGCTTGCCGGTCACCTGATCGCGGGCGGCGGCAAGCGCATGCGGCCGATGCTGACGCTCGCGAGCGCGCGGCTGATCGGGTACACCGGCGCGCGTCACCATCGCCTCGCGGCGGCGGTCGAGTTCATCCATACCGCGACGTTGCTCCACGACGATGTCGTCGACGGCTCCGACCTCAGGCGCGGCAAGCGCACCGCCAACATCATCTGGGGCAACCCGGCGTCGGTACTGGTCGGCGATTTCCTGTTCAGCCGCTCGTTCGAGCTGATGGTCGAGGACGGCTCGCTCAAGGTGCTGAAGATCCTGTCCAACACGTCGGCCACGATCGCCGAGGGCGAGGTCAATCAGCTGACGGCCGCGCGGCGCGTCGATCTGGGCGAGGACCGTTATCTCGACATCATCGGTGCGAAGACCGCCGCGCTGTTCGCCGCCGCCTGCCGCATCGCGGCCGTCGTCGCCGAGCGCCCGGAGGGCGAAGAGGCGGCGCTTGACACCTATGGCCGCAACCTGGGCATCGCGTTCCAGCTGGTCGACGACGCGATCGACTATGTCTCGGATGCCGGCACGATGGGCAAGGATGCGGGCGACGATTTCCGCGAAGGCAAGATGACGCTGCCCGTCATCCTCGCGCGTGCCCGCGGCACGGCGGAGGAGCGCGCGTTCTGGAAGGATGCGGTCGAGGGCAGGCGCGCGTCAGACGAGGACTTTGCGCACGCCGTCGCGCTGGTGAGCAAGACCCGCGCCGTCGACGACACGCTCGCCCGCGCCCGCCACTATGGCCAGCGCGCGATCGACGCGATCGGCGGCTTCGCGGATGGCCGTGCCAAGGAGGCGATGGTCGAGGCCGTCGAGTTCGCGGTGGCGCGGGCGTACTGACCCGTCGGCGAAAGAGCAAAAAAGCTAACACCCGTCGCCGACGTCCCCCCGCTCCACCTGCAGCGTTGCGTGCCCGATCCCATACTCCTCCCGCAGCATCGCTTGCGCCGCGCGCAGGAAGGCATCGTCCTGCATCCCGCCTGGCATCACCAGATGCGCGGTCAGCACCGGCTCGGTGGTCGACATCGGCCAGATGTGGAGGTGATGAACCCGCTCCACGCCGGGCAGCACGCGCAGCGCCATGCGGACCTTGTCGTAATCCAGGTCGCGCGGCACCGCCTGCAGTGCCATCTCCACCGTCTCGCGCAACAATCCAGCCGTCTGCCAGAAGATCACGCCCGCGATGACGAAGCTGGTCAGCGGGTCGATCCAGCCCGCGCCGGTCCACCAGATCGCCAGCCCGGCGACCACCACGCCTGCGGAAACGACTGCGTCGCTGAGCATGTGGAGGTACGCACCGCGGATGTTGACGTCGCCATGCCGCCCGCGCGCGAACAGCCATGCGGTGAAGCCGTTGATCGCGATGCCGATCGCAGCGACGACGGCGATCTCCGGCCCGGCGATCGCGGCGGGTTCGATCAGTCGGCGTGTGGCCTCCAGCACGATCGCGCCCAGTGCCACCATCAGCAGCAGCGCATTGATCATCGCGGCGAGGATGGTGGAGCTCTTGAAGCCATAGGTGAACCGCTTGGTCGCCGGCTTACGCGCCAAGGCCGCGCCGGCCCAGGCGACGCCCAGCCCCATCACGTCCGACAGATTGTGCCCCGCGTCCGCGAGCAGCGCCATCGAGCCCCACCACAGCCCCGCCGTCGCTTCGCACAGGACATAGGCAAGGTTGAGCGCGATGCCCCAGGCGAACGCACGATCGAACGACGCCGGCGCGTGGGCGTGCGCATGATCGTGTCCATGATGATGGTGGCCGTGACCCATCGTGCCGATCCCCTGTGCAGCAGAACGATGGCACGACGCCGGCAGCCGCGCCAGCCCGCCGGTCCTGAGCGAGTTTCGCAAATGATCAGAAGATGATAGGCGGATCGCGGGGCGGCAGCTGCGCGTGTGCGACCTGCCCGGGGAGTTGACGATTTGGCCATCACGATTTCGCAGAGCGACGCGGACGTCGGCGTTGCGTCAAACGGTACGGAAGAGGGTGCCCCGGCGTTGCTGGTGACGGGTAGTCGCAATCGCATTGTCGTCGGGTTTTCCGGCCTGCGCGCGACGGGTAGCGGTCCGGCTGCGGTGCTGACCGGGACGGACAACTACCTCCGTTTCGATTTCGGCATCACGTCCTCCTCAGGGCCGGTCACCGTTCAGGGATCGGCCGGCGCCGACACGGTGTTCAACCGCGAGGCCAACATTTCCGGCGAGGTTCAGCTCGGCGGGGGCAACGACTATTACCAGTCCAACTACGCAGCCACGCAGGGCGCGGTGCGGGGCGGCGACGGCAATGACAGCCTCACCAACTTCTTTGCCAGCCGCGACCTCGTCTACTTCGGGGACGCCGGTGACGACTATCTCGGCGGCGGCACTGGTGCGGATCGGTTCGACGGCGGCGCGGATGCCGATTGGCTGGAAGGGTCCGACGGGGCAGACCAACTCACCGGCGGCGCGGGCATGGACCGGCTGAACGGCGGCACCGGCGACGACGTGCTGTCCGGCGGAGTGGACGACGACAAGGCGCTCTTCGCGGGGGACAGCGCGAATTATCGCGTGACGATGAACGGGGGAGCGGGGTCCGTCGTCGATCTGGACGCGGGTGATGTCGGCGGGGACGAAGGCACGGATACGCTCGACGGTATCGAGATCCTGCGCTTTCGCGACCAGGAGATCGATCTGCGCATTGCGGTCAACGAATTGGCGCTGACCACCGCCAACCAGGCGTTCACGAACACGGACCCGCGCTACGGCTATAGCGCGGTCACGCTGGCGGCGAACGGCATCCAGTTCGTCAACACGGGCTTCATTCGCGGCACGGCCGTGGAGCATACCGTCTCGCAAGGCGGCAACCTGGTGCAGGCGACGACGGCGGCGCTGGTGTTCGCGGGCGACAACGTCCGCATCGACAATCGCGTCGGTGCGACAGTGCTGGGTATCGACACCGCGATCGGGCCGCGCGGAGGTTCCTACACCGACGCGCAGGGCTTCCAGCAGGTCTATGGGTACAACACCCAGATCATCAACGCCGGCACGATTCGCTCGCTGGAGGGGACCGCGATCGAAGGCTATCCGTCGATGTCGGTCGACAACGCGGCCGGCGGCCTCATCGCCGGAGCACTCCAAGGCATCTCCATCCCCAATGGCAGCCTTGTTCTCACCAACGCCGGTACGATTTCGGGCGCGGACGCCGGCGTCCGCGCCGGCTATATGGACATGGTCAACACCGGCACGATCAACGGGCTGGTGGAAAGCATCTCGCGGTTCAGCGACATCAGCAACGCCGGTACGATAACCGGCGGGTTCATGCTCGGCGGTATCGATCGCCTGGTGAACACCGGCACGGTCACCGGCCTGACAAAGGTGGATGTCTACTCGGTGGGCTATGGCCCGGGCTTCGGCGACACGCCGTCCTATCAATTCGCTTCCATCGACAATCGCAACCGCCTGGACGGCGACCTCCGCGTCACCGGCGAGACGCAGTTCCGCAGCGCGACGGTAGTCCCCCCCGTCTTCACCAGCGTCATCGCCAACAGCGGCACGATCACCGGCAGCATCGTCGGCGACGCGACGGTGGCGACGCGGGCGAACGACGGCACGACCCCCTCCGCCTCTTTCCGGGAGGAGGTGGCGAACAGCGGCCGCATCGACGGCAACGTCGATCTGGGCGCAGGCAACGACCTGCTCGTCACCACCGGGTCGATCGGCGGCGCGGTGCGGATGGGGGCGGGTGACGACGTGGTCCGCGTCGGCGGCGCCGTCGGCGGCGGGATCGACGGAGGAGTGGGCACCGACACGCTCGACTTCTCGGCCGGCAGCGTGCCCGGACGCTTCGACCTGGCGGGCGGCAGCGTGACGATCGGCACGACGAGCCTGACCTATACCGGTTTTGAGACCGTGATCGCGACCGCGGGCGCGGACCTCGTGATCGCCGGTGGGGGATCGACCGTCATAGACGGGGCGAACGGCAACGACGCCTTCGTCTTCGGAGCCTTCTTCGACGCGTCCGACCGGGTCGATGGCGGCGCGGGGGCGGATGTGTTGGCGATCCAGGGGAACTATGCGCTGGTGCTGGGTGCGGCGTCGCTGGTGGGGGTGGAGACGCTGACGCCGCTGTCGGGCTCGGACGCGCGGTTCGGGGACGCCGCCAACAATCGCTATGGCTACGCGCTGACCAGCGTCGACGCGACCGTGGCGGCGGGGGGCAAGCTGATCGTCAACGCCTCGCAGCTGCTGACGGGGGAGAACTTCACCTTCGATGGGTCGGCGGAGAGCGACGGCAGCTTCTTCCTGTATGCGGGCGAGGGGATGGATCTGCTGACCGGCGGCGCGAACGCAGATGTGTTCTTTCTGGCGGAGGGCCGTTTCAACCTGGGCGACCGGTTCGCGGGCGGCCCCGGTGCGGACATCGTCGTACTGCGCGGCACCGTCACCGCGACGTTTGCGGCGGACACGTTCACGGGCATTGAGACGGTGACGTTGATGAGCGCCAGCGACAACCGCTTCTTCGCCGGCGGCACGTCGAACAGCTATGCGATCACGAGCCATGACGGCAACGTCGCGGCGAACACCAGGATGACGGTCAATGGCGGTGCGCTGCTGGCCGGCGAGGTGATGAGCTTCGACGGCCGCGCGGAAGCGGACGGTGCGTTCCGGCTGTTCGGCGGAGCGGCGGGCGATACCTTGCGCGGCGGCGGCGGCGGCGACCTGATCTATGGCGGGCTGGGTGCCGACAGCCTGACCGGCGGCGGCGGTGCGGACCTGTTCCGCTATCAGGCGACGGCGGAGTCCACCGGGTCCGCGCGCGACACGATCGGTGACTTCGGAGCAGGCGACCGCATCGACCTGTCGCCCATCGACGCGGATGCGAGCACGCCCGGCGACGACGCGTTCGCGTGGATCGGCGCGGCCGCATTCACCAACATCGCGGGCCAGCTGCGCGCGAGTGTGATCGACGGCTTCACCACGATCGAAGCCGACACGAATGGCGACGGCACCGCCGACCTGTCGATCCTCCTGCCCACCAACCCCGCCCTCGTCGCAGGCGACTTCGTGCTCTAGGCGCGTGCGCGCCGATTCCGGCACCCGCGCGTTGTCGCCACCATGACGATCACTTCGAGCGATTACGCTGGCGCCGACGGGCTGGGCCTGGCCAAGATGGTCCGGGACCGGGCGGTGACGCCGCTGGAGCTGGTCGACGCGGCGATCGCCAGGATCGAGCGGCTGGACGGGACGATCAATGCGGTCGCGCATCGCCGCTTCGACGAGGCCCGCGCGCAGGCACGCGGGCCTGCGGGTGACGGTGCGTTCGCCGGCGTGCCCTTCATGGTCAAGGATTTCGGCATCGGTGTCGCCGGCTGGCCGAATACCAGCGGCAGCCGCTTCTGCCGCGACGTCGTCGATTCCGCCGATACCGGGCTGATGACGCGCTATCGTGAAAGCGGTGTCATCCCGATCGGCCGCGGCGCGTCGTCGGAATTCGGGATCGTCGGCAATGTCGAGACGGCGGCGGGCGGCGCGGTGCGCAATCCCTGGAATACGGACCATCTCGCCGGCGGGTCCTCGGGCGGGTCGGCGGCGGCGGTCGCCGCGGGCTATGTGCCGATGGCGCATGCAAGCGACGGGCTCGGCTCGATCCGCATCCCCGCCGCGTGCTGCGGGCTGGTCGGGCTGAAGCCGACGCGCGACCGAAACCCAAACCTGCCCGACGGCTTCGACTACGCGATGGGCTTCTGTGTCGACCATGTCGTGACCCGCTCGGTGCGCGACAGCGCGGCGATGCTGGACGTGACGGGTCGGCCCGAGCCGGGGTCGCCCTATGCCGTTCCGGCGAAGGCAGGTCCGTACCTCGACGAGGTCACCCGTGCGCTCGGCCGGCTGCGCATCGCCTGGTCCACCCAGACACCCAGCGGTGCAGCGATCGATCCCGAGGTGCAGGGCGCGGTGGAGCGCGTCGCCGCCGACCTGGCCGCGTTGGGGCACGAGGTGTTCCCCCAGGACCTAGGCGTCGATTACCGCGCCATCTACGCCGCCCGCGCGCCGGTATCCGGCGGGAACTTCGCCGCCGGCATGCGTCGCGTCGTCGAGCGCGTCGGGCGCGAGCCGACGCCTGACGAACTGGAACCGCTGACCTGGGCGGCGTATACGCAGTCCAAGGCGATCACCGGCGAACAGGCGTTCTGGGGATTGCAAGAGCTGCGCATGCTTTCGCGCGAGGTCGTGCGGCGCTTCGAGGAGTTCGACGTGTTCCTGTGCCCCGTCATGACCGCAGCCCCACCGCCGATCGGTCACATCGCGGGCGCGAGCATCGGCGCGGGCGAGCTGTCGAAACGGCAGGCGGCACTGTTTCCCTATGCGGCGCTGTTCAACTTCACAGGACAGCCGTCAATGTCACTGCCGTTGGCCATGTCGGCGGACGGGTTGCCGATCGGGCTGATGATTACGGGCCGCTATGCCGACGAGGCGACGCTGTTCCGGCTTGCCGGCCAGCTGGAACGCGAGTGGGGCTGGCCCGACTTGCGCGACTTGTGACGCAGCGCTGGGCGAACTGGTCGGGCAGCGTCGCGGCCGAGGTGCGCGCGGTGCTGTATCCGCACGACGAAACTTCGCTCGCCGGCGCGGTCGCGCGCGCGCGGCAGGTCCGCGCGACGGGAGCCGGGCACAGCTTCATGCCCTTGTGCCAGTCGGACGACCTGATCGTCTCGCTTGAACACATGGCGGGCGAATTGCGTGTCGCCGCCGATCGGACGACCGCGCGCGTGCCCGCCGGGTGGAGTCTCAAGCGGCTGACGGCGTCGTTGTGGGAGCAGGGGCTGGCGCTCGCCAACCAGGGCGACGTCAACCCGCAGTCGGTGGCGGGGTCGATGGCGACCGGTACGCACGGCACGGGCGCGACGCTGGGCTCGCTCTCCACCTTCGCGCGCGGGTTTCGGCTGGTGCTGGCGGACGGCTCGACCTGCTGGTGCGACGCGGACACCGATCCCGAGCTGTGGCAGGCGCAGCGCCTGTCGCTCGGCCTGTTCGGCATCGCGACCGAGATCGAGCTGGCAGTGGTGCCCGCATTCCATCTGTCCGAACGGATCGAGAAGCGGCCTTGGGCCGAGGTCCGCGAACAGTTCGAATCGCTCTGCGGACAGCATCGACATGTCGAGTTCTTCCTGTTCCCGCATGGCGACGACGTCATCCTCAAGACGCTGGATGAGACCGACGCCTGCGAACCGCCGCCCGCGAGCAAAGGGGACTCCGAAGCGCGGTTCCGACGCATGCTGGACATCGGGGTGACGTTGCCGTTCACCGTTCCAATGCTGCAACGCCGAATGATGAGCGGGCCGATGAAGGGGCGGCGCCGCGGCCCGGCGCATGCGATCTTCCCCTCCGACCGTGCGGTGCGCTTCGAGGAGATGGAGTATGAACTGCCGCGCACGGCGGGGCTGGAGACACTTGACGAGGTCGTGCGCTGGATCCGCCGCAAGCGCCTGCCCGTCGCCTTCCCGTTCGAATATCGCGTCGTCGCGCCCGACGATATCTGGATAAGCCCGATGAACGCCGGACCAGTGGCGTCGATCTCGATGCACCAATATGCCAGGATGCCGTGGCGGGCACTGTTCGCCGAGGCGGAAGCGATCTTCCGCGCCGCCGCCGGACGGCCGCATTGGGCCAAGCGACACACCCTGACGCGAGAGGATGTCGACTCGCTTTATCCGCAGGCGGAACGGTTCCGCGCCGTGCGCCGCCGGGTCGACCCGGCGGGCAAGTTCCTTAACGGCCATCTGCGGGAGCTGTTCGGCTGATGGATGACCTGGAACTCCACGGCCAGCTGATCGGCCGGCAAGGCTCGCGCGCCGACCTCAATACCCCCGTATTGGTGCTCGACATCGACGCGCTCGATCGTAACATCGCGAGCATGGCGAGGCTGGTTGCCCGCCACCAGGTGGGGCTACGGCCGCACGCCAAGACACACAAAAGCGTCGACATCGCGCGCCGCCAGATCGTTGCCGGAGCAGTAGGGCTATGCTGTGCGAAAATCGGCGAGGCGGAGGTGCTGGCGGATGGCGGGATCGAGGGGCTGCTGATCACCTCGCCCGTGGCCTCTCCGCCGGCCATCGAGCGGCTGGCCAGACTGGCGGCGCGGTCGCCGAACCTGATGGCGGTGTTCGACCATGCCGACGTGGTCGCGGCGACAGACCGCGCGCTGACGAAAGCCGGCGCGGCGCTGGGCGCGGTCATCGACATCGATCCCGGTATCCGCCGCACCGGCGTCGCTTCGCCAGACGCTGCGGTGGCGGTCGCCAGCGCGATCGGGGCCTCTCCGGCCCTCGAATATCGCGGCGTGCAATTCTACTGCGGCGCGCAGCAGCACATCGCCAGTTTTGCCGAGCGCCGCGCCGCGATCGAGGAGCGCACCGGCTATCTACGGACGGTGATCGCCGCGCTCGCAGATGCCGGCTTTGCACCCGACATCGTCACCGGCTCGGGAACGGGCTCGCACCGCATCGACCTGGATCTGGGGGTGTTCACCGAGCTGCAGGCCGGCTCCTATGTCTTCATGGATCGCCAGTATCTCGACTGCGACCTGGCCGACGACCCCACGCCGTTCGAGATCTCGCTCGTCGTCGACGCCCGCGTGGTGAGCGCGAACCACGCCGCGCTGGTCACGATCGATGCGGGCTTCAAGTCGCTTTCCACCGACGGCGGCAAGCCCGGCATACTGAGCGGTGCCCCCGCCGAAACGCTGTTTGCCTTCATGGGCGACGAGCACGGCGCGCTCATCGCGCCGGGCATCGGCGAGACCCTGCGTCCCGGCGACGCGGTGAGCCTGGTCGTCCCGCACTGTGACCCGACGGTCAATCTGTACGATCATTACCACATCGTTCGAGGCGACACGCTGGTCGACATATGGCCGGTGAGCGCACGCGGACGGGCGCGCTGACGCCAGAAAGGACAAGATCATGCCCGGCCTATGGTTCGACCAGTTCGAGATCGGACAGACATTCCGCCACGAGATCAGGCGTACCGTCACCGACATGGACAACATGCTGTTCTCGTCGCTGACATTCAATCCAGCGCCGATCCATATCGATCACGCCTATGCCGCGACGACCGAGTTCGGCCGCCCGTTGATCAATTCGCTGTTCACGTTGGGGCTGGTGATCGGCCTGTCGGTGCAGGACACGACGTTCGGGACGACGGTGGCCAATCTGGGGATGTCGGAAACCGTGTTCCCCGCACCTGTCTTTGCCGGCGACACGATCCGAGCGGAGACGAGCGTATTGGCGCTGCGCCCCTCGACGTCGCGGCCGGGGCAGGGGATCGTCACCTTCGCGCATACCGGGTTCAACCAGCGCGACGAGCCGGTCTGCAAGACCAGGCGCGCCGCGCTCATGCTGCCGAGGCCGACCCCTTAGCCGCGGCTACAGCCCCGCCTCGAGCAGTGCTGCCGCGAGTTCATCCCCGATCGCGCCGTCATCCTTGGGGGTATGCCGGTTCAGCACGGTCCGGATGCGGCTCTGCGCCACCTGCAGCGCCTTGTGACGGACGGCGCGGGTCGCGTTGGTTCTTCCCGACCGGCTCTCGCCGAGCAGCGCTTCCCATTTGGCTTCCTCGGCGGCGAGGATAGCCAGCGCGAGCCGCAGTCCGTCGCGGCGGCCATGGTCGTATTCGTCCGACATCGGGCATTCTCACTTCCGCAACGGCCTAGGCCGACCGACGCACGGGGAGCAGGTACATGACCGGGGTGATGACGCGGCTCAAGACCGTGGAGCTCACCACCCGGCCGATGATCGCCCCGGCGCGCGGCGAACGGATCGACAATCCGCCCACAGCCGGCGGCAACAGCCGGCCAGTCGGGACGACTCAGCCTCCGCTTGCAACGGCCACCTTTCCGGGGAGGGGACCCGCCGCTTGAACCTTCATTGCGCAAACGGAGGCGATCGCGCTGTCCAGCGCGTCGTGCGAGAAAGGCTTGCCGACAACCAGAACGTCGTCCGGTCGCTTGGCGATCGCCTGCGTGTCGGCGTAGCCCGTGACGATGATGGACGGCATATCCGGTCTGATCATGCGCGCGCGGTGGATGACCTCCGTTCCCGAAAAGCCAGGCATCGCGTAATCGGTCACGATCAGATCGTAGTCGTCGGGAGAGGCTTCGAGACGCGAGAGCATCTCGGGGCCGCTCCCGAAGTCGACGACGCTGTGGCCCATGTCCTGTAGCAACGCGGCGGTGGTCGCGCGGACGCCTTGATGGTCGTCGACCAGCAGCACCCGCAATCCTGGGCGGGACCGTGCGTCGGGGATCGGCCGTGCGGCTCTGCTCCCCACGTTCTGATCGGGTTCGGCAGGCGCGCGGGGTAGCCATATCTCGACGCGCGTTCCGTCACCGACCCGGCTGTGGATCGTCATGGCGCCGCCCGACTGTTTGGCGAAGCCGTAGACCATGCTCAGTCCCAGCCCCGTTCCCTTGCCGATCGGCTTGGTGGTGAAGAAGGGTTCCAGCACCTGCTGCAGGATATCGGCCGGGATGCCGGTGCCCGTGTCCGACACTCCGATCACCAGGTAGTCGCCGCGCGGAAGCCCGACGTCCGCGCCGCCAGCGATGCGATTTTCGGCGTAGGCGGTCACGGTGCCGCCGTCGGGCATGGCATCGCGGGCGTTGATGATGAGGTTCATCAACGCCAGCTCCAGCTGCGCCTCGTCGGCATAGGCGCACCAGGCATCGTCGCCTACCTGCCAATCAAGCACCACCAGGCCGCCGAGCGTGTGCGCGAGCAGTTCGCGGACCGATTGCGACAGCTTGTCCACCGGCACCCGCGCAGGCTCTAGCTTCTGGCGCCGCGCGAAGGCGAGCAGCCGGGCGACCAGCTCGGTCCCCTGTTCGGCCGCATGCTGCGTCATCGCGACGATCTTGCGCTGCCCCTCGTCCAGTGGCACGCGGCGGTCGATCAGGCGCAATCCACCCAGCACCGCGGCAAGCAGGTTGTTGAAGTCGTGCGCGATGCCGCCGGTCAGCTGCCCGATCGCGTCCATCTTGCTGGCCTGGACAAGCTGGCTTTCAAGGCTGCGGCGCTCGGTGACGTCCAGCATCGTTCCCGCGAACTCGGTCGCCTCGCCGTCCTCGCCGCGCAACACGACTCCCTGATCGAGCAGGTGCTTGTACTCGCCGCCGGCCGTCCGCCAGCGATACTCGATGGCCATGCTCCCGGTGCGCGCCCGCTCGACGAGCGCGGCCTCGACGCGGTCGCGATCGTCCGGATGCAGGCGGTCGTGGAACAGCTGCGGGTTGTTCTCGACAGCGGGAAACGCATAGCCGGTCAGCCCCTCGAAGTCGCCGCTGAGGTAATGGGGAACGCGCGGGTAGCCGGACACGGGTTCGGCATATAGCAGGATGGGCAGCGAACGCAGGATTGCGGCCTGCCGCTGCTCGGCCGCGCGAAGCTCCTGCTCCGCGCGCAGCAGCTCGGCATTGGCCTGCAGATTGGCGTCGAGGAGCCGCTGCTCGGCATCGGCCTTGCGCTGGATTTCCCGGGTCTTGAGGAAAAGGTCGACGAACACCGCGACCTTGGACTGGAGCACGATCGGCTCCACCGGCTTGAACACGTAGTCGACCGCGCCCATCGCATACCCACGTATCAGGTGCTCGGCCTCCTTGTTGACCGCGGACAGGAAGACGATGGGGATGCGCTTCGTCTGCTCGCGGCTGCGGATGATCTGGGCGGTCTCGTACCCGTCCATCCCGGGCATGTAGACATCGAGCAGGATGACCGCGAACTCGCCGCGCAGCAGGTGGCGGAGCGCTTCCTCGCCCGAGGTGGCGGTGACCACCTCGCCGACGTCTTCGAGCACCGTGCGAACGGCGAGCAGGTTGCGTTCGTCGTCGTCCACGACGAGCACGCGCGCGCGATCGGGCAGAACGAGATTTCCAGAGGCAGGTTCGTCCCGCCTTACCTGTTCGACACCCACTCGGCTACTCCGCCGCCTGCGTCAGCGGCAGGACCACCCGTGAACGATCGCGGGTCGATCCTTCGCGAGAACGTGCGATCTGCACGCGGAGCAGTGCCAGGAGCAGATCCACATCGACCGGCTTAGCGATGTAGTCCGACGCGCCCGCGTCCAGGCACTTCTGCCGGTCGCCCTTCATCGCCTTGGCCGTGACCGAGATCAGCGGAATGTCGGCGATCGCCGGGTTGGCGCGGATGTGGCGCATCGTCTCGTACCCGTCCATCTCTGGCATCATGATGTCGACCAGCGCGATGTCGATGTCGGGCGTCTGCTCAAGGATGGTGATCCCCTGACGTCCGCGCTCGGCGTAGACCACCTCGACGCCATAGCTCTCCAGGACCGAGGTCAGCGAGTATATGTTGCGGATGTCGTCGTCGACGATCAGCATTTTGGTACCGACCAGCTCGGGCACGGCGCGGGCGCCGGCTGTGACCTCGACACTGGCAGGGCGGCGCTCGCGTCGCTGCGCCTGCGTCGCGAGCGCAGCAAAGACCTTCGCAAGCTCCGCGTGTTCGGCCGGTTTCTCGGTCACCCCCGACGCGCCCATCGCCAGCGTCACCGACAGGTCGTCGACGCCCGAGATGACGTGGACGGGCAGATGGCTGGTCTGCGGATCGTGCTTGAGAAGGTCGAGCAGGACGAAGCCGTCGATGTCGGACAGGCCGAGATCGAGCGTGATCGCATCCGGCTGCAGCTTGCGCGCCATGGTCAGCGTGCCCGCGCCCGCGCTCGAGACCACGCCCTTCAACCCCGCTTCGCGTGCCATGTCGAGCAGGATGGAGGCGAAGGTCGGGTCGTCCTCGACAATCAGCACGAATGGCGACCCGTCCAGGTCGTCGCGATCGTCGCGAACCTGTTCGGGAGCGGGCAGCGCACTCGGCACGGATGCGCCCGAATTCTCGTGGCGGGCAGGCGATCCCGCCCCTTGCGAGCCGAACGCCTGCGCCAGGCTTGCGGGCGCGGCGGCCAACGGCACGAACAGCGTGAAGGTCGATCCCTCGCCCGGCCTGGAGCGAACCTGCAGCTCCGCCCCCAGCAGCCGCGCGATCTCGCGACTGATCGAGAGACCCAGTCCGGTACCGCCATATTTGCGGCTGGTGGTGCCGTCGGCCTGCTGGAAGGCCTCGAAGATCAGCTTCTGCTTGTCCTGCGGAATGCCGATTCCGGTATCGGTCACCGCGATCTCTATGGCCCGAGCGGCGGAGGCGAGGACCGGGTGATCGGTGCTCCAGCCGCTGGTGGCGGTGCGCACGGCGAGCGTGACGCCGCCCTTGGCCGTGAACTTGAACGCATTGGACAGCAGGTTGAGCACGACCTGCTGCAGGCGCTTCTCGTCGGTGCGGATCGTCGCGGGCAGCGCGTCGTCGAACGCGACCTCGAACCTCAGCCCCTTGTCCGCGGCGAGCTGGCGGAAGGTCCGCTCCATGTGCTGCTTCATCGAACCCATCGCCATGTCGCCGACCTCGATCGACACCGTGCCGCTCTCGATCTTGGACAGATCGAGGATGTCGTTGATGAGGCTTAGCAGGTCGGTACCCGCGCCGTTGATGGTCCGCGCGAACTCGGTCTGCTTCTCGTTGAGGTTGCCCTGCGGATTGTCTGCGAGCAGCTTGGACAGGATGAGCAGCGAGTTGAGCGGGGTGCGCAGCTCGTGCGACATGTTCGCCAGGAACTCGGACTTGTACTTCGAAGTCAGCGCGAGCTGCTCCGCCTTCTCCTCGACCGCGCGCCTGGCCATGTCGATCTCGAGGTTCTTGGCCTCGACCTGTTTCTTTTCGTTCTCCAGCAGCTGCGCCTTGTCCTGCAGCTCCTCGTTGGTCGCGTGCAGCTCCTCTTGTTTTGTGGTCAGCTCGCTCTGCCGGGTCTGGAGCTCGGTGGTGAGAAGCTGGGATTGCTTGAGCAGGCCCTCGGTGCGCATCGTCGCGGCAATCGTGTTCAGCACGATGCCGACCGACTCCATCAGCTGATCGAGGAAGCTCTGGTGCGTCTCGCTGAACTCGCCGAAGGACGCGAGTTCGATCACCGCCTTGACGTCGTCCTCGAACAGCGCGGGCATGATGTTGATGGTGGCGGGCGCGGCGTGACCGAGGCCGGAGCCGATCCGGATGAAGTCGCCGGGCACATTCTGCAGCAGGATCGGGCGCTTGTCCGCCAGCGCCTGACCGACAAGTCCTTCGCGCGACTTGAACTCGCGCTTCAGCTCGTCGCGGCTCTCCGCGCCGTAGCTGGCGACGAGTTCGAGCTTCTCTTCCTCGCCGTCATTGTTGGCGACGTAGAACACGCCGTACTGCGCGTTCACGAGTGGTGCCAACTCGGACATGATCAGGTTCGACACCGTCGCCATGTCTCGCTCGCCCTGCAGCATGCGGCTGAACCGCGCGAGGTTGGTCTTCAGCCAATCCTGCTCCGCATTCTTCAAGGTC
The DNA here is from genome assembly GCF_028292945.1 of Sphingomonas bacterium. GTDB lineage: Bacteria > Pseudomonadota > Alphaproteobacteria > Sphingomonadales > Sphingomonadaceae > Sphingomonas. The sequence continues at coordinate 7,560 of NZ_JAQGLJ010000023.1, read as the reverse complement.
TGTTCCTTGAGGTTGCGGATCATCTCGTTGATCGTGTCCTTCAGAGCGGCGACCTCGCCCGATGCTTCCACGGCAATCGAGCGGGTGAGATCGCCCTTTGTCACGGCGGTGGCGACGTCGGCGATCGAACGCACCTGATTGGTCAGATTCTCGGCGAGCTGATTGACGTTGTCCGTCAGATCGCGCCACAGGCCTGCGGCCCCCGGCACGCGCGCCTGACCGCCGAGCCGACCCTCGATGCCGACCTCGCGCGCCATGTTCGTAACCTGGTCGCCGAACGTCGACAGCGTGTCGATCATGCCGTTCATCGTATCTGCGAGCGCTGCGATCTCGCCTTTCGCGTCGACCGTCAGCTTGCGCTTCAGATTGCCCTGGGCGACCGCGGTGACGACGTCGGCGATGCCGCGCACCTGGTTGGTGAGGTTGGTCGCCATCAGATTGACGTTGTCGGTCAGATCCTTCCACGTGCCGCCCACGCCCGGCACCTGCGCTTGGCCACCCAGCTTGCCCTCGGTGCCGACCTCGCGCGCCACGCGCGTCACTTCGCTGGCGAACCCGTTGAGCTGGTCGACCATGACGTTGATCGTGTTCTTCAGCTCGAGGATCTCGCCCTTCACGTCGACGGTGATCTTCTTGGACAGGTCGCCGCGCGCCACGGCGGTCGTAACCTCGGCGATGTTGCGCACCTGCCCCGTCAGATTGTCGCCCATCAGGTTGACGTTGTCGGTCAGATCCTTCCACGTCCCGGCGACCCCGCGTACCTGCGCCTGGCCGCCGAGCTTGCCCTCGGTGCCGACCTCGCGCGCGACGCGCGTCACTTCCGACGCGAAACCGTTGAGCTGATCGACCATCGTGTTGATGGTGTTCTTGAGCTCGAGGATTTCGCCCTTCACGTCGACGGTGATCTTCTTGGAAAGATCGCCCGATGCCACCGCTGTCGTCACCTCGGCGATATTGCGGACCTGGCCGGTCAGATTGTCGGCCATCAGGTTCACGTTATCGGTCAAATCCTTCCACGTTCCGGCGACACCCTCGACCCGCGCCTGACCGCCCAGCTTGCCCTCGGTGCCGACCTCGCGCGCGACGCGCGTCACCTCGGATGCGAACGAGTTGAGCTGGTCGACCATCGTGTTGATCGTGTTCTTCAGCTCGAGGATCTCGCCCTTCACCTCGACGGTGATCTTCTTGGAAAGATCGCCCGATGCCACCGCTGTCGTCACCTCGGCGATGTTGCGGACCTGGCCGGTCAGGTTGGTCGCCATCGCGTTGACGTTGTCGGTCAAGTCCTTCCACGTGCCGGCGACGCCCTTCACCGTCGCCTGGCCGCCCAGCTTGCCCTCCGTGCCGACTTCGCGTGCCACGCGCGTCACTTCGGATGCGAACGACGCCAGTTGCTCGACCATCGTGTTGACGACCTTGCCGATCCGCAGGAATTCGCCGCGCAAGGGGCGCCCGTCGATCTCGACCGTCATCGACTGCGACAGATCGCCCTTGGCGACGGCACCGATGACGCGGGCGACCTCGGCCGTTGGCTGCACCATGTCCTCGATCAGTTCGTTGACCGAGTGGATCGCGCTTTCCCAGCCACCTGTCGCGCTCTTGACGCGGCCGCGCTGGTTGATCTTGCCTTCCTTGCCGACGACCTTCGAAAGTCGCTCGAATTCGTCGGTCATCTGCTGGTTGAGGCCGACCACCTCGTTGAAGAGCTGGGCGAGCTCGGCGTCGGGGCCACTGAGGTCGTCGGGAAGGCGGATGGTAAAGTCACCGCGACGCAGTCCGCGGAGAGCACTGACAATCTGTCGCCGGTCGAGCGATTCACGAGTAAATTCGGTTGCCACGCATCACTCCCACGATTTGCCTCGACTGCTCCCGCACCCCAGCATGCGGCGCAACATAACGGATGCATCCGCTGCTTCCAGAACATTTCTAGATGGCACGGGGAGGGGGCGCGCAGGGCGTGGCCTGCGTGCGGTGGGCTTCGTCGAAGCGCAGGCCTGCCTTGCCGGCCAACCGCTTGCCGCTCAGCACCACGACCGGGCCGACCTGGCCGATCGGCGGCGGGCTCATGATCTGTCCGCGCGCTCGCTCCGTGGTCGCCGCCGGGCATATCCATAAATGCGAAAGGCCGCCCCTTGCGAGGGCGGCCTTTCCATTGTCAGCCGATCGCGGCTTGTCGTCAGGCGACGACCCCCGCGGCGGAGGTCGCGTCCATCAGGCTTGCCGCGAGCGGCGTGGGACAATGAGACATTCGACCACCTCCTTTCCGTTGTTGAACAGTGATCACCAGATGGGGGCATATCCTTGGAATGCAAGCACTTGGATCTCCGCCGCCGGATCCGCGATGACGGCACCGCGGTGGTTTCGCACGGCCGGGCGGGGGGAGGGCGTTGCGCCGGAACATCGGGCCGGGCCGGCCGCGCGGGATCAGACCATCACCGGCGTCTCGCTTCGACCGGCCTGCCCGAAGATCCGCAGGTATCGCTGGATCTCCGCTGGATCGCCGGTGGCCTTGGCGGGATTGTCGGATAGCTTGACCGCCGGCCGTCCGTTCGCGGCGACGACCTTGCAGACGAGCGAGATCGGCTCCAGCCCGGCGCCCTCGAACGGTGCGCAGCCGCGGAAATCGTTGGTAAGGTTGGTGCCCCAGCCGAAGCTCATCCGCACCCTCCCGTCGAAATGGCGGTAGGTCGCCTCGATCGATTCCAGATCCATCCCGTCCGAAAAGATCAGCAGCTTGCCCGCCGGGTCGCGGCCCTTGCTCCGCCACCAGTCGATGATCTGCTCGCCGCCGCGGATCGGCGGGGCACTGTCGGGGCGGAATCCGGTCCAGTCCGCCACCCATTCGGGCGACGCGGCCAGGAAAGCAGTCGTGCCGAACGTGTCGGGCAGGACGATCAGCAGGTTGCCACCATAATGATCGCGCCATTCCTCCAGCACGCGGTAGGGCGCCGCGGCGACCTGTGCATCGCTTCGGGCGAGTGCGGCCAGCACCATCGGCAGTTCGTGGGCGTTGGTGCCGATCGCCTCGATGTCGCCTTCCATCGCCAGCAGTACGTTGGACGTGCCGATGAAGCGTTTGCCGAGGCCTTCCTTCAGCGCCTCGACGCACCAGCGTTGCCACAGGAAGCCGTGGCGCCGCCGCGTGCCGAAATCCGAAAGCGCCAGATCGGGCAGATCGCGCAGCCGCTCCACCTTGTGCCACAGCCTGGCCTTGGCCCGCGCATAGAGTACATCGAGCTCGAACCGCCCGCGGTCCTTCATCGCCGCGCGCGAGCGGAGTTCATTGACGATGGCGAGGGCCGGGATCTCCCACATCGTGGTGTGCGTCCACGGGCCATGGAAGCTGAGTACATACTGACCGTCCGCCTTGCGCAGCTCGTAGTCGGGCAAGGCGAAGCCGGCGAGCCAGGCGAGGAAGTCCGCGCCGAACATCTGTGTCTTGCCGTAAAACGTGTTGCCGGCGAGCCAGATCAGCTCCTTCTTGGCAAAGCGCACCCCGCGGGCGTGGTCGAGCTGGGCGCGCAGCTCGCCTTCGTCGACCACGTCTGCGACGCGGACGTGGGTGGTGCGGTTGATCAGCGCGAAGGTGACATCGACGTCCCGATGCTGCCGCCAGATCATCTGCAGCATCAGCAGCTTGTAGAAATCGGTGTCGAGCAGGCTGCGCACGATCGGATCGAGCCGCCAGCCATGATCATAGGTCCGCGATGCGATGTCGGTCATCGCCATCGCCAGCGCCTCGCGCCGATCGATCGGATTGTCATAGGATCGGCGTTCCCCCGGTTACCGCGTAGCGTGCGCCGGTAACGTAGCTCGCATCGTCGGAGGCGAGAAAGACGAACAGCGGCGCCACCTCCGCCGGCTGGCCCGGCCGCTTCATCGGAACATCCTGCCCGAATGTCTCGACCTGTTCCGGCGGCATCGTCGCCGGGATCAGCGGCGTCCAGATCGGGCCTGGCGCGACGCAGTTGACCCGGATGCCGCGCGCCGCGACCGCCTGGCCCAGGCTGGCGGTGAAGTTGGCGATGGCGGCCTTCGTGGCGGAGTAGGCGATCAGCCTGGGCGGCGCCTTGTCGGAGTTCACGCTGCTCGTGTTCACGATCGATGAGCCGGCCTGCATGTGCGGCAGCGCCGCCTTGCACAGATGGAAGATCGCCGAAATGTTGGTCGCGAAGGTGCGGTCCCACTCGTCGTCGGGGGTTTCCTCCAGGCTGTCGCGCGACATCTGGAAGGCGGCGTTGTTGACGAGGATGTCGAGCCGGCCGAAATCCTCGATCGTCCTGGCGATGATCGCCCGGCAGTGATCGGCGTGCTGGATGTCGCCGGGCATCAGCACCGCCCGGCGGCCCGCCTGCTCCACCCAGCGTGCCGTTTCCCGTGCGTCCTCATGCTCGTCGAGATAGGAGATGAGCACGTCTGCACCTTCGCGGGCAAAGGCGATCGCAGTCGCCCTGCCGATGCCGCTGTCCCCGCCTGTGATGATCGCCACGCGATCGGCAAGCTTGCCCGAACCCGTGTAGCTCTGCTCGCCGTGATCGGGCCTGGGGTTCATCTCTGCGGTCAAGCCCGGGGGTGACTGCTGCTGGACGGGCTGGTTCATGGGGCCGTTCCTCCATGGTTTACGCGTGGCTGGCGCTCGCGACCGAACCTTGCGGGTTCCGGTGCCGGTACTGAACCCTCGGCAGCGCAGATGGTTGTCCGCGGAGCGGCGGACAGCGCGAAATATGCCGGGAAGATAGCGGATGGAGATCAGATCGCGTCCGGCAGCTCCGTGGCGGGGCGAGGGACGGCGGGGCGAGGCGAGGGCGGTGAGGTGTCTGCACCATCCGCCTGCCGGATGATCTACAACCCGAACGGGTAAGTGTCGTCCATGCCTCCCGCATCGCCTTTGCCGGCGGCGGGCAGGGGAGTGACGGCGCTCGTGGTGTCGAACCAGACGAACGCATCATATTGGGCAGCCAGGCTCGCCGCCGAATAGTGGCTCCACCGCTCCGTGTCCGGTCGGTAGATGACGCCGATATACCGTTCCAGCCGCTGCTCCATCAGCAGGTCGCGGAGGTCGCCATGAACGCCCTCGCGCAGGTCGAGGAGGAAGCGTTCGACGCCGCTGTCATGCGCCAGCCGCTCGTAGCTATCGAGCCGGGACGGGTTGATCCGCTTTATCTGCATCGGCGCATCCCAGTCGTCCGCCGCCGCCACCGTGCCGGTATGCGTGCCGAAACCGATCAGGCAGGCGTCGTCGCCGTAACTCTCCCGCGCCAGCTGTCCGAGGTTGAGCTCGTCGCGGGACTCGCCCATGTCGGTGAACCGGGCATCGCCGATGTGGCTGTTGTGCGCCCACACGACGGCTTTGGCTGTCGGCCCTTTCGACCGCATCAGCAGGTCGAGCGTGTCGAACATATGCTCGTCGCGCAGGTTCCAGCTGGCCGCGGAGCCATGGTACATGGCGCGGTAATAAGCCTCGGCATTGGCGACCAGGCGGGCGTTCTGTGCAGCGTCCAGAAAGTCGTCGCCGTCGCAGGCGGCATAATCCCGCTGCCGCGCGAACAAGTCGCGCAGCGTTGCCACGACCCCCGCCTCGCACCTGGCATGGCCCTCGCGCAGCGCGATCCGGCCGTAGGCTGCGGGATCCTCGCGCCATGGCTTCAGGCAGCCATATCGCTGTCGCGCCGTGGCGGCGGCTTCGGGATCGACCTGATCGAGATAGTCGATCACGGCACCTATGGAGGCGTTGAGATTGTAGAGATCGAGACCATGGAAGCTCACACGTGCTTCCGGTGCGCGTGCTCCGTTATACTCCCGCAGCCAGCTCACGAAGCCGCTGAACTCCCGATTGCGCCACATCCACGTCGGGAAGCGGGTGAAGGGCGGCTCGCCGTCCGCGCGTGGGGCCTTGTGCCGCACATCGCGATCGATCGTCGCGGCGTCCGGCCAGTCGGCCTCGATCGCCACCATGTTGAAGCCATGCTCCTCGATCAGCCGGCGCGTGATCGCCGCCCGTGCGCGGTAGAATTCCGATGTGCCGTGGCTCGCCTCACCCAGGAGGACCAAGCGCGCATCCGCGAACCGATCGAACATCCGGCCGAAGGCGGGATCCTCGATGTCAGGCAGCGGCTCGGCGGCGGCGGCGATCATCGCCGGGATGCCGACAGGCGCGGCGGCACGGTTCGGACCTTCGGACCATTCTTGCGTTTCGGCCATCACGAACCTCCTTGGGAGGGCAAGAACGAGCAGGCTGCGATTAGGTTCTCGCTAGTTCAGCGACTTGCCGGCTGGATGAATTCTCCTTTCCTGGGGAGGCTCGGGCGTGAGCCGGGCTTCCCGCTGCAAGGTCAGGCCCACGAGGACGGGCATGGCGAGCAGGACGAGCGGATATTGCAGCATCAGGCCGGCGATGATCGCGATCGCCAGGGGCTGCTGAATGCCGGAGCCCTGGCCGATCGCCAATGCGAGGGGAAGCAGCGTCAGGATCGCGGCGAGCGTCGTCATGGTGATCGGGCGCAGCCGGTTGCGGCTCGCCTCGCGCACGGCTTCCCTCGCCGGTATCCGCTGCGACAGCTCCTCGAACTCCGACATGTAGAAGATCGCCATCTCGGCGCCGATGCCGATGATCATGGTCATCCCCATCAGCGCCGTGATGTTGAGATCGACGCCGGTCAGCCAGAGCGCGGTGAACACTGCCGTCGTCGAGAGCAGCGAGCAGCCGATGATGATGATCGGTGGCGCGAACCGCCGATACAGCGCCAGCAGGAGCACGAACTCGGCGGCGAGCGCGGCGAGGAACACGCGCGTCAGGCCGCTAAAGGCGATCTGTTGCTGCTGATAGAGCCCGCCCAGCTCGTAGCGGATCCCCGGCGCCAGCACTCCCGGCCGGTTCAAGGCCTTGGTAACGTCGCCTACGGCCGCACCGATGCCCCGGCCCTGGATGCGGCTGGTGACCGCAACCATCGGCTCCAGATTCTCGCGGCTGATCTGCGGCTGGCCGGTCACGGGCGCGAGCATGGCGACGCGGGAGAGCGGGAAGACGTGGCCGTCGGCGGCGCGGATCGGAAGCTGCGCCAGCCCGGCTCGCGTGATCGTGGTCATCTCGGGCAGGCGCACGCGCACGTCGATCGCCTTTGTCGCCTGGGGAAGGGAGGTGGCGACAATGCCGGTGAGCGACTCGTCCACCGCGACCTGGACGTCGGCCGGGGTCACGCCCTCGAAGGCGGCGCGGATTGGATCGATGCGGATGTCGATCGCGTCGCCGGCAAGCTGGAGCCCGCTCCGGACCTCGATCAGGCCGCTGATCTTCTCGATCAGCGCGGCGACCTTTTCGGCCTGCGGTGCCAGGATCGATGCGTCGGACGCGTAGAGCTTGATCTCGATCGGCTGCGGCACCGCGGTCAGGTCGCCGATCAGGTCCTCCATCAGCTGCGCGACCTCGACCTGAACGCCGGGCACCTCCGCCGTCACGCGGTCGGCGATCTTCACGGCCAGATCCTCGGCCGGCGTCGTGTGATCCGGCTTCAGCCGGACGAAATAGTCGCCGTGGTAACTTTGCCCGAGGTCGCCGCCTAA
>NZ_JAQGLJ010000012.1 GCF_028292945.1 Sphingomonas bacterium | reverse complement strand
TGCGAGGGCGCGCCGGCGGGCAGCTCCGGCTGGCGTACCCTGCAGAAGAAGTATCTCTGCTTCGTCAGCGCCAACAATGAATGGACCTGCGGCGCGAGCAGCTAGGCACGGGTCACTTCACGCGAAGAATGTCTCGCAGGAACGCCATCTCCACCTGCAGGCTCAGGTCCTGGTTGGGCTTCTTGCGCCAGCCATGGCCCTCGTCGGCGAACAGCAGGTAGCTGACCGGGACGCCGCGCGCGCGCAGCGCGGCGACCATCTGCTCGCTTTCGCTTTTCGGCACGCGTGGGTCGTTGGCGCCCTGCTCGATCAGCATGGGCTTGGTGATCTTCGCGACGTTGGCGCGCGGACTGATACGCGCAAAGACCTTCTGCATCCCCGGATCGCGCTCGTCGCCATATTCGGCGCGGCGATTGTCGCGACGATAGGCCTCGGTGTTCTGGAGGAACGTCGTCCAGTCGCCGATCCCGAACAGGTCGACGCCGCCGGCCAGCCGATCCGAATACATCGTCATCGCGGCGAGAGACATGTAGCCGCCATAGGAACCGCCGATCACCGCCACGCGGCTGGCATCGAGGTCCGGCTGCTTGGCGATCCAGTCGAGCAGCGCGCCGATATCCCTGACCGAATCCTCGCGCTTGGCGGCGTTGTCCATGTCGAGATACTTGGTCCCGTACCCGTCCGACCCGCGCACGTTTGGCACGATCACCGTCGCACCGAGTGTCTCGACAAAGCCGGCGATGGTCGGCGACCAGCCCGGCCGCGCCTGCGCCTCCGGCCCGCCATGGATGGAGATCAACACCGGCGTCTTGACACCCGCCGCGACCGATTTGGGGCGATAGACGAAGGCGGGCACCGACAGCTTGTCGAAGCTCGCAAACCGCACCAGCCTGGGTTCGGGCAGAGCGGCGCGATCAAGCGGCCCGATCTCCGACTCGGTCCAACGCTCCAGTTTGCCGGTGTCGATGTCCCAGCCATACACGTCTCCCGGGCCAGCGTGGGAAGAGACGGTCACCGCCAGCCGCTTGCCATCGGGCGACAGCCGCGCGCCCCCGATCACGCCTTTGGGGAAGGTCGGCTGCGGCAGCGCGCGGCCCGTGACGAAGTCCTGCACCACGACGCGCGAGAAACCGTCCTCGTTGATCGAATAAGCGAGCACGCGGCCATCGTCGCTGAGGTCGAAGCCCTCGACGTTCCACTTCAACGCCGGGCTGACCGGCGTCATTCGGCCGCTGGCGACGTCGATCTCCACCAGCCGCTGGACGTCGCTGCCCCGGTCGCTGACCGCCAGCACCGCCGCGCCGCCGCGCACGAATGTCGCGCCGGACAGGTTGGCGGGGGTACCGGTCGCGATCTCGGTCAGCGTGCCGCTGGCGAGGTCGAGCGTGAACAGCTTGTCCTCGCGGTTCGACACCGACCGCTGCAGCAGCAGCGTGCGCCCGTCCGCCGACACGTCCGCCGGCCCGATCGCGCCGGTGCCCTTGTACACGACGCGCCGGGACGCTGGATCCAGCGGGCTGGCGGCCAGGATCGAGCGGTCGCCGGACCCCTTCACTGCCTGGGACCAGTACAGCGCGCTGCCATCCTTTGCCGAAACCGCTCCCTCATTGCGCGTGCCTGCTTCGGTCAGCTGCAGCGGCCTGCCGTCGGGACCCATGGTGAAGAGCTGGAACCATTCGTCGCCACCCGTGTCGCGCGCGAACACGATCCTGTCCGTTGTCGGGATCGCCGTCGCGCCCGCGATCGGCTCGGCGGCAAAGGTGATCTGCGTGCGCGCCATGCCCGGACCCTTGATCCGGTGCAGCTGCGCCGTGGTGCCGAACCGCGTGGTGATGAGCAGGCTGCCATCCGGGAGCCAGTCGGCAACGGCGGCGGACCGGCCCTGCTGGTATCGCGCCACCGCCGCCGCCAGTTCGGGCGCGATCGGGGGCACGTTTTCCAGCGTCGCGGTGCCGACCGTGCGCGTCTCGACCTTGTCTTGAGCAAGGATAGGAGTGGCAAAGGTCAACAAGGCGGCGGTGGCGAGCAGATGGCGCATCGGATGGCTCCTTGTTTATCTTGCTATCCGTATCCCGGCCATCGATGCGCAACAAGTGCGGAACAGCGGCTGGCGCCTGCTCGGCCGACCCCGCGTTCGGTTTGAAGGACGCTGCCTCTGAGGCAGCGATCCAGGGCGGGGTCCGGTGCCGCTCACGCCGAACAGAAACCGTTTAACCCGAGTTAGTTCAAGCAACTTGGTACATTCTGCGGCGTTGGACCGGAATGACATTGTTTTCATTGCAGAGTCTTGACGGAACGGGTCGCATAACGTCTGATCAGGCGATCGAGGTTCGCGACGTATACGCGGCGCTCGTTCGCGCGAACTATCACATGCAAGAGCTGGCGCACGCACCCGACGCCATTGCCTCTGAGTTGCCTAGTCGGATCGACATCGCGGACCAGGATGGGCAAACCGTCGCCCGCCTCTTGCGGTCCGAGATCATGTTGACGATGGCCTAGCCAGGCGGTGGACATTCATACCCGCTTCACCGCCCAGGCCGCCCCGGCCGCCGATGCCGCCGAGCTGCCGCAACCAGCTCCCGACGCGCCGAGCATTCCCGAGCCGCGCGATGTTGCTTACCCGGGGGTCCTACAGCTGCAGGTCGACGCCCGCGATGTCGTGCGCGGCATCTATCGCGTTCGGCAGATCATCCCGGTCGCGCGGGCGGGCGAGATGGTGCTGCTCTATCCCAAATGGCTGCCCGGCTACCATGCGCCGCAGGCACCGATCGAGCTGTTCGCCGGGCTCCGGATCAGCGCCGGCGGCGAGCCCGTGGCGTGGAAGCGGCATCCGGTGACCATCAACGCCTTCAGCGTCGAGGTGGACGCGGGCGTCGATTGCCTGGAAGTGGAGTTCCAGTTTCTGTCCCCCACCGCTCCGTCGCAGGGCCGGGTGCTGTGTACGGAGGCGATGCTGTGCCTGCCGTGGAACGCGGTGCTGCTTTACCCCGCCGGCTATTACGCACGCCAGATCACCGTGATCCCCAGTCTTACCCTGCCGGAAGACTGGGACCTGACCTGCGCTATGGAGCAGCAGGACCGCGACGGCGGAACATGGCGGTTCGCTGCCGTTCCGCTCGACATACTGGTCGATTCGCCGGTGTTGGCGGGTCGTTACCTGCGTCGCATCGCCTTGGACGATCAGGTCGGCCTGACACTCGTGAGCGACCGACCCGATCAGATCGAGGCCACGCCGGAGCAGCTGGCACCGCATCGCTCGTTGGTGGAACAAGCCGATCGGCTCTTTCGCACTCGCCATTTCGATCGCTTCGAGATGTTGCTTGCGCTGAGCGACGAGCTGACCGGAGCCGGCGTCGAGCATCATCGCTCGTTCGAGGCCGTTACCACGGCCGACTACTTCACGAACTGGGACGCCAGGTTCACGCGCCGCGACACGGTGTCGCATGAGTATCTGCATAGCTGGAACGGCAAGCATCGGCGCGGCGCGGACTCCTGGACGCCGACTTTCGAGAAGCCGATCCGTAACAGCCTGATGTGGGTGTATGAAGGGCTGACGCAATATTGGACCAATGTGCTGGCCGCGCGTTCGGGACTATGGACGGCGGCGCAGACGCGCGAGGCGATTGCCCTCGTCGCCGCCAAGTACGACGCTCGCCCGGGCAGCCAATGGCGGCCGCTCGCCGACACGACCCGGGATCCGATCATCGCCGCGCGCGCGTCGCTGCCTTGGCCCAGTTGGCAGCGCAGCGAGGATTATTACAACGAGGGCGGGTTGATCTGGCTCGATGTCGACACCCGGCTGCGCGAGCTGTCGGGTGAGCAACGATCGCTCGACGATTTCGCGCGCGACTTCTTTGGCGCTCATCCGGGGGACTGGGGCACGCGCACCTATGTGTTCGACGATGTCGTGGATGCACTCGACAGGGTGGTGTCGTTCGACTGGGCGACGCTCTTCCACGAGGCGTTGGCGGACACCCATCGGCGCGCGCCGCTCGCCGGGCTGGAGCGCGGTGGATACCGGCTCGCCTTCCGCGATCACCCGAGCGGGTATCAGAGCGCCTTCGATGCCGAAGCTGGGCAGGTCGACCTGACCCACTCGATCGGGCTGACCGTCGGCACATCGGGTGCGGTTCAGGACGTGTTGTGGGACGGTCCGGCCTTTGAATCCGGGCTGACGATCGGCTGCACGGTGACAGCGATCGAAGGGCGCAGCTTCGACCCCGACTGGTTGCGGCAGGCGGTGGCCCGGGCAGGCGAGGGCGGCACGGTGAAGCTTGCCGTCACCAAGGGCAAGACGGTTCGAGCGTTCGAGGTCACATGCTCGTCGGGTCCGCGCTATGCGCATCTCGAGCCGATCGACGGCGCGCGCGCGCGCCTCGACGAGATCCTGGCACCGGTTCAGGCCTGACGTAGCCGTCACGCGAAAACCGCCGCCCAGGCATCCCCGGACGGCGGCTTCGTTCATCCCAGGCTTCAGCAGATCACTCGGCGACGTTGAGATACTCGCCTGCGTCCGCATCGGTGCCGGTGCCCGAGGTCACCACCGCCGCCAGCGGATCGTCGCCCAGACCGCCCGCATCGCGAGCGTTGCGGGCCAGCTCGGCCTCGTGCTCTTCGGACGCCGACGCTGGTGCGACCAGCGACGCCGACAGCGCGCGCTGCTGCGCCCGCAGCGCCACGTCCCTTGATGTAGCAGCAACGCGCAGCCGGTTCATGCCCGCGCCCGTGCCCGCCGGGATCAGGCGACCGACGATGACGTTCTCCTTCAGCCCCTGCAACGTGTCCTGCTTGCCCTGGACCGCAGCCTCGGTGAGCACGCGCGTCGTCTCCTGGAACGACGCCGCCGAGATGAAGCTGCGGGTCTGCAGCGACGCCTTGGTGATGCCGAGCAGGATGGGCTTGCCCTGTGCCGGTGCCTGGCCCTTGGTCAGCTTGACGTTGACCGCGTCCATCTCGTCACGATCCAGCTGCTCGCCCTTGAGCAGCGTGGTGTCGCCACCGTCGGTGATCTCGACCTTCTGCAGCATCTGGCGAACGATCACCTCGATGTGCTTGTCGTTGATCTTCACGCCCTGCAGACGATAGACCTCCTGGATCTCGGACACGAGATACTCGGCCAGCGGCTCGATCCCCATCGTCTCCAGGATGTCGTGCGGATCGGGGCTGCCGCCGATCAGGTTGTCGCCACGCTTGACGTAGTCGCCTTCCTGAACGTCGATCACCTTCGACTTCGACACCAGATACTCCACGACCTCGCCCTCGTCCGGCTGGATGCCGATCTTGCGCTTGGCCTTGTAGTCCTTGCCGAACACGACGCGGCCCGAGACCTTGGCGATGATCGCCGAGTCCTTGGGAATGCGCGCCTCGAACAGCTCCGCCACGCGCGGCAGGCCGCCCGTGATGTCGCGGGTCTTCGCACTTTCACGAGACACGCGGGCAAGCACGTCGCCCGCCTGCACGGTCGCATTGTCCTCGACCGACAACGTCGCGCCGGCCGCGAGCATGTAGCGCGCACCCTCGCCCTCGTCCTGACCCAGCAGGGTCAGGCGCGGACGCAGATCCTCCTTGGACTTGGTGGTGGCGCGATATTCGATGACGACGCGCTGGGCGATGCCCGTCGCTTCGTCGGTCTGCTCGGTCAGCGTCTTGTTCTCGATCAGGTCCTGGTACTTCACCACGCCGCCGGTCTCGGTGATGACCGGCATCGTGAACGGGTCCCATTCGGCCATCCGCTCGCCGCGCTCGACGACGTGGCCGTCGTCGAACAGGATGTACGCGCCATAGGGGATGCGGTGCGTCGAGAGCTCGCGGCCGTCCATGTCGGTGATCACGATCTCGCCCGAGCGGCTGAGCACGACCTTGCGGCCGCGCTGATCCACGATCACGCGCAGGTCGCGATAGGTGGCCGTGCCGTCGACCGGCGATTCGAGGTTCGACGTCTCGTTGAGCTGCGCCGCACCGCCGATGTGGAAGGTGCGCATCGTCAGCTGCGTGCCGGGCTCGCCGATCGACTGCGCGGCGATGACACCCACCGCCTCGCCGATGTTGACGGGCGTGCCGCGCGCGAGATCGCGGCCATAGCATTTGCCGCACACGCCGATCTTGCTCTCGCAGACCAGCGGCGAGCGGATCTTCATGCCCTGCAGGCCGATGCCCTCGATCGTGACGATCATCGCCTCGTCCAGCAGCGTGCCCGACGGAATGACGATCTTGCCGCTCTTCGCGTCGACCACGTCCTCGGCCGTGGTGCGGCCCAGGATGCGCTCGCCCAGCGACGCGATGACGCTGCCGCCCTGCACGATCGCCTTCATCTCCAGCATGCGCTCGGTGCCGCAATCCTCCTCGATGATGACGCAATCCTGCGACACGTCGACGAGGCGGCGGGTGAGGTAGCCAGAGTTGGCGGTCTTCAACGCCGTGTCCGCGAGGCCCTTGCGCGCGCCGTGGGTGGAGTTGAAGTATTCGAGGACGGTCAGGCCTTCCTTGAAGTTCGAGATGATCGGCGTCTCGATGATCTCGCCCGACGGCTTGGCCATCAGCCCGCGCATGCCGGCGAGCTGCTTGATCTGCGCCTGCGAACCGCGGGCACCGGAGTGCGCCATCATGTAGATCGAGTTGATGTCCTTCTCACGCCCGGTCTCCGGGTCGCGGCGCACCGCCTTGATCTCGTCCATCATCGAGTTCGCCACCAGGTCACCGCAACGGCTCCAGGCGTCGATCACCTTGTTGTATTTCTCCTGCTGCGTGATCAGGCCGTCCTGATACTGCTGCTCGAACTCCTTCACCTCGCCACGGGTCTTGTCGACCAGCTCTTCCTTGTTCGGCGCGATGATCATGTCGTCCATGCCGAACGAGATGCCGGCCTTGAACGCATGCTTGAAGCCCAACGCCATGATCGCGTCGGCGAACAGCACCGTCTCCTTCTGGCCGGTGTGACGATAGACCTCGTCGATGACGTCGCCGACGTCCTTCTTGGTCAGCAGGCGGTTGACCGTCTCGAACGGCACCTTGGAGCTCTTGGGCAAGGTCTCGCCGAGCAGCATGCGGCCCGGCGTCGTCTCGTAACGCTTGAGGTACTGCTTGCCCTTCTCGTCGGTCTGCGGAACGCGGCTGGTGATCCTGGTGTGCAGCGTCACCGCGCCGGCATTGAGCGCCTGATGCACCTCCGACATGTCGGAGATGAGCATGCCCTCGCCCGGCTCGCCCGTCTTCTCCATCGACAGGTAATACAGGCCCAGCACCATGTCCTGCGACGGCACGATGATCGGCTTGCCGTTGGCGGGCGACAGGATGTTGTTCGTGCTCATCATCAGCACGCGCGCTTCCAGCTGCGCCTCGAGGCTCAGCGGAACGTGGACGGCCATCTGATCGCCGTCGAAGTCGGCGTTGAACGCCGAGCAGACGAGCGGGTGAAGCTGGATCGCCTTGCCCTCGATCAGCACCGGCTCGAACGCCTGGATGCCGAGGCGATGGAGCGTCGGCGCGCGGTTGAGCATCACGGGATGCTCGCGGATCACCTCGTCCAGGATGTCCCAGACTTCCTTGCGCTCCTTCTCGACCCACTTCTTGGCCTGCTTGAGCGTCATGCTCAGGCCCTTGGCGTCGAGGCGCGCGTAGATGAACGGCTTGAACAGCTCGAGCGCCATCTTCTTGGGCAGCCCGCACTGGTGCAGCTTCAGCTCAGGCCCCGTGACGATCACCGACCGCCCCGAATAGTCGACGCGCTTGCCGAGCAGATTCTGGCGGAAGCGGCCCTGCTTGCCCTTCAGCATGTCGGACAGCGACTTCAGCGGCCGCTTGTTGGCGCCGGTGATCGTGCGGCCACGACGGCCGTTGTCGAACAGGGCGTCGACCGCCTCCTGCAGCATGCGCTTCTCGTTGCGGACGATGATGTCCGGCGCGCGCAGTTCCATCAGACGCTTGAGGCGGTTGTTGCGGTTGATGACGCGGCGGTACAGGTCGTTCAGATCCGACGTCGCGAAGCGGCCGCCGTCCAGCGGCACCAGCGGGCGCAGCTCGGGCGGGATGACCGGCACGACCTCCAGGATCATCCACTCGGGGCGGTTGCCGGAATCGATGAAGCTCTCGACGACCTTCAGCCGCTTGATGATCTTCTTGGGCTTGAGCTCGGACTTGGTGACCGCCAGCTCTTCCAGCAGCTCCTTGCGCTCACCCTCGAGGTCCAGGTCCTCGAGCATCTTGCGCACGGCCTCGGCGCCGATTCCGGCCGAGAACGCGTCCTCACCATACTCGTCCTGCGCCTCGAGGAGCTCGTCCTCGGTCATCAGCTGATACTTCTCGAGCGGGGTCAGGCCCGGCTCGGTGACGATATACGCCTCGAAATACAGCACGCGCTCGAGCTGCTTCAACTGCATGTCGAGCAGCAGGCCGATGCGGCTCGGCAGCGACTTCAGGAACCAGATGTGCGCGACGGGCGCTGCAAGCTCGATATGCCCCATCCGCTCGCGGCGGACCTTGGAGACCGTGACCTCGACGCCGCACTTCTCGCAGACGATGCCCTTGTACTTCATGCGCTTGTACTTGCCGCACAGGCACTCATAGTCCTTGATCGGACCAAAGATGCGCGCGCAGAACAGGCCGTCACGCTCGGGCTTGAACGTGCGATAGTTGATGGTCTCGGGCTTCTTGATCTCGCCGAA
>NZ_JAQGLJ010000053.1 GCF_028292945.1 Sphingomonas bacterium | reverse complement strand
ATTTCGAATGTATTTGGCATTGGAACCGGGGTCGCCATCGCATTCCTGGTTCGCAAGAAAGGGCGAGCGGGGATTGCGCATCTAGAAATTACGATGGCGCCCGACGTCGATGCGGACGGCAAACTTTCATGGCTCAATGATCTGAGCTTAGGGCAAATCAAATCGACGACCGTCAAGCCGAGCGCCGATGGCGCGTGGCTAGACGATGCGCAGCCCTATCCATCGAGATACCTCCCGATCGCAACCAAAGCTACTAAGCTGGGTACTCGCGGTCAGGGGTCAATCTTCCATCTGTTCTCGCTCGGAGTTGTCACCAATCGTGATGATTGGGTTTACGACCAAGATCCCGTCCGCCTGAACGCTAAGGTGGACTACCTGCTTGATGATTATGGCAAAGCCATCCGTGATTCAAAGCCGTGGCACAAGAACGACGCGGAGGAGGTGCGCTTCCGCTCCGGGATAAAATGGACTCGCGCCCTAAAAGCTTTAGCGAGGCGGCGCGTCGCCGTGACCGCTCCCCCTTCGAGAGAGTCGATGTACCGGCCCTTTACCAAGCTTTGGTTGGCCTACTCCCCGCAATTAAATGAGATGCCCTATCTCAACGATCAGATTTTTCCGTTCTCAGGGTCGTCGGAGAATCTCTCAATCGACTTCACCGGGCCAGATTCGCAGAAGCCTTGGATGACTCTGGCGACCGGCATGGTCTGTGATTTACACTTGGTGGGAAGCGGCGCGGGTACGGTGGAGTTGCCCCGCTACCGTTACACAAAAACCGGCGAGCGCATCGACAACATCACCGACTGGGCGCTCAACAAGTTCGTCGCACGCTACGGTAAGAAGGGCGTCACGAAGGACGCGATCTTCCACTATGTCTATGCCGTCCTCCACGATCCCGTCTATCGCGAGACCTATGCGCTGAACCTCAAGCGCGAGTTTCCGCGCATCCCCTTCTACCCCGACTTCGCGCAATGGGTCGGGTGGGGGAGCACGCTGATGGCGATGCACATCGGCTATGAGGAGGTCACCCCCTGGCCGGTCGAGCGCGTCGACACCCCCGCCAAGCGCGCCGAGGGCACCCATCCCAAGCCGATCCTGCGCTCGCAGCCCGAGCAGGGCGTGGTCGTGGTCGATGCCGACACGCAGATCACCGGCATCCCGCCGCAAGCCTGGACCTACCGCCTCGGCAACCGCTCCGCGATCGACTGGGTGCTCGACCAGCACAAGGAAAAGAAGCCGCGCGACCCGACGATCGCGGCCAAGTTCAACACCTATCGCTTCGCCGATTACAAGGAGAGCATGATCGCGCTGCTGGCGAAGGTCGTGCGCGTCAGCGTCGAGACGGTCGCGATCACCGACGCGATGCGCACGGTGGAGCGGGGTGCCGACGAGCAGGCATGATCCGTGCCCGATGGTGCGGACGGCTGCTCCTGATGCTGTCCTACATGCCGCGCTCCGCAGCACGGGTCGCAGGGCACCCGCCTTCGCGGGGGTGGAGCCTGGTGCTAGACGCGGGCTCATGCACCTGCGCGCGCCCGCCATCATCCTCGCGGTCCGCGCGCATGGCGAGCATGGCGCGATCGTGCGGGGGTTCACGCGCGACGATGGCGTGCAGCCGGGCTATGTGCGCGGCGGGCGGTCGCGGCGGCTGCGGCCGGTGCTGCTGCCCGCCAACACCGTGCTGGGCGAATGGCGCGCGCGGACGGGCGAGCAGCTGGCGGCGCTGACCGTCGAGCTGGTCCACAGCCGGGCGGCGCGGCATGCCGAGCCGCTGCCCGCCGCCGCGCTGGAGTGGGTGACGGCGCTGACCGCGACGGCGTTGCCCGAGGCGCAGGCCTATCCCCGGCTCCACGACGGGCTGGCCGGCGTGCTCGACGCGATCGAGGCGGCGCCGACCGCGCGCGGCTGGGCGGCGGCGCTGGTCCGCTACGAGCTGCTCCTGCTCGCCGAGCTGGGGTTCGGGCTCGATCTGGAGCGGTGCGTCGCGACCGGGGCGCAGGACGAGCTTGCGTTCGTCAGCCCGAAGAGCGGCGGCGCGGTGAGCCGGGCGGCGGCGATCGGGCTGGAGGCGAAGCTGTTGCCGCTGCCCGACTTTGCCCGTGCCGGCGGCGAGGCGGACTGGCCGGCGATCTTCGATGGGCTGCGGCTGACCGGCCATTTCCTGGCGCGCGACATCCTGGTCGACCGGCGCGCGGACACGCTCGCCGCGCGCGAACGGCTGGTCGAGCGGTTGAAGCGCGCGGTTGCGTGACGCGCGGCCGCCCGGCAAGAGCTGGCGCATGGCTTTGATCGCAGTTCTGGCCGGCGACGGCATCGGCCCCGAAGTGACCACCCAGGCGCGGCGCGTGCTCGACGCGCTCGATCTTGGGTTGACGTTCGAGGAGGCACCCGTCGGCGGTGCTGCGTACATGGCCGCCGCCCACCCGCTGCCGCCCGATACGCTGGCGCTCGCCAAGCGCGCGGACGCGATCCTGTTCGGCGCGGTCGGCGACCCGCAGTTCGACGGGCTGGAGCGTGACCTCAGGCCGGAACAGGCGATCCTGGGACTGCGCAAGCAGCTCGGCCTGTTCGCCAATCTGCGCCCGGTGCGGCTGTTCCCCGGACTGGAGGACGCGAGTGCGCTCAAGCCGGAGATCGCGCGCGCGATCGACCTGCTGATCGTGCGCGAGCTGACCGGCGATGTCTATTTCGGCGAGAAGGGCCGCGGGCGCACGCACAAGGGCCTGCGCGAGGGGCACGACCTGATGCGTTACGACGAGGCGGAGGTCGCCCGCGTCGCGCGCATCGGTTTCCAGGCGGCGGCGAGGCGGCGCGGCAAGCTGCTGTCGGTCGACAAGGCCAATGTGCTGGAGACCTCGGCGCTGTGGCGGGAGATCGTCAACGAGGTCGCGCAGGACTTTCGCGAGGTCGAGCTGACGCACATGTATGTCGACAACGCCGCGATGCAGCTGGTGCGCGCGCCCGGTCAGTTCGACGTCATCGTCACCGGCAACCTGTTCGGCGACATCCTGTCCGATCAGGCGTCGATGTGCGTCGGCTCGATCGGCATGCTGCCGTCCGCCGCGCTGGACGAGGACGGCAAGGGGCTGTTCGAACCGATCCACGGCTCCGCGCCCGACATCGCCGGCCAGGGCAAGGCCAATCCGTGCGCCGCGATCCTGTCGGCGGCGATGATGCTGCGCCATTCGCTGCGGCTGGCCGCACCCGCCGACCGCATCGAGGCGGCGGTGGCGGCGGCGATCGCCGGCGGCGCGCGGACGACGGATCTGGGCGGGGCGCTGTCGACGCAAGGAATGGGCGACGCGGTGCTGGCGGCGCTTTGATGCTCGAACTCGCGGTCGTGGTGCCGACGTTCAACGAACGCGCCAATGTGGCGGAGCTCGTGAACCGGCTCGATCGCGCACTGGTCGGGCGGGGGTGGGAGGTGCTGTTCGTCGACGACGACAGTCCCGACGGCACCGCCGACGCCGCGCGGGAACTGGCGCGCGCGGACCACAGGGTTCGTGTCGTCCAGCGCATCGGCCGGCGCGGCCTTTCCTCCGCGTGCATCGAAGGCATGTGCGCCACCGCCGCGCCGGTCGTGGCGGTGATCGATGGCGACCTGCAGCATGACGAGACGCTGTTGCCCGCAATGCTCGATCGGTTGCAGGGGGACGCGGCGCTCGACGTGGTGATCGGGTCGCGGTTCATCGATGGCGGCGGCACGGGCGAGTGGGACCGCGACCGCGTCGCCAAATCCGCGCTCGCCGCGCGGCTGTCGCGCCGGGTGTTGAAGGCCGACCTCAGCGACCCGATGAGCGGGTTCTTTGCGATCCGCACCGATGTCGTCCGGCGTCTGGCGCCCGACCTGTCGGCGATCGGGTTCAAGATCCTGCTCGACCTGATGACGACCAGCCCGCGGCCGCTGCGCTTCGCCGAGCTGCCCTACACCTTTCGCGTGCGCACGGCGGGCGAGTCCAAGCTCGATCACGTCGTCGCGCTGGAATATCTGATCGCGCTGTACGATCGCATGTTCGGACGCGTCATCCCGGTGCGATTCGCGATGTTCTCGGCCATCGGGCTGCTGGGCGTCATCGTGCACATGGCCGTGCTGGCGCTGCTGTACCAAGGGGCGGGCGCGTCGTTCCTCGCCGGCCAGATCGGCGCGACGCTGGTGGCGCTGACGGTGAACTTCTTCCTCAACAATGCGCTGACCTATCGCGACCGACGGCTGAAGGGATGGAAGCAGCTCGCCGACGGCTGGGTGTCGTTCGCGGCGGTGTGTTCGGTGGGCGCGGTGGCGAACGTTGGCGTTGCCGGGTTCCTGCACGACGTCCGCGACGGGGCCTGGGTGGCGTCGGCGCTGGTCGGGGTGCTGGTCGGCGCGGTGTGGAACTACGCGCTGTCGTCGCGCTTCACGTGGGGCCGGTATTAGGGCCAGCCCGGCAGCCACATCCAACGTTGGAACGCCTGCGGCCCTTCCAATGGCGCTGCCGAGATGATCGGAAAGAAATAGACGAAGAGCCCGCCCGCCAGCGCCAGAAAGGCCTCGTCCCAGTAGCGGAACCGCCCGCGGCCGAAATGGTGGAACGCCGCCGCCAGCGCGAGGCACAGCCACAGGCTTGGCAAGTAGTAATAATAGAAGAAGCCCAGGCTCTTGGGGATCAGCGCCCAGACACCCCAGCCGCCCAGCCACAGCGCCGCCACTCCGCCCAGCGCCGCCGAGCGCTCGCACGCCCGTGCCCACAGGCAAGCCGCCACCGCCAGCAGCCCGCCCCACATGATCGCCGGATTGCCGATCATCAGCACGCCGCGCTGCGCACCATCGACAGGTTCGTACAGGTACCAGATCGGGCGCAGGTCGAGCGGCCAGCTCCACCAGGCGGACTGGTAGGTATGCGACGGCAGCTTCTGCGTCTGCTGCGTGTACATTTCGAGCTGAAAGGGCAGCAGCTCCGCCAGCGTCAAGGCGTCGCGGGCGTAGAAGAAGGCAGGGAGGAAGGTCGCGAAATAAGCGGCCGCGCTGCCGACTGCGAGCCGCCACGCGGCGTTCCACGGCGATAGACCGGGCCAGCGCGTCGGCGACCGGGCGACCATGAAGGCGAGGGCCGCGAAGCCGAGATACGGGACCGCCGCCCACTTTACCCCGATCGCCAGCCCCAGCAGCACCGCGCCGAGCATCCAGCGCCGCGCCACCGCCGGGCCGGTCGAGCGCATCGACCACAGCATCGCCGCAACCCCGCCGACGACGAACGCCGCCATGAACGGGTCCAGCATCGCGATCCGCGCCTGGACGTAGAGCGTGATGTTGGCGAGCGCGAACAGCGCGCACAGGGTTGCGGTGCGCAGGCTGCGGAACAGCAACCATGCGATCGCGAACAGCCCCAACACCGTCGCCGATCCAGCCAGGCTGGCGGCGATGCGCCAACCGAAGCTGTTGTCGCCGAACACCGCCATCCCCAGCCCGATCAGCGCCTTGCCGAGCAGCGGGTGCTCGATGTTGGTTGGTCCGGCCAACGCCCACAGCTGGCGTGCGGCGGGAACGTAATGGACCTCGTCGAAGACAAGCGTGGTCGGGGTGGCGAGGCGGTAGAGGAACAGCGCCTGCGCAAACAGGGCTAGCGCGATCGCGACGGGCAGGGGGCGGGTCGGGAGGCGCACCCAAAGGGTTGTTTAGAATGGCCGCCGGTCACGCAAGCCCTGACATCGGCAAGTCAGCCCCTCCCCGGCGGAAGCCGGGGGCCGGTCGGCCGTGCCGGAGCAGGTGAGCACCCGAGACGGTGTGTCGATGGTCCGCGCGGCGGACTAGGCCCCTGCTTCCGCCGGGGAGGGTTGCTGCTCCTTGCGGCCCCGCCTGGGAACAGGCAAAGCGCCCGCATGAAGCGCCACACCGGCCAGGACCGTTCGATCACCGACCGCTGGCGGCCCGCCACCCGCGCGATCCGCGGCGGCACCGCGCGCAGCGAGTGGGGCGAGACGTCCGAAGCGCTCTTCCTGACCTCGGGCTATTGCTACGACAAGGCCGCCGACGCCGCCGCGCGGTTCGCCGGCGAGCAGGCGGGGATGACCTATTCGCGCCTCCAGAACCCGACGGTGGAGATGCTGGAGCACCGCATTGCGCTGATGGAGGGAGCGGAGGCCTGCCGCACCACCGCGACCGGTATGGCGGCGATGACGGCGGCGCTGCTGTGCCAGTTGCAGGCGGGCGATCACCTGGTCGGCGGCCGCGCGGCGTTCGGCTCGTGCCGCTGGCTCACGGACACGCTGCTGCCGAAATTCGGCATCGCTACCACGGTCGTCGATGCGCGGGACCCGCAGGCGTTCGCCGATGCGTGCCGGCCTGAGACCAAGGTGTTCTTCTTCGAGACGCCCGCCAACCCGACCATGGATGTGGTCGACCTCAGGGCCGTGTGCGACATCGCCCGCGCTCGCGGCATCGTCACCGTGGTCGACAACGCCTTTGCAACCCCGGCCTTGCAACGGCCGATGGAATGGGGCGCGGACGTGGTCGCCTATTCCGCGACCAAGATGATGGACGGGCAGGGTCGGGTGCTCGCCGGGGCGGTGTGCGGCACGCACGCGTTCATCAACGACACGCTGCTGCCCTTCACGCGCAACACCGGCCCGACGCTGTCGCCGTTCAACGCCTGGGTGGTGCTGAAGGGACTGGAGACGCTGGACCTGCGCATCCGCCGCCAGTCGGAGCATGCAGTAACGGTCGGCCGTTTCCTGGAGGGCCGGGTGCCGCGCGTGCTGCACCCAGGCCTGCCCAGTCATCCGCAGCACAATCTGGCGATGAGCCAGATGGACGCCGCCGGCGCGATCTTCGCATTCGAGGTGGCGGACCGCAGCCAGGCGCACGGCCTGCTCGACGCGCTGGAGCTGATCGACATCTCCAACAACATCGGCGACTCGCGTTCGCTGATGACGCATCCCTCGTCGACGACGCATTCGGGCATGGCCGAGGAGAAGCGGCTGGAAATGGGCGTGACCGAGGGGCTGCTGCGCCTGAACGTCGGGCTGGAGGATCCCGCCGACCTGCTCGACGATCTCAACCGCGCGCTGCTCGCGGTGGGCCTGTGAACTTTCTCTTCCCCCACGCCACGACGACGCGTGGCGTCACCGTGCGCGTGTCGGTGAGCTATCTGCCCGAACAATCCGAGCCGCGGCGCGGTCGGTGGTTCTGGGCCTATCACATCCGGCTGGAGAATGAGGGAGCCGGCGCGGTGCAGCTGCTCACGCGGCATTGGATCATCACCGACGGCCGCGGGGCCAAGCACACGGTCGAGGGCGAGGGCGTGGTCGGCGAGCAGCCGCTGATCGAGCCGGGTGGCAGTTTCGACTATGTGTCCGGCTGTCCGTTGGCGACGCCGACGGGCGCGATGCAGGGCAGCTATCGGATGGTGGCGGAAGACGGCACGACGTTCGATGTCGACATCCCGCCCTTCGCGCTGATCGCTCCGGCGGTGACGAGCTAGTTCGCCTCCCGCTTGCGGGAGGCGCTACGGGAGGGCATGTCCGCGTCGTGTTAATCGCATCACATTCCCACCCTCGACCCCACCCGCGAGCGGGAGGGGAGAGATGAAACGCACTCACCTGCCCCTGAACGGCCTGCGCGTACTCGACGCGGCCGCGCGGCACCTGTCGTTCACGCGTGCCGCCGACGAGCTGGCGGTGACCCCGGCGGCCGTCGGCCAACAGATCCGCGCGCTGGAGGACACGCTGGGCGCGGTGCTGTTCCGCCGCACCACGCGCGGGCTGGAGCTGACGCCGGAAGCGGAGGCGGGGCTCGGCCCGCTGCGCGACGGGTTCCTGCAATTCGAGGAAGCGGTGCGCGCGATGCAGGCCGGGCAGACCTCCAAGTCGCTGACCATCGCCGCGCCGCGTGACGTCACGGAGAAATGGCTGATGCCGCGCCTCGCCGAGATCGCGCGCGCGGACCCAGAGATGCGCTTCGTGCTGCTCGCCGCCGACGAGATGGTGGATTTTGCGCAAGCCAATCTGGACCTGGCCGTGCGCTGGGGCGACGGCCCGGGGGCGGAGGAGGGCGAGGCGATCGAGTCCGAAGGGATGGTGACTGTCGCCGGGCAGAGTTCCGGCCACGACGGCGCGATCGCCTGGCCGGGAGCGCCGGACGGGACCGCCGCGATGACGGTCGCCGACGCTGGGCTGGCGGTCGATGCGGCGGCGGCGGGGCTGGGCAGCGCCACCGTACCCGAGCTGATCGCACGCGCCGATCTGGCGAGCGGTCGGGTGGTCGCGGTCGGGGAGCCGCAGCCCTCCGGCCAAGGCTATTGGCTGGTCGCACCGCTGCCGCAGTGGCGGCAGAAGAAGGTCCGCGCGCTGGTGGATGCGCTGAGCGCATGAACTCCACACGCGCGTGAACGTGCCGGTGCTGACGACCACGCGGCTGGTGCTCCGGCCGCTGGTCACGAGCGACGCTGACGCGCTTCACGCCATCTATGGCGACGAGGAGGCGATGCGCTGGTGGTCGCACGCACCCCACGACACGCTCGAGCAGACGCGCGAGCGTGTCGCGCGCAACGTCGCCGGGCCCGACTTCCGGGTCTGGGCGGTCACCCTGCGCGGCGACGATCGCGCGATCGGCACCGTCAACGCGATGGAAAGGCGCAGCGGCTTGATCGAGATCGGCTATTCACTCGCGCGCGCGCACTGGCGTCGTGGCCTGGCAGGCGAGGCGGTGACGGCCCTGATCGACCTGCTGTTCCACCAAGGCGCCCGTCGGCTGTTTGCCGACACCGACCCGGATAACGCCCCCTCCAACCGCCTGCTCGAACGGCTCGGCTTCACGCTGGAAGGTCGGCTTCGCGGCGAGTGGGAGACGCATATCGGCGTGCGCGACTCGCTGATCTGGGGATTGCTCGGCGACGAGTGGCGGGCGCATTCTCACAGTAGGGGCACGGTGCGAGCTACCGTCTAGTTCTTCAGCTTCCACCCACGCCGCAGCAGCATATAGCACAGCGCACCCAGGGCGAGGGTCAGCACCAGCATCAGCGTCAATCCGATTGCCACGGGCGAGTCGGATACGCCCAGGAACCCGTAGCGAAACCCGGAAATGATATAGAAGAAGGGATTGGCGTGGCTGATGTCGCGGAACAGCGGCGATAGCCGGTCGACCGAGTAGAAGGTGCCCGACAGCAGCGTCAGCGGTCCGACCACGAAGTTGGTCACCGCGGCGGCGTGATCGAACTTCTCCGCCCAGATCGAGGTCAGCAGCCCGAGCAGCGCCAGAAATGTGGCGCCGAGCAGCCCAAAGGCGAGCACCACCAGCGGATGTTCGGGAATGACATCGACGCCCGGCCACAACAGCATCGCCAGCCACACCGCGCCGCCGACGCAGAACGCGCGCGTCACCGACCCGCCAATCAACGCCACCAGCAGCTCGCCCGTCGACAGCGGCGGCATCAGGTAATCGACGATCGTGCCCTGAATCTTGCCGACCAGCAGCGAGAAGCTCGCGTTCGCGAACGCGCTCGTCATCATCCCCATGACGATCAGCCCCGGCCCGACGAAATTGGCGAAGGTTACCGTCGTGCCGCCGATCGACACGCCGCCATTCGCGCCCAGCGCGGTGGTGAAGACGACCAGATAGAGCAGCGTCTGGATCGCGGGCGCCCACACCGTCTGCAGCTGCACCTTGAAGAACCGGCGCACCTCCTTCACATAGAGCGTCTTCAGGCCACCCCAATTGACGTTTCGGATCACCGGCACACCCCAACTGCTCAAGGGGGGCGCGGTCCTGATCGCCGATGGAACTAAGACGGGGGGTTGGCTGCTCATCGCTCGTGGCGCTACTCCGCGCCGCCGCCGCCCGCAACGCACTAAGGAAGATGCATGTCCTGGACCGAAGACCGCATGGACCAGCTGAAGACGATGTGGGAGGCGGGCCAGACCGCCAGCCAGATTGCCGAGGCGCTGGGCGAGGTCAGCCGCAACGCCGTGATCGGCAAGGCGCATCGGCTGGGCCTCCAGGCGCGTCCTTCGCCCGTCCGGCCCAACGAGCCGGAGGCCAAGGCACCGATACCGACGCCCGCGCCGCCGCCGCCGGTGGTTGAACCGGTGCGGGAAGTCGCACCGCCGCCGGTCGATCGCCCGACGGCGGTGGCCGCGCCGGAACCGGAGTCGGACGCGGACAGCGAAACACCCGTACCGCGTCCGGCGGCGCCGTTGCCGATCATGCGTTCGGTCGGCCCGGGTGGGTTCGTGCGCCAGTCGCCCGGCGACCAGCATCCGCCCACCACACCCGCGCCGCCGCGCCGGCTGGTGCCCGCGAAGCCTTCCGCCGACATCGCCGGCAAGACGACGCTGCTCGACCTCAACGATCGGATCTGCAAATGGCCGCTGGGCCATCCCGGCGAGCCCGACTTCCACTTCTGCGGCGACAAGGTGAACCCGGGCTTCCCGTATTGCGTCGCGCATTGCGGCCACGCGTATCAGGCACAGCTGCCGCGCCGTGATCGCCGTGCCCCGCCGCCGCTGCCGTTCGGCGGACCCAGGGTGCGCTGAGCCAAGCTTAGCGGGCCTATTCGGGGCCGCCCGTGACGGGGCGGTGATCGCAGCGTTACCTCCGTGCGCTTGCTCCCTTTGGGCTTGTCTCCCATACGTTCCGCACATGGCTGACCTGTTCGCTTCCGCCCCTTCGACACAACCCACTTACGACGCCTCCTCGATCGAGGTGCTCGAAGGGCTGGAGCCGGTCCGCCGCCGTCCCGGCATGTATGTCGGCGGCACCGACGAGCGCGCATTGCATCATCTCGCGGCCGAGGTGCTCGACAATGCAATGGACGAGGCGGTGGCGGGGCATGCGACCCGCATCGAGGTGACGCTGGAGCCCGGCAACCGGCTGACGATCACCGACAACGGCCGTGGCATCCCGGTCGATCCGCACCCCAAGTTCCCCGACAAGTCGGCGCTGGAGGTGATCCTGTCGACGCTGCACTCGGGCGGCAAGTTCGGCGGCAAGGCGTACGCGACCAGCGGCGGGCTGCACGGGGTGGGCGTGTCGGTGGTAAACGCGCTGTCGTCGGACACGGTGGTGGAGGTCGCGCGCGACCGGCAGCTGTACCGCCAGCGCTTCGCCAAGGGTCTGACGTTGGGGCCGCTGGAACATCTGGGCGGCACCCCCAACCGGCGCGGCACGTCGGTCGCGTTCACGCCCGATACGGAAATCTTCGGGCCCGAGCTCAGCTTCAAGCCGCAGCGGCTGTACCGGCTCGCGCGGTCCAAGGCGTACCTCTTCGCCGGGGTCGAGATCCGCTGGCATTGCGACGCGTCGCTGATCGCCGACGACACGCCCCCGGAGGCGACCTTCCAGTTCCCGGGCGGTCTAGCCGATCACCTCAAGGAGCAGCTCGGCGATCGCGAAAGCGCGACCGCGCAGTTCTTCGCCGGATCGCAGGACTTTCCCGCCGAGCAGGGCCGCGTCGAATGGGCGGTCGCGTGGCCGCTATGGTCCGACGGCAGCTATTCCTGGTACTGCAACACCATCCCGACGCCCGACGGCGGCACGCATGAGCAGGGCCTGCGGCAGGCGGTGGTGCGCGGATTGCGCCAGTTCGGCGAGCTGGTGAAGGACAAGCGCGCCAAGGAGCTGACCGCCGACGATGTGGTGGTCGGCGCCGAGCTGATGCTGTCCGTCTTCATCCGCGAGCCGCAGTTCCAGAGCCAGACCAAGGACCGGCTGACCTCGCCCGAGGCGGCCGGGCTGGTCGAGAAGGCGGTCCGGGATCACTTCGACCACTGGCTGTCCGCGCACATGGATCGCGGCAAGGCGCTGCTCGGCTATGTCTGCGAGCGGATGGAGGATCGCCTGCGCCGCAAGCAGGAGCGCGAGGTCAAGCGCAAGACCGCGACATCGGGCCGCAAGCTGCGCCTGCCCGGCAAGCTGACCGACTGCTCCGCCGACAGCCCGGCCGGCACCGAGCTGTTCATCGTCGAAGGCGACAGTGCGGGCGGCTCGGCCAAGCAGGCCCGCGACCGCAAGACGCAGGCGATCCTGCCGATTCGAGGCAAGATCCTCAACGTCGCATCCGCCACGCAGGCCAAGATCGGGGCCAATTCGGAGATCGCCGATCTGATCCAGGCGCTCGGCTGCGGCACGCGCAAGGACTGCGACCCGACCGCGTTGCGCTACGAACGCATCGTCATCATGACCGACGCCGATGTCGACGGCGCGCATATCGCGACGTTGCTGATGACCTTCTTCTTTCAGGAGATGACGGACATCGTCCGGCGCGGGCACCTTTATCTCGCGCAACCGCCGCTCTATCGGCTGACCGTCGGCGCGAAGTCGCTCTACGCGCGCGACGATGCGCACCGCGCCGAGATCGAACGCACCGCGTTCAAGGGCAAGACGGTGGATGTGTCGCGGTTCAAGGGGCTGGGCGAGATGAACCCGATGCAGCTGCGCGAGACCACCATGGACCCGAAGACGCGAGGCATGCTCCGCATCACCCTGCCGCAGGAGTACGAGGAGCGCGCCGGCGTGAAGGACTTGGTCGACCGCCTGATGGGCAACAACCCCGCGCACCGCTTCGCCTTTATTCAGGAGAATGCAGGCCGGCTGGAGGAAGAGGCGATCGACGCCTGATTGCGTCCCTTGGCAGGCGGGCACTCCACCCGTATGAAGTCGCAGGGCGGTCCAGCGCGGGCCGCCCTTTTGCGTCGGAGAACTCCCGTGGCGATCACCGCTCTCATGCCCGTCTATCCCCGCTGCGGGGTTCGGCCGGTGCGAGGCGAGGGCTGCTATCTGTATGGTGAGGACGGGGCCAAGTATCTCGACATGGCAGCGGGCATCGCGGTCAACGCGCTCGGCCACGGCCATCCGGCGCTGACCGAGACGATCGCGCGTCAGGCGGCCACGCTGATGCACGTTTCGAACCTTTACGGCTCGCCGCAAGGGGAGCGGTTCGCGCAGCGCCTTGTCGACGCGAGCTTTGCCGACACGGTGTTCTTCACCAATTCGGGTGCCGAGGCGATCGAGTGCGCGATCAAGACCGCGCGCCGATATCACTATGCGAACGGCAATCCGCAGCGGCACACGCTCATCACCTTCGACACCGCGTTCCACGGCCGCACGCTGGGCGCGATCTCGGCGACCGACCAGGCCAAGATGCGCGACGGGTTCGAGCCGCTGTTGCCGGGGTTTGCCTACAGCAAGTTCAACGATCTCGACGCCGCGCTGGCGCTGATCGACGACAACACCGCCGGCTTCATGGTCGAACCGATCCAGGGCGAGGGCGGTATCCGCGTCGCGTCGCAGGACTTCCTGCGCGGCCTGCGTCAGGCGTGCGACGAGCGCGGGCTGCTGCTGGTGCTGGACGAGGTGCAGTGCGGCTATGGCCGGACCGGCAAGATGTGGGCGCACGAATTGTACGGGATCACGCCCGACATCATGGCGGTGGCAAAGGCGATCGGCGGCGGGTTTCCGCTCGGCGCGTGCCTGGCCACCGAAGACGCGGCCAAGGGCATGGTGTTCGGCACCCACGGCTCCACCTATGGCGGCAACCCGCTCGCGATGGCGGTCGGCGAGGCGGTGCTGGATGTGATCGAAGCGCCGGGATTTCTTGACCATGTCGTGCAGATGGGCGCGCGGCTGCGGCAGGCGCTGGAGCAGATGCTGCCCAACCACGACCACCTGTTCGCGGAGGTGCGCGGCGAGGGGCTGATGCTGGGCGTCAAGCTCAAGAGCGACGCGCGCCCGTTCGTCGCGCACGCCCGCGACAATCACGGCCTGCTGACGGTCTCTGCCGGCGAGAACGTCGTCCGCATCCTGCCGCCACTGGTGATCGACGAAAGCCACATCGCGGAGTGCGTGGAAAAGCTGAGCGAGGCGGCGCGGGTGTATGTGCCGGTGGCGGATGAATAGTCTGCTTTCCCCGCTCCCCTCGCGGGAGGGGGAGGGAGGCCCGCAGGGCCGGAAGGGTGAGGGGGGCGACCGCGCAGCGGTCGCGCGAGCCGTCGACTCGCGCGCCTCATCCGTCTCCGCTTCGCGGAGCCACCTTCTCCCGCAAGGGGAGAAGGAAACATGAGGCACTTCCTCTCGCTCACCGAGGCCGGTGCCGACGGCATCGCCGCGATGCTGGCGGATGCGCTCGACCGCAAGGCGGCGCGTGCGGGGTGGCCCAAGGGTCGGGTGGATGCGGACGCACCGCTCGCCGGCCATGTGCTGGCGATGGTGTTCGAGAAGAACTCGACCCGCACCCGGTTCAGCTTTGACGGTGCCATGCGGCAGCTCGGCGGCGAGGTGATCATATCGGACTCGAGCCAGATGCAGCTCGGTCGCGGCGAGACGGTGGCGGACACCGCGCGCGTCCTGTCGGGCTATTGCGATGCGATCATGCTGCGCACCGACGACCATGCGAAGCTGCTGGAAATGGCCGAGTACGCGACCGTGCCCGTTATCAACGGCCTGACCGACGCATCGCACCCCTGCCAGATCATGGCCGATCTGCTGACCATCGTCGAGGCGGGCAAGCCGCTCCCCGGCCTGAAGGTCGCGTGGCTGGGGGACGGCAACAACGTGCTCGCGTCGATCGTCGAGGCGGCATCGCTGATGCACTTCGACGTCGTGGCCGCTTGCCCACAGGGGTTCCAGCCGGACGAGGAGGCGATCGGTCGCAGTTCCGGTCGCGCTCGAGTCGTCGCGTCGCCTCACGAGGCGGTGGAGGGTGCGGACGTGGTCGTCACCGACACCTGGATCTCGATGGGCCAGGCGCATGCCGACACCAAATTGGCGGCGCTGACGCCGTATCAGGTCGACGCGGCGCTGATGGCGCTCGCCAAGCCCGATGCGAAGTTCCTCCACTGCCTGCCTGCGCATCGCGGCGAAGAGGTGAGCGCGGAGGTGATCGACGGGCCGCAGTCGCTGATCTGGGCGGAGGCGGAGAACCGCCTGCACGCGCAGAAGAGCGTGTTGAGGTGGTGCTTCGGGCAGATCTAGCCGTCATGCCGGGCTTGATCCGGCATCGCCGTGTTGCGCCAGCGGCTGCGGCGGGTTGGCGGCACGTTGGACCCAGGCTCAAGGCCTGGTGACGTTGGTAGCCATTTGATCGAGCCCACGCGCGTCTTATGTCATGTCGATGAACGACCCCACTCTCGACCTCGCGCTCGGCTTCGCCATCCCGCAGCGTCACGCGCGCGGACGGCTGGTCCGGCTCGGCCCGACGCTGACCCGCGTGCTCGCCGCGCATGCCTATCCGCCCGCGATCGAGCGGTTGCTGGCGGAGGCGTTGACGCTGACAGCGCTGATCGGTTCGACACTCAAGGACGGCGACGCGCAGCTGACGATGCAGACGCGTACCGAAACCGGCGTGGTGCGGCTGCTGGTGTGCGACTATCGCGGCGGCGCCGTGCGGGGCTATGTCGAGTTCGACGCCGACGCGCTCGCCGCCGCGCCGATCGAGCCGACGCTGTTCGCGCTGTTCGGGCCGACCTATCTGGCGATCACCTTCGATCTCGCGACATCGGGCGAGCGCTATCAGGGCATCGTGCCGCTGGACGGCGAGACGCTCGCCGAGGCGGTGCAGAGCTATTTCGTGCAGTCGGAGCAGATCCCCAGCCTGGTGCGGATCGGCGTCGGCAAGCTGGCGGACGGCACAACGATTGCGGGCGGGCTGTTCCTCCAGCACCTGCCCGAGGGCGAGGACGGCCGCGAGCGGCTGCACACGCGGCTCGATCACCCCGAATGGGAGCATGTCGCCGCCCTGGGCGAGACGGTCGCGCCGGCCGAGCTTGCCGACCGGCAGCTGCCGCTGGAGACGTTGCTGTGGCGGCTGTTCAACGAGGACGAGGTGCGGCTGCTGAGCAGCACCGCGATGACGCGCGGCTGCCGCTGCGATGGCGACCACATCCGCTCGGTGCTCGCGAAGTTCCCCGCCGACGAACGCCGCGCCATGGCCGACGCGCAAGGGCTGATCAAGGTCGACTGTCATTTCTGCGCGACGGTGTTCAGCGTGCCGTCGGAAACGGTGGCCGCCTGAATCCTCCCCGTCCCGGGGAGGATTAAGATGTTCTTCATTCCTGCAGGTTAGTGGACGTCGGGTGCTTGATCGGCACGCTATTCTCCCTTGATCGAACCTCGGGCCGCGTCACTGCGGCCCGTTTTTTCGTTGCGGCGCGGCAGCGTGCCCCGTAGCGCGCGCGCGATGACCCAGCCTCTCGCCGTGGTGCTCGTATCCGGCGGGCTCGATTCCTTCGTCGCCGCCGCCCTGGCGCGCGAGAGCGGGTTCGCGGTGCTCGCGCTGTCGTTCGACTATAATCAGCGCCATCGTGTCGAACTCGCCGCAGCCCGCCGCGTCGCGGCTGCGGTGAGCGTCGCGCGTCACGTCGTGTTGCCGCTCGACCTTGCCGCGTTTGGCGGCTCCGCGCTGACCGACGACATAGCCGTGCCGAAGGGGGGCGTGGGCGAGGGCATTCCCGTCACCTATGTCCCCGCGCGCAACACGGTGTTCCTGTCGCTGGCGCTTGCCTGGGCGGAGGCGGCGGGCGCGCGCGATCTGTTCATCGGCGTCAACGCGCTCGACTATTCGGGTTATCCGGACTGCCGGCCCGAGTTCATCGAGGCGTTCGAAACGCTGGCCGAGCTCGCCACCAAGGCGGGCGTCGAGGGCAACGCGTTTCGCGTCCGCGCGCCGTTACAGCACATGACCAAGGCCGACATCGTGCGCGAGGGCACCCGGCTCGGGCTCGATCTCGGCTTGAGCTGGTCCTGCTACGATCCGTCCGATGACGAGCATTGCGGCCTGTGCGATAGCTGCCGGTTGCGCAGCAAGGGCTTCGCAGACGCGGGTATTGCCGACCCGACCCGATACGCCGCCGCCCCATGAGCTATGCCGTCAAGGAGCTGTTCCTGACCCTGCAGGGCGAGGGCGTCAACGCCGGCCGGCGTGCCGTCTTCGTCCGCTTCGCCGGCTGCAACCTGTGGTCGGGGCGGGAGGAAGACCGCGCGCGTGCCGTGTGCCGGTTCTGCGACACCGACTTTGTCGGTACCGACGGCGATGGCGGCGGCAAGTTCGCGGACGCGGAGGCGCTTGCGGCACAGGCGGCCGCAAGCTGGGGCGAGGGACTGGCCGATCGGTTCGCCGTCCTTACCGGTGGCGAGCCGATGCTGCAGGTCGACGACGCGCTGGTCGAGGCGCTGCATGCGCAGGGGTTTCGCATCGCGATGGAGAGCAACGGCACGCTGCCGGCACATCCCGGCATCGACTGGCTGTGCATCAGCCCCAAGGCCGGCAGCACGGTGGTGCAACGCACCGGTGACGAGCTGAAGCTGGTCTGGCCGCAGGCGGGCACCGATCTGGCGGAAGCCGAACGGTGGGACTTCACCCACCGCCTCCTCCAGCCGCTCGACGACGTACAGGCGGTCGCCAATCAGGCGGCTTGCATCGCGCTCGTCATGGAACGCCCCCAGTGGCGACTGTCGCTACAGACGCACAAGCTGCTGGGGTTACGGTAGCTCCGCTACGCGGCAGCCGCCGGCGGCCACACCAGCGGACCGCACTTCTTGGCGACCCATTCGCCTTTCTTGCTCCAGCATACCGGGTCCAGTCGCGGGAGCCGTGGCGGAACGTAGCCCATGCGGCTGAGCGCCTGTTCGCCAAAGGAGCCGATCAGCGTCTGGCGCAGCTCGGCCATTCGATTGGCGGCGAGCGAGCCGAACTCACCGCGCGGCTGAAACACGGCGTCGCGCCCGATCGAGGCAGCGGTCTGGCAGAAGCTGAGCTGGCCGCCGACGGTGACGAAGGACGAGTAGGTGCGGGTGCCGAACTGATCGAGCGCCGTCTGTCCGGCCGGCTTGGTCTTCGCGGTACGCGCGAAATACTTGTTCAGGGTGTCGAACGCGTTCTTCAGCTCGACACGATGGTCGACCAGCATCGCGTTGTAATTGGGTACCGTGAGCAGCGTCGGCTCGAACTGGCATGACAACGCCGCCACGTTGAGGGCGGCGCGCATGTTCCAGACCAGCGACGCGCGGACCTCTGCCGGCGTCGCGCCCGGCAGCGACGGGCCGATCCCCGGTTCGTCCCCGCGCACGGGATCGCCGCTGAACGCCTTGCTCTTGAGATAGAATTGCGCGGATGCCGGTGCCGTGGCCAGCCCAACGATCAACCCACCCAGGATCAACGCCTTACCCAACATCTTCAGCCTCTCGAACTTCGCCGTTAACCATCGCCGTAGAGCCGATCCCACATGAACCCAAGCTTTTCCGGCGCGGGCATCGGGCGCGCCGTCGCACGCGTCAGCGAAGATACTTCTGCCCGCAAGACCGCCGAAACGAGAAAAGGCCGCCCGGTCGCCCGGACGGCCCCTCAAACCATCGACCCCAAATCGGGGCCGCGCGATTACATCGCGTTGGTGGTCGTCGTCGTGGAGTTCGACATCATCATGGTGTCGTTCGCCATCATGGTGTCGTTGCCCATCATGGTGTCGTTCGCCATCATGCCGGTGTTGGCGCCGCCGTCCAGCGTGGTCATGGAATCGTTCATCGTTCCCATGTCGCCGGTGGTGTTCATGTCGGTGACCATCGTGTTGTCGGTGGTCGTGGTCTCGGTCTTCGGGCCACAGGCCGACACCGCGAGCGCCGCGCCGGCGATGAGCGAGCCGGTCAGGACCTTGGAGATGATTGCACGCATTCGAATTGCTCCCTTGGATTGAGGATTTGGGTGGCTGGCTGGCCCGTTGAATGTACCAAATCAACGTGGGGTTTAACCGCTTTGCCGCCTCGCCTCAAGCCTCCATTTCACCCGGGCAAGAAAGAGTATCCAAAAATGTCGGAACGTTCCGCTGCATTGCTTGATCGAGATCAGTAATCGTTGCGGCATTGCCAAGCTGATAGAGGCTGGTGACCGGGAAATCTGGTAGTCCGCAGGGCACGATCCCGGTGAAATGGGTAAGGTCGGGCCGAACGTTGAGCGAGAATCCGTGCAGCGTCACCCAGCGTTTGACGCGCACGCCGATCGCGCCGATCTTCGCTTCGTGCCCGCCATCGCCGGTCCAGATCCCGACGCGACCCGGCGCGCGGAACGCGGCGACGCCAAGCTCGTCCAGCGCGGCAATGATCCAGCCTTCCACCGCGTGCACGAAGCGTCGCACGTCACGCCCGCGCTTGTTCAGGTCGAGCACAAGGTAGCCGACGCGCTGGCCTGGCCCGTGATAGGTGTACTGTCCGCCCCGTCCCGCCGCGACCACCGGAAATCGCGGGTCGAGCAGATCCGCCGGCCTCGCGCTGGTGCCGGCGGTGTAGACGGGCGGGTGCTCCAGCAGCCAGATCAGCTCCGCCGCCTCGCCAGCCGCCACGGCCGCCGCGCGTGCCTCCATCGCCGCCAGCGCATCGGCGTACGGCGTCAGCCCGGGGGCCACGCACCAATGGGGAGGGGCGAGCTCGCTCACGCAGGTGATGTGCAGCCGTCGAGCCGCGCGTGCAACCGTTGCCCGGCGGACGCGGCGTCCCTACACGCCGGCCCAGCAGCGAGGGAGCATCATGGTCAGGATCGGCAACGTCTGGGACAGCACGACGGACGTGCTCGCGGGCAGGACAGCGACGCTGGCCGGCGTGGCGACGCTCGCCTTCTTCGTGCCCGCAGCCGCCCAGGTGGGGCTCACCGCATGGGGCGGCGCTTCGCCGGCCCCCGGCGTGGCGGCGCTGGGCGCGCTGGTGAAGCTGGTGGCGCTGATCGCCAGCGTCTGGGGATCGCTGACGATCATCGCCGTCGCGAGCGATCCTGCGATCACGCGCGGGCAGGCGAGCGCGAGCGCGACGAAACGGCTGCCGGCGGCGCTGCTGCTCATGCTGGTGCTGATCGCGGTCGGGATCGCGCTGGTCGTGCCCGTGGTCGCCATGCTCGCTGCCGGCGGCTTCGACTTCCAGGCCGCGATGGCGCAGGCCGGCAGCGCCACGCAGCCCAGGTTGCCCGCGGGCACCAACGTCTTCCTGTTCTTCTATGTCCTGGCCATCCTTATCGGTGCGGCGTGGGCCTGTGCGCGTCTGTTCCCGCTGTTGGCGGTGGTGCTGCACGAAAAGCGCGGCATCGGCGCGTTCGGTCGCTCGTGGACGCTGACGCGGGGGATGACCTGGCGGCTCATCGGCGTCGGAATCCTGTTCGTGGTGGTGTTCCTGATCGCGAGCTTGGCAGCACAGGCGGTGGTTGTCGTCGTCTTGCGGCTGGTTCTTGGCCCAGCGCTGATCACGGTCGCGACGCTGCTCGGCGGGCTGGCGGCGGCGGTGGTCGGCGCCATCTTCAGCGCCGTCGTCGCGGTGTTCGGCGCGCGGCTCTACGCGGCGCTGCTTGCCCGCGATGCCGTGCCGATTGCGGCCGCTCCGATCCCGTCCGCGACGTGAGACTGCGTGCCACGCACGTGGTGGCGGACGCGCTGATCCTGTTCCGGCGCGACCGCGAGCTGTTGCTCGGCCTGGCCGGCCCGTTCTGGTTTCTGCCGGCGTTCGCGCTGGCGCTGCTGGTCCCCACCGCGCCGGGGATGCCGGAGGGCGCGCGCGCCGGCACGCCGGAGGCGACCGCGTGGGTCGAGGCGCTGGCCCAATGGGTCGCGACACAAGGCCACTGGTTCATGCTCGCGGCCGGGATCGGCGGCTGGGGGACGGCAACGCTGTATGCCCTGTATCTCGACCGCTCGCGGCCCGATCTGCGCGCGGCCCTGCGAATGGGCGCGCGGCTGTGGCCACGCTTCATGCTCTTGAGCCTGCTGGTCGGTTTGATGGCGGTCGGCGGACTTGCCCTGTGGATCCTGCCCGGCCTTTACATCCTTGGCCGTTTCCTTCCGGCCGGGCCGGCGCTCGTGGCGGAGCGGCCGTTGGGCGCGCTGAATGCGGTCGGTCGCGGCTTTGCGCTGACCCGCGGCACGGGGTTGCCGCTGATGGGCGTGACCGCAGCGATCTCGGGACTGAGCTGGTTCGCGCCGCAGCCGCTGCTGTCGCTCGACGCCTGGCTGCGCGCGCAGCCGGGCGGCGCGAACCCGTTGGCGCTGGCGACGGTGGACGCCCTGGCGGCGGCCGTGACGACGCTGGCGGCGCTCGCGTCCGCGCTGTTGGCGGTCGCGGCCTATCGCCGGTTGACGAGCAGCGGTACCTGAGGCGCGGCGTCGGGCGGCAACAGTCCGATCGCGCGCGGGTCCGCAAACGTCTCGATCGTACGCCGGACAGCCACGAAACCCTGCGCCCGGTAGAAACCGAGCGCGGAAGGGTGGTCGAGCGTGCAGGTGTTGAGGTGCATCCGCTCCACCCCTCGCCGCCAGCCGAGCGCCAGCGCGTGCGCCATCAGCCAGCGGCCGTAACCCTGCCCGGTCAGCTCGGGCACCAGCGCGAGGTAGGTGAGCTCCACTTCGCCGGGGGTCGCGAAATCGAGTTCGAGCATGCCGACCTCCACGGCCTCGCGATCGACGACTGCGTAGATCGCGGCATGCGGCGATCGCAGCTTGACCAGCAGGGCTTCGTCGCTGAGCGCCAGGCGCGAGAACCACAGCCACGGTCCGCCGACCCGACGGAACAGCGCTCGGTAGGACGCGCAGTCCGGCTCGCGCCACCGTGCTAGCCTGAGGTTCGACGAGGGCAAAGGGCGAGGGCGGGGCCGTTCGCGCATCTCCAGCGTGGTGACCACCGTCGCCAGCCGGTCGGCGGCGACCGGAGTCAGTCCCATGTCGCGAGCGGCGGCAGGCTCATCAGAATGGCATCGATGTTGCCGCCGGTCTTTAGCCCGAACAGCGTGCCGCGATCGTACACCAGGTTGAACTCGGCATAGCGTCCTCGCCACGCGCGCTGCGCCGCCACGTCCGCAGGCGTGAACGGCATGTCCACGCGCCGCCGCACGATGGCGGGGTAGATGTCGAGAAACGCCTCGCCCACATCGCGCGTGAACGCGAAATCGGCGTCGAAATCCTGCTCAAGGTGATCGAAGAAGATGCCGCCGACGCCGCGGTGAACCTTGCGATGGGGAATGTAGAAATACTCGTCCGCCCATTGCTTGAAGCGTTGGTAGTGGGCCGGGTCGTGCGCGTCGCACGCCGTCCGCAGCCGCGCGTGGAAGTCGGCGGTGTCGTCGGCGATCGGCAGCGGCGGGTTCAGGTCGGCGCCACCGCCGAACCATTGCTTCGTGGTGCGCAGGAACCGGCAGTTCATGTGGACCGCCGGCACATGCGGGTTGACCATGTGCGCGACCAGGCTGATGCCGGTGGCGAAGAAGCGCGGGTCGTCGCCCGCCCCGTGGATTGTCCGCCCGAATTCGCCTTCGAACGTGCCCCCGACGGTGGATACGTTGACTCCCACCTTTTCGAACACCCGTCCCTTCATCACGCCGCGCACGCCGCCTCCGCCGGGTCCGCCGGAGGGATCGCTGCGATCCCAGTGGATGTAGTCGAACGAAGCGTCCGATCCGGCCTCGCGCTCGATCGCCTGGAATTCGGCGCAAATCCGGTCGCGCAGCGATTCAAACCAGGCGCGGGCGGCGGACTGCTGGGCGTCGAGGGTAAGCATCGCTGCGCGCTGTAGCGGGCGGGGCCAGAGGGGTCGAGACCGGCGCAAGCCGCTATTGTTCGGGATGCGATGGCCAGGTGTTCGTCATGCGGCGCGCCGGCGCGGCTCCGGCTTGCCTGCGTTGACCGCGAGCAGAACTTCGGCGGCTGCATCGCCGATGCGCCTGGCGGTTTCCAGCGCAGCCGCGGGGGTCATCGTCACGTCGACATCCGACGGGCCGTGAACGTGAACCGTCAATCCTTCGGCTCGCGCATCGCTCGGCTCGTCATCCACGGGGGGCGACGCTGGCGCCGTCGCGGCGGCCCGCAACACCCAGTCCCGCGCCAGCACCATCGACGTGAACACCTCGGCGTCGACATCGGCGATTCGCCGCGCCTGCAACTTGGCGACTCCCGACGACATCACCACGGCCGTCCGTGTTGCAAACAGCGGACCCAACCGCCCGATCATTTCCCGCAATGCGTCCGCTACATCCTTGGCCTGCGCGCCGCCGGCCCCGCGCAAGCTATTCGCCGGCCTCGATCCCGGGCACGGGCCCGCGTGTCTGCCGCAGCGCCTCCGCCAGCACGATCCCCACCGTGACCGACAGGTTGAGCGACCGAACCTCCGCCCGTACCGGCACCCGCACCGCCAGATCGGCGCGCGCATGCACGGCGTCGGGCACGCCCGCCCCCTCCGATCCGAACAGCAGCACGTCACCCGTCGCGAACCGCGTGTCCCACAGGTCGCGCGCCCCACGGGTGGTCGCCAGCACCAGCCGCCCGCGGACCGTTCGGGCAAACGCCTCCCAGTCGGCGTGGCGCGCCACGGCCACGTGATCGATATAGTCCATCGCCGCGCGCGCCACCCGCTTGTCGTCCCACACGAATCCCAGCGGCTCGATCAGGTCGACGCTCGCGCCCAGGCACGCCGCCGTGCGCAGAACCGCGCCGACATTGCCGGCGATTTCCGGCTGATACAGTGCGATCCGCATTGATACTGTTAACCCCACGTGACCGTCAGCCAAAAGGTGTTGGCAAAGGCGCGGGGCGGTGTCTATTTGGAACCAGTCACCCCGCCCCTCGCGCGGGACCAATCGGGCGTTCGCCCGTGTTCGCAATCATAGGGCTCGATTGAATGGCGACCGTTTCCGATCAGCTTCCTCCTGGCGAAGACCCGGCGCTGCTGGACGAGCCGGTCGGCGATCCGCGCCGGCGCGATTTTCTCAACATCGCCACCGTCGCGTTCGCCGGGACAGGGGTGGTCGCCATCATCCTGCCGCTGGTCAATCAGATGAACCCGTCGGCGGACGTGCTGGCGCAATCGACCACCGAGATCGACCTGTCCAAGATCGAGCCCGGCCAGGCGATCAAGACTAGCTTCCGCAAGCAGCCCTTGTTCGTGCGCAACCTGACGCCCGCCGAGATCGCGGAGGCCGACAAGGTGCCGGTCGGGGATCTGCGCGATGCGCAGACGCTGGCCGACCGGACGAAGCCCGACAAGAAGAACTGGCTGATCACGCTGGGTGTGTGCACGCATCTGGGCTGCGTGCCGCTCGGCGCCGGAGAGGGCGAGAACAAGGGGCCGTTCGGCGGTTATTTCTGCCCCTGTCACGGTTCGGCTTACGATACCGCCGGCCGTATCCGTTCCGGCCCTGCGCCGACCAACCTGACGGTGCCCGACTACGTCTTCAACTCCGATACGACCGTGACGGTCGGCTGAGGCAGATATGAGCTTTCCCTGGGCCAAGCATTACGAGCCAAAGGTGCCGCTTATGCGGTGGCTGGATGAGAAACTGCCGTTGCCGCGGCTCATGTATAACGCGATCGGCGCGGGCTACCCCGTGCCGCGCAACCTCAATTATTTCTGGAACTTCGGCGTGCTCGCGGGTGCGGCGCTGGTCATTCAGATCGTCACGGGCGTTACGCTGGGAATGCACTACGCCGCCAATGCCGGCGTTGCGTTCGCGTCGACCGAGAGCATCATGCGCGACGTCAACGCTGGCTGGTTCCTGCGCTATGCCCACGCCAACGGCGCGTCGATGTTCCTGGCGGTGGTGTACATCCACATCGCGCGCGGGCTGTATTACGGGTCGTACAAGGCTCCGCGCGAGATGGTTTGGTTGCTGGGCGTGGTCATCTTCCTGCTGATCATGGCGACCGCGTTCATGGGCTATGTGCTGCCCTGGGGGCAGATGAGCTTCTGGGGCGCGCAGGTGATCACCGGCTTCTTCTCGGCCATTCCGCTGGTCGGCGAGAGCATCCGCGTGTGGCTGCTGGGCGGCTACGCGCCGGACAACGCGGCGCTCAATCGTTTCTTCTCGTTGCACTATCTGCTGCCGTTCGTGACGGCGGGCGTCATCATCCTGCACATCTGGGCGCTGCATATTCCCGGT
The DNA here is from genome assembly GCF_028292945.1 of Sphingomonas bacterium. Classification (GTDB taxonomy): domain Bacteria; phylum Pseudomonadota; class Alphaproteobacteria; order Sphingomonadales; family Sphingomonadaceae; genus Sphingomonas. Next base: position 35,818 of record NZ_JAQGLJ010000053.1, on the reverse strand, counting down.
TCGAGCAACCCGACCGGCGTGGAGGTCAAGTCGGAAAAGGACACGGTGCCGTTCCATCCCTATTATACGGCCAAGGACGCGGTTGGCGTCGGCGTGTTCTTCCTGATCTTCGCCGGGTTCATCTTCTTCCAGCCCAACCTGCTGGGTCATCCGGACAATTACATCGAGGCCAACCCGCTCTCGACGCCGGCGCACATCGTGCCCGAATGGTATTTCCTGCCCTTCTACGCGATCCTGAAGAGCTTCACGACGAACTTCATTCTCGACGCGAAGCTGTGGGGCGTGATCGCGATGTTCGCGTCGATCCTGCTGCTGTTCTTCCTGCCCTGGATCGACAAGTCGCCGGTGCGCTCGGCCAATTTTCGGCCGACCTATCGCTGGTTCCTGATCGTCCTGCTGTTCGACATCCTCCTGCTCGGCTATGTCGGCGGCGCGGAAGCGAGCCCGCGCAACGTGATGCTGGGGCAGATCGCGACGATGTACTATTTCGCGCACTTCCTGGTCATTCTCCCGCTGGTATCGATGGCGGAGCGACCTCGGCCACTGCCCAATTCGATTACCGAAGCGGTGCTGCAGAAGCATGGCGGAACGTCGCCCGCTAAAACCGCGATGGCGAGCTGAACGAGCAGGACGGATAAGGAAAAACAATGGCTCGTCTCATCTCCATCCTGATCGGCGCGGGGTTCATCTTCGTCCTCGCGCTGTCGCTGTTCTTCACCGCGAAAGACGCGGTGCAAGCCCCCACCGTCGAGACCGCGGAGCACGCGTTCTATGAGCACCCGCGCGCGGCGAACCTCGCGTCGGACGGCATGTTCGGCCGCTGGGATCGCCAGCAGCTGCAGCGTGGGCTCAAGGTCTTCCAGGAGGTCTGCGCCGCCTGCCATTCGCTGAAGTACGTGGCGTTTCGCGACTTCGCCGACCTCGGCTACAACGAGGCACAGGTGAAGACGCTCGCCGCCGGCTGGCCGATCGAGCAACCGACGTCGAACCCGGACACCGGTGAGTCGATGACGCGCAAGAACGTGCCCTCCGACCGCGTGCCGTCGCCCTATCTCAACGAAATCGCCGCGCGGGCCGCCAACAACAATGCGCTGCCGCCCGATGCCTCGCTGCTGGTCAAGGCACGGCACGATGGGGGCAACTACATCTACTCGCTGCTGACCGGCTATCGGAAGCAGGAGGGTTACAAGAACCACGATGGCGAGGAGTTGTTGAAGAAGTTCCCTGACGTGAAGACGCCACAGGGGCTCCACTTCAACCCGTACTTCCCCAACCTGAACATTGCCATGCCCCCGCCGTTCACGGCCAACGGCCAGGTGACGTACGAGGACGGCACCGCGCCGACGGTCGATCAGATGTCAAAGGACGTGGCGGCATTCCTCACCTGGACCGCGGAGCCGAACCTGGAATCGCGCCACGCGGCCGGTCTGGGCGCGCTCGCCTTCATCCTGATCTTCTGCTTCCTGGCATGGGGCGCGTACAAGAATGTGTGGCGCGACCTGAAGCATTGAGCGGGCGCCCTCGGGTTGCATAAGCAAGCCGAGGAGTCGCCACGGCGGGCAGCGTAGTCGGCGCAGTGTCGCGACCTCACCACGCTGCTGATCGGTGCGGCCGGACTGAAGGCGCGGGTCGACCGCCTCGTCGCGGAGACCGATGGCCCTGATCGCGAGAGTCGAGCCGCGGGGTTTCCTGTTCGGCGCCGCGATGGCGATCCCGCTGGACGCAGGCGTGCTGTTGATCTGCAAGGACGGCAGACTGTCCGGCACCACCATCGCCCAGGATTATGCACCGAATATCGGCGCGACCGCATCGCTGTGCATGCGGTCGCGTGCGCGCCCGGCGCGCGCGTGCTGCTGGTCGACGGCCTGATCGCCACCGGCGGCACCGCACGCGCCGCTGTCCGGCTGATGCAAAAGGGGGGCGCACCCGTCGCCCAGGCGCTGTTCCTGTTCTACCTGCCCGACCTCGCCCGTGCGGGCACCATTGTGCGGCTAGGGCGTCCAGGTCACCGCGCCGATGGACTTCCCCGGCCACTGACGGAACCGCGTCGGCATGGCCGTCGTTTCATGGTTATTGCGGCGCTTACCCTGCCGCGGCTCCAGTGTGGGAGAACCTTCATGTTCAAGATATTGGGGACGGCAGGCCTGGCGATCGGCCTCGGGCTAACGACGACGGCGTGCACCGACGGTTATGGCTATAGCGGCGTCAACGTCGGTTACAGCAATTACGGCGGCTACGGCGGCTATGGCGACTATGGCTACCCCGGCTATCCGACCAGCAGCAGCTACTATGGATGGTACGGCGACTATTACTATCCGGGCACCGGCTATTACGTCTACGACCAGTATCGCCGGCCGTATCGCTGGAACGACGATCAGCAGCGCTACTGGCAGGGTCGTCAGCAGTACCGCAACCAGTATCAGGGGCGTGGCGGTCGCGCCGAGTATCGCGAAGACCGCCGCGAGGTGCAGGATAACTGGCAGGCTTTCAGTCGCGACCAGCGTCAGGACCGGCGCGAATATGTCCAGGACCGCCGTCAGGACCGTCAGGCACTCCAGAATGGCACGGTGACCCGTGAGCAGTTCCGGACCGAACGGCGCGAAGACCGGCAGAATTATCGTACCGGGCAGCGGCAGGACCGTCGCGCGCTGCGCCGCGAAAACCGTCGCGACATCCGCAACTGAGCTTACCCGGTCCCCCCGGCCTGCGGTCGGGGGACATGGCTATGTCGCGGCAGGGCGGGTCTGGATCAGCCCGTTGGAGACCATCGATGCGACCGCGACATCGTCCTGGTTGAACACGGTCAGCCGAGATTTGAAGATGCCCATCTCTGGCCGCTTTGCCGATACCCGCTTCTCGATCAGCTCGGTTTCGCAGCGCAGCGTATCGCCCGGATAGACCGGCTTCAGCCAGCGCAGCTCGTCGATCCCCGGCGAGCCGAGACCTGCCTGGGCGTTGGCCTTCAGATTTTCTACCAGCATCGCCATTGTCATTGCGCAGGTGTGCCAGCCGCTGGCCGACAGCCGACCGAAATGCGTCTTCGCGGCAGCCTCGTCGGACAGGTGAAACGGCTGCGGATCGTACTTCTCCGCAAATGCAATCACCTCCTCGCGGGTGACATGATAGCTGCCGAACTTCGCCCGGCGACCAATCTCCAGGTCTTCAAAATACTGCATCGCCGATCTCCGCCTGCATGGCTTCGTGACAGCCCTTCGCGCCCATGCCAAGACCGGGTCGCACGCCAGACGCCCGGAGCCACGATGCGCCATCTGCCTCTTCTGCTCTCGTTTGCCGCCCTGAGCGCCTGTGCCACGCCGCTTGCCGAGCGACGGGCGACCGGCCCCGTCGCGGTCAAGATCATCGCGCTCAACGATTTTCACGGCGCCCTGGAGCCGCCCGGCAACAGCGTTCCCGTGACGAACGCGGGCGGGACCACCGTGAACGTGCCGGCGGGCGGCGCCGCGCATTTGGCGACCGCTGTCGCACGACTGAAAGCACAGAACTCCAACAGCCTCGTGGTCGCTGCCGGCGACCTGACCAGCGCTTCCCCGTTCGTCTCGTCGCAATTCCTCGATGAACCCACGATCCTGGCGATGAACCTGATCGGGCTCGACCTGAACGCGGTCGGCAATCACGAATTCGATCGCGGCCCCGACGAGCTCAAGCGGCTGCAGGGGGGAGGGTGCGTCCAGCATACCGGGCGCAAACCGTGCCGGGTCGATCCGACCTTCCCCGGCGCGTCGTTCAACTATCTCGCTGCCAACGTCCGCACCCGCGATGGTGGCACGCTATTCCCCGCCACCGCGATCCGAACTCTCGGTGCGGGGGCGCGCGCGGTCCGCGTCGGGTTCATCGGCCTGACCCTGCGCACCACGCCCAGTCTGGTGGTGCCCACCAACGTTGCGTCGCTGACGTTTCAGGACGAGGCGGACACCATCAACGCGCTCGTGCCGTCCTTACGCGCCGACGGTGCGGCGGCGATCGTCGTGCTGATCCACCAGGGCCTGTATACGAAGGTCGGCTACAACGACAAAAGCTGCGGCGGCGTCTCGGGCGATCTGTTGCCCATATTGGCCAAGCTCGACCCGGCGGTCGACCTCGTCGTGTCTGGCCATACCCATCGCGCTTACGTCTGCGACTACGCGACGATCGATCCGACCCGCCCAATGCTGGTCACCAGCGCCGGGCGCAACGGCACGATGCTGACCGACATCGAGCTGCTCGTCGATCCCGCGCGCCGGCGGGTCACGGGAAAGCGTGCGGACAACCTAATCGTGCAGGGCGCCGCCTATACCAGCGCAAGCGGCCCGGTGCCGCTACGGTCCGAGTTCCCGGTCTATGCGGCCGAGCCGCGCGTGGCGGCGCTGGTAAATCGCTATGTCGCCGCGGCGACGCCCGTGGCGGCCCGGGTCGTCGGCCGGATGTCCGCGCCCGCGACCCGGCAGCGAACGCCATCGGGCGAATCGGTGCTGGGCAATCTGATCGCCGACGTGCAGCGGCAGGCGACGGGCACGGACATCGCCTTCATGAACAGCGAGGGCCTGCGCGCGGACCTGAACCCGACGGCGGACGGCAGCGTCACCTATGGCCAGCTTTATGCCGTCATGCCGTTCGGCAACACGCTGCAGGTGAAGGGCATGACCGGGGCGCAGATCCGCCACGTGCTGGAGCAGCAGTTCGATAGCGCATCCAACACCGTTGAGCAGCCCAACATGATGATGGTTTCGAAAGGGCTTACCTATCGGTACGACCTGCGGCGACCGGCCGGCGCGCGCATCATGGATATGCGACTGAACGGAGCACCCGTCGACGAGGCGCGGACCTACCGCGTCGGGGTCAGCAACTTTCTCGCGGCGGGCGGCGACAATTTCACCGGGTTCACGAATGGTACGGACCTGCCCGGTGGAGCGGAGGACATCGACGCCTTCGAAGCGTTTGTCCGCGCGGCGGGCACGCTGACACCGCCCACCGCCGACCGGATCACCCGCGTCGACGTCCCGTCAGGCGGCTGACCTGCGCTGCGCTCAGACGTTGAAGCGGAACAGCATCACGTCGCCGTCCTGCACCACATATTCCTTGCCTTCGGAGCGCAGCTTGCCCGCTTCGCGCGCGCCCGCCTCGCCGCCAAGCGCCACGAAATCCGCGAATGCAGTGGTTTCCGCGCGGATAAAGCCGCGCTCGAAGTCGGAATGGATCGCACCCGCCGCCTGTGGGGCCTTGGCCCCGACGTCGACGGTCCACGCACGCGCCTCCTTTGGCCCGACCGTGAAGAAGGTCTGGAGGTGCAACAGTTCATAACCGGCGCGGATGACGCGCGCGAGGCCGGTCTCGGTCAGTCCCAGCTCGGCGAGGAATTCAGCCCGTTCGTCAGCAGGCATGGTCGCGATCTCCGCCTCGATCGCCGCCGATACCACCACCGCCTGCGCACCCTCGGCCGCCGCCTTGGCGAAGACGCGCGCGGAGAGATCGTTGCCGTCGGCTGCGTTCGCCTCGTCGACGTTGCAGACATACAGCACCGGCTTGCCCGTCAGCAGCTGCGCCTGGGCCAGATGCCGCGTCTCCTCCGGGTCGCTGGCGACCGTCAGCCGCGCCGGCTTGCCTTCGCGCAGCAGGTCCAGCGCGCGGCCGAGCACCACCGCCGCCGACTTGGCATCCTTGTCGCCCTGCGCGGCTTTCTTCTGGAGGTTGGGGACACGCTTCTCCAGGCTCTCCAAGTCGGCGAGCATGAGCTCGGTCTCGACCGTTTCGGCGTCGGCGAGCGGATCGACCTTGCCGTCGACGTGCGTGACGTCGTCATCCTCGAAACAGCGCAGCACATGGACGATCGCGTCGACCTCGCGGATGGTGGCGAGGAACTGGTTGCCGAGCCCCTCGCCCTTGGACGCGCCACGCACCAGGCCGGCGATGTCGACGAAGCCCAGCTGCGTCTCGATGATCTTCGCCGATCCCGCCAGTGCCGCGAGCTTCTGAAGCCGCTCGTCGGGAACCGCGACGTTGCCGACATTGGGTTCGATCGTGCAGAACGGATAGTTCGCCGCCTGCGCCGCAGCGGTCTGCGTGAGCGCATTGAAAAGCGTCGATTTGCCGACATTCGGCAGCCCGACGATGCCGCAGCGAAAACCCATGATTGAACCTGTCTCAGTTGAAAGCGCCGCGCTGTAGCCGAGCGCGACCGGCCTGTCAGCGATAGTTGAAGCTGATGCTGATCCGTTCGCCCTTGCCGGTGCCGGCGGGGACCTCGTGGCGCAGCCAGCTTTCCCACAACAGCACCGTGCCGGGCGTGGGCGTCAGTTCGACGAACGTCCGCATCGCCTCGGGCGCATCGACTTGGCGGGGCGGGGCGGCCATCAGCATCGCGAGCCTGGGATCCTCCAGCTTCAAACCGCGCGAACCCGGCGGCAGCGCCAGGTACAGCGTGCCCGACACCACGCTGTGCGGGTGCAGATGCGCGCTGTGGGCGCCGCCGCCCTGCAACACATTGACCCACAGCGAGTCGAGCCTGAGCTTGCGGGTGAGATCAAAAACGCACGCCTGCGCGAACCGCGCGACATGCCGGTCCAGGTTGCGTTTCAGGTCGGCGAATGCGGGATCGCGAACCGGCAGGTCGTTTAGCGAGGCGTAGGACGTATAGCCGCGATAGCCATGCTCGCGCGCCCAGCGCCGCCCGGCGGTGTCGTCCGTGGCAAGCGTGCGAACGGAGTGCTCGAGCGCGGCGAGAAGCAACTCGTCGCCGAGCATGTCTTCGTAGACGAGGGTCGGGAAGAGCTGGCGGATCATCGGTAGGGGGTAGCCGAGCGACCCGCGTCCGTCATCCCGGACGAGAGTCCGGGCGACCAGGATTACGCCAGTGCCGCCTTCAGCTTTTCGACCAAGTCGGTCCGTTCCCAGGTGAAATGGTCGCCCTGCGCGTCGCGACCGAAATGGCCGTAGGCGGCGGACTTGGCATAGATCGGCGCGTTGAGCTTCAGATGCTCGCGGATGCCCTTGGGCGTCAGGCGGACCAGCTGCGGCAACACCGCCTCCAGCTTCGCCTCGTCGACCGTGCCGGTGCCGTGCGTGTCGACATAGACGCTCAACGGCTCGGCAATGCCGATCGCGTAGCTGAGCTGGATAGTGCAGCGGCGCGCGAGGCCTGCCGCGACGACGTTCTTGGCCAGGTAGCGCGCGACATAGGCGGCCGAGCGGTCAACCTTGGTCGGGTCCTTGCCGCTGAACGCGCCGCCGCCATGGGGCGCGGCACCGCCATAGGTGTCGACGATGATCTTGCGGCCGGTCAGCCCGGCGTCGCCGTCAGGCCCGCCGATCTCGAATGCGCCGGTCGGGTTGATGTAGATGGCGGTCTCGTCGGTGATGAAGCCATCGGGCAGGACGTCGTGCATAACGCCCGTCACATAGGCGCGCAGCTCCGCATATTTCGCAGCGTCGGCATGCTCGCCCTTCTCGCAATAGCCACGCTTGTGCTGCGTCGACACGACCAGCGCGGTTGCCGCGACCGGCATCTCATTCTCGTAGCGCAGCGTCACCTGGCTTTTGGCGTCGGGCTCCAGGAAGGGGGCAGCGCCCGAATGGCGGTCGGTCGCCATCCGCTCGAGCAGCTTGTGGCTGTAGTATAGCGTCGCCGGCATCAGTCCGGCGGTCTCGTCCGTGGCGTATCCGAACATGATGCCCTGGTCGCCGGCGCCTTCGTCCTTGTTGCCAGCTTCGTCGACGCCCATCGCGATTTCCGCGGACTGACCGTGCAGGTTGTTCGAGAAGTCAAACGTGCGCCAGTGGAAGCCGTCCTGTTCGTACCCGATCCGCTTCACCGTCGCGCGCACCGCTGCCTCGATCTCGTCGAGAATACCCGGTGCCCACTCGCCGTCTTCGTAGACGCCATGGCCGCGGATCTCGCCGGCGAGGACCACCTTGTTGGTGGTCGTCAGCGTCTCGCACGCGACCCGCGCCTGCGGGTCCTTGGACAGGAACAGATCCACCACCGCGTCGCTGATCTGGTCGGCGACCTTGTCGGGATGGCCCTCGGACACCGATTCGGACGTGAAAAGATAAGAGGCGCGCATGAGGATTCCGACGGATATAAGGAAAGCTTTATATGCGCCTAGCGACCTCGCCACCGAATGGCAACGGCTCCGGCTGAGAGCAGCAGCGCAACGAGCAGCGCCATCCAGTTTCCCACTCGCGAGAACAGCGTCGGTGGAAAAGGCACCGGCATTGGCGCGTCGATCGTTCCCGCCTTGCCGAGCGGGATACTCGCAAGCAGCGTCCCATCCGCTGCAATCACGGCCGAGATACCGGTCGGGGTCGCGCGCACGATCGGCAGACCTTCCTCGATCGCGCGCAATCGCGCTTGCGCAAGATGTTGGGGAGGGCCCCAGCTGCCGAACCAGGCATCGTTCGACGGGTTGAACAGCAGGCGCGGGCGGTTGGCCGGGTCGACCACCTGGCCGGAGAAGACGATCTCGTAGCAGACCTGGATGCCGATTGAGCCGACACCGGGCCATTCGAGGGCGCGCGGGCCGGGACCGGGGCCGAAGTCGATGCTGCCCGGCACCAGCCGCGCGAGTCCTAGCGGCTTCAGCAGCCATGGCATCGGCAGATACTCGCCATAAGGCACCAGATGCGACTTGTCGTACCGGCCCGCGATCGTCCCGCCCGGTGTGATCGACAGCACCGAATTTGCCGCCCCGGCGATCTCGCCATTCGCGTCGAACGACAGCGTCGGAGCATTGGTCATCAGCAGGTCGCGCGGCCCGAGCGTCTGCGCGATCCGCGCCCGCACGCGCTCCGCCGGGCGAGCGCCATACCAGGCATCGGGGTAGCCGCTCTCCAGCATGTCGTAGACCAGCCCTTCGGGCCACACCACGAGCCTGGGCTCCGGGCCGGGCCGGCCGGATCTCCGGATCAGATCGGCCAGCGAGCGCTCCCGTGACTGTTCCACCCGCAGGTCGTTGCCGATGTTGGGCTGAACGACCACAAGGCGGGGGTGAGGGTCGGGGAGTGTCGGCTCCTTGGCAGGGGGACGCACTAGCGGGCCGACCAACATGGCTGCGAGTAACACAGCCGTTGCAACCACGACCGGCTGCCATCGGCCGCGCAGGGCGACCAGAATGAGCCCCGCCACAACAACGGTTGCGCCGCTCAGCGCATAGGTGCCGATCAGGGCGGCAAGGCTCGCCACGGGCAGCAGCGGCACCCAGATCGCGGCCAGCGGATCCCAGGGGTAGCCGGTGAACAGCCAGCTCCGGGTCCATTCCGTTGCGATCCACGCCGCGCCCGCGATCAGGGCGAACGCCGCGTCCGGCCTCGCTCCGCGCCATCGCCACATCGCCAGCGCCGCCGCCGTCGGGAACACCGCCAAGTACAGCGCCAGCCCAATCGGTGCGCCATAACCGAGCACCGGCGGCATCGCGTCCTGGAAAGTGAAGGCGTGCTGGATCCAGTTGTTGTTGATCGTGAAATGGCCGACGCCGAACAGCCATCCGCGCCACGCCGCCGCCCGCCACGTCGGCGCGGCGTGGACCAGCATCAGCCAGCCTGCAAAGGCGAGCAGCGTCAGCGGCCATAGCTCCAGCGGCGCGAAGCCGAGCGCGGCGATGGCGCCGAGTAGGAGGGAGAACAGAGCAGGGTAGGTCACGACAAGGCTATGGTAGTGCTAACCGGGCGACACAACTGCTTCCCCGGCGAAAGCCGAGGCCTAGTTCGGCGTCGCGATCTCTTTACCGACCGCAAAGGCGGGCAGGGCGCATCTCGGCCCCGGCTTTCGCCGGGGAGGGTGGTGGTGCTAGGGCTTCGTCTATGTCGCTGCGCCCCTTTCACCTCGCCTTCCCCGTCCACGATCTCGCCGCCGCGCGCGCATTCTATGGCGGCGTGCTCGGCTGTCCTGAAGGGCGCTCGTCCGACCAGTGGATCGACTTCGACTTCTTCGGCCATCAGCTCGTCGCGCATCGGTCGGCGACCGCGACGGCGGAAAGCAGCAATCCCGTCGACGGCCACGACGTGCCAGTGCCCCATTTCGGCGTCGTGCTGACAATGTCCGACTGGCAGGCACTCAGCGAGCGCGTCCGCGCTGCCGGTGTCCGGTTCGGGATCGAGCCGCACATCCGCTTCGCCGGCCAGCCGGGCGAACAGGCGACGATGTTCTTTCGCGATCCAAGCGGCAACGCGCTGGAGTTCAAGGCGTTCGGTGACGACAACCAGCTATTCGCAACATAAAGGACGGCTCATGTCTCAGCCTCTCGCCCTGGATATCCCGCACAGCCTAGGCAAGGCAGGCGTGCGTGCGCGGCTTGACGGCGGCGTCGGCAAGCTGGGCGAGAAGATTCCGGGCGGGGCGACGGTCCAGCACCGCTGGGAGGGCGACACCATGCACTTCACGGTCGCGGCGATGGGGCAGCAGGTCGCCTGCACCGCGATCGTGTTCGACAAGCATGTCCGTGCGGTCGTCGATCTGCCCGGCATGCTCAGCCTGCTCGCCGGCCCGATCAAGGCCGCCATCGAGTCGCAGGCACCCAAGCTGCTGAAATAAGTTCAGCGCGCCGCCGATTTCCGTGCCGGTGCCACGCGCCAGATCACATTGCCCACGTCATCCGCCACCAGCAGCGCACCCGTACGGTCGCCGATCACGCCCACCGGCCGACCTCGCGCGTCGCCGTTGGCGTCGAGGAATCCGGTCAGCACGTCGACCGGCTTCGCGCCGGCGGCCGGAAACCCGGAGCTGGCGAACGGTACGAACACGACCTTGTACCCGGACACCGGCTTGCGGTTCCACGAGCCATGCTCGCCGATAAATGCTCCGCCGCCAAAGCGGCCGCCCAGCCGCACCTCGTCCGAGAACGCCAGCCCCAGCGCCGCGACGTGCGGCCCCAACGCAAAGTCGGGCCGCTTGGAATATTCCTGCAAGGCCGGGTTCTTCGGCTTGACGCGCGCATCCGGATAGCCGCCCCAGTAATACCAGGGCCAGCCGAAATTGTCCCCGAGATTGACCTGCGTCAGGTAATCCGGCGCGAGGTCGGAACCCAGCATGTCGCGCTCGTTGACCACGGTCCACAGCTGCCTGGTGACGGGATTGATCGCCATGCCGACCGGGTTGCGCAGGCCGGATGCATAGATGCGCATCGTCTTGGTATCGGGTGCGACCTCCAGGATGCTGGCGCGATAGCGTTCGATCTCGATACCGTTCTCAGCGATGTTGGACGCCGAGCCGACGCTGACGAACAGCCGCTTGCCGTCGGGCGTCGCGACCAACCCGCGCGTCCAGTGATTGCCGGCTGGGGGCAGCTTAACGATCAGTTCAGGGCGCGCGGTGATCCGCGTCGCGCCGGCCGTGTACGGGACGCGGACGACGGCATCGTGGTTGCCGATGTAGAGCTGGTCACCCGACAGCACCATGCCGAACGGCGAGGCAAGGCCGGTGAGGAACGGCGTCTTGACCTCCGCCACGCCGTCGCCGTCCGCGTCGCGCAGCAGCGTGATGCGATTGGCCGACGGCACCCCCGCGCCCGCCTTGCCGAGCAGCAAGCCCATGACGATGCCCTGAATACCGCCGCCCTTGCGTGGCGGCGAGTTGCTCTCCGCGACCAGCACGTCGCCATTGGGCAGGCGGTACAGCCAGCGGGGATGATCGAGCCCGCGCGCAAACGGCTGCACGGTCAGGCCGGCTGCCGGCGTCGGCATCGCGCCGCCCTGCCAGCCGACGGCGTCCGCGACCCTGACCGTCGGGATGATCTGGCGGCGCGGTTCGGAAATGGTCGGGCGCGTGCCCTGCACCGCGCTGATGTCGAGCCGTGCGTCGTCCGGCCAGCCCAGATAGACGGCAACGCCGACCGCGAGCAGCAGAAGGACGAGCGCGACGCGCAGGATGTGCTTGATCATGCCTGTGGAAATACGCGATCCGACCACGGCAGGGAAGGGCGGCTTACCACGGTCCTAGCGTTCCGACGTCTCAATGTCGCCGAACTGGTTCACGGGTTTGTTGCGGAAGTGCAGATCAAGGTAGCGGTCGAACGCGACGAGCTGGAGGTACAAGGCAGCTGCCTTCATCCGCCGTGCGGGATCTACGATGTCGCGCCAGTTTGCCACAGCGCGCCGGCGCGCAAGCCTCGTTTGGACGCTCGCCGCGTCGGCGTCGGTACTGGCCGCAGCATCGCGCAGCGACTTGGCCTTGGCGACCACGTCCTGAGCCTCGGCCACCGTCACCTCATCCCGATCCAGCCGTTTCAACAACCCGCAACGAAAGGTCCGGCATTTGGACGGCCGCTCATCGTAGATGGTGCAACAGGCACCATCCAGAAGGTGGCAGGGCAGTGCAAATGCGACCCCTGACCCGTCTTCGCGGATCGTGAAACCGAGCGCGAGAAGGCGATCGACCTCCGCCGGCTGGAAGGTCGCGATATCGAACAGCGTTCCGTCGCAGCACAGCCCGCAGTCGGTGCAAAGCTGCGAGGCGGGCGAGAACGTCACGACGCGGTGGGCTAACCCTCGGGTCGGCCAATCGCAAGGCAAGAGGCCGCCGACGCACTCGACGCCAGCGGCCCCCTTGCGTCAGGCGGCCTGTTCGGCGTCGCCGGCGATGAACGCGCCGTAGTGAAGATCGAAGCGGTCGGCCTCCATCACCTTCGTCCATGCCCTTACGAAATCGCGCACGAACTTCTCCTCATTGCCCGTTTCCGCATAGACCTCCGCCGTGGCGCGAAGCTGGGAGTTGGATCCGAAGACCAGGTCGGTGCGCGTCGCGCGCCACTTCTCGGTCCGGCCGGCCCGCACATAGCCGATGAATTCCTCGTCGCTCGACCGATCGACCAGTTCCCAAAACGTATCGTTGTCGAGCAGCTTGACGAAAAAGTCGTTGGTGAGCTGACCCTTGCGGTCGGTGAGCACGCCTTCCGGAATGTCACCGTGATTGGCACCGAGCACGCGTAGGCCGCCGAGCAGCACCGTCATCTCGGGCGCCGACAGGCCGAGCAGCGAGGCCTTGTCGAGCAGCAGCTCCTCCGTCTTCACCGGCTGGCGCGTCTTCAACCAATTGCGGAAGCCGTCGGCCTGCGGCTCCATCCAGCGGAAGCTTTCCACTTCGGTCATTTCCTGAGTCGCGTCGCCGCGCCCGGTCGACACAGGCACGGTCACGTCGAAGCCGGCCTCCTTGGCAGCCTTCTCCACCGCCGCCGCGCCGCCAAGCACGATGGCGTCGGCTAGGCTGATCGGCCCGCGAAGCTCGTTCAGCTTAGCGAGCACGATCGCCAGCTGCTCCGGCTCGTTGACCGGCCAGTCCTTCTGCGGCGCCAGGGCGATGCGCGCGCCGTTCGCGCCGCCGCGATGGTCGGACTTGCGATAGGTCGAGGCGGATGCCCAGGCCGTCTTGACGAGCTGGCCGACGGTCAGCCCGCTCGCCAGCACCTTCGTCTTGAAGGCGGCGACGTCGGCATCGGACAGCGTCGTTCCGGCCGGGACTGGGTCCTGCCACAGCAGCTCCTCTCCCGGCACCTCCGGCCCGAGCAGCCGGACCTTCGGCCCCATGTCGCGGTGCGTCAGCTTGAACCAGGCGCGCGCGAACGCATCGTCGAGCGCCGCCTGATCGTCGCGGAAGCGCTCGGAGATGGCGCGGAACTCGGGGTCCATCTTCAGCGCCATGTCGGCGGTGGTCATCATCGTCGGCACGCGCTTGTTCGGATCGCGGGCGTCGGGCGCCATGTCCTCGGGGTCGGGGTTGACCGGCTGCCACTGCTTGGCGCCCGCCGGGCTCTCGACCAGCTCATAGTCGTACTTGAACAGCAGCCGGAAATAATTGCCGTTCCACGCCGTCGGCGTGTTGCTCCACGCGCCCTCGATACCGGACGTGGTGATGTGGCCGCGGCCGATCTCCTCGCTGTCGGTCATCCAGCCCAGGCCCTGCATGTGGACCGCCTCGGACGCCGGGTTCTGGCCGAAGGTCTCGCCCGGCTTCGCGCCATGCGCCTTGCCGAAAGCATGGCCACCGGCGGTGAGCGCGACGGTCTCCTCCGAATTCATCGCCATGCGGCTGAAGGTCGCGCGCATGTCGCGCGCCGACTGGAGCGGGTCGGGGTTGCCGCCCGGACCCTCGGGATTGACGTAGATCAGGCCCATCTGGATCGCGGCGAGCGGCCCTTCGAGCTCGTGGACGTCCTCCTCGGGGACGATGCGGGTTTTCACGCCCTGATTGACCCACAGCTCCTCCGCGCCCCAGAAGGTGTCGCCCTCGGACTGGAATACGTCCTTGCGACCGCCGCCGAAGCCGAACACCGGCCCGCCCATGCTTTCGATCGCGACGTTGCCGGCCAGGATGAACAGGTCGGCCCAGCTGATGTTCTTGCCGTACTTCTGCTTGATCGGCCACAGCAGACGCCGCGCCTTGTCCAGGTTGCCGTTGTCGGGCCAGCTGTTCAGCGGCTCGAACCGCTGCTGCCCCGACGACGCGCCGCCGCGCCCGTCCGTCACACGATAGGTGCCCGCCGCGTGCCAGGCCATGCGGACCATGAACGGGCCATAATGACCGTAATCGGCGGGCCACCATTCCTTGCTGTCGGTCATCAGCGCGAGGAGGTCGGCCTTGAGCGCGTCATAATCGAGCGCCTTGAACGCCGCCGCATAGTCGAAGTCCGCGCCCATCGGATCGGGCGAGACCCCATGCTGGTGAAGCATGTCGATCGGCAGCGCTTCGGGCCACCAATCACGGTTGGTGCGGCCCAGCAGGCTGCGCGGCGAGGCGCCGGCGGGTTGGTTGAAAGGGCAGCCCGAGGTGGTGGCGTCCATGGATGAAAACTCCTCTGCATTGCCGCCGGCGAACGTGGGGCAGCCGGCGCGGGTTGGTTGTCGCATCCTATGGACGAGGTGGAGAAATCAATCCAATGAATGAATGCGATTAATTCGATAGGATCACTCGATCAGTACTCCGCTCCCACCGCTGCGCCAACTCACCTATCTGATCGCGCTGCACGAACATGGTCATTTCGGCCGGGCGGCGGCGGCGTGCTTCGTGACGCAGTCGACGCTGTCGGTCGGCATCGCCGAGCTGGAGCGGCTGCTGCGCGCGGTTCTGGTCGAGCGGTCCAGCCGCAGCGTCAGGTTCACGGGCCTGGGCGAGGAAGTGGTCGCACGCGCCCGCGATGTGGTGCGGGCGGCGGAGGATCTGTGCGCGGTCGCGGAAGGCGCGCGCGAGCCGCTGGTCGGGCCGCTGCGGCTGGCGGCGATCCCGACGGTCGCGCCGTTCCTGCTGCCGCGGTTGCTGACCGACCTGGCGACGACGTGGCCGCGGCTGCGGCTGTTCGTGCGCGAGATGCTGACGGGAACGGCGTGCGAGGCACTGGCGCGCGGCACGGTCGACTGCGTGCTGCTCGCGTTGCCGACCGAATGCGGCGACGTCGACACGGTGGAGGTGGCGATCGATCGGCTGATGCTGGCCATGCCGGCGGGCGAGGTCGCGTCGCTCGATGCGATCGACCCGGCGCGGTTGCTGCTGCTGGAGGATGGCCATTGCCTGCGCAACCACGCGCTGGCGGCGTGCAGCCTGGGCGCGCCAACGGCCGACGCGCCGCTGGTCGCGTCGACGCTGCACACGGTGGTGGGGTTGGTCGACGCAGGACTGGGTGTCACCTTGCTGCCGGAAATGGCGGTGGCGGCGGGCTTGCTGAACGGTACGCGGGTCAGCGCGCACCCGCTCGACGAACCGGCGGCCGAGCGCCGCATCGCGCTCGCCTGGCGCACGGATCACCCGCGCGAAGCCGAGTTCAGGCTGCTGGGCGAGCGGGTCCGCGCCGTTGCGCAAGCCTAGTCTTCTTCGGGCTCCGGCACGGGCGGGTGGAGACGCAGGCGGTTGATGCGACGTTCGTCGGCGTCGATCACCTCCAGCTTCCACCCCGATGGGTGGGTGATGCAGGCGCCGATGGCGGGCACCTCGCCGGCGAGCAGCGCGGCAAGACCGCCCAGCGTGTCGACGTCGCCTTCGGTCCGGCCCAGCCGAGGATCGATCGCAACGGCGACGTCCTCCAGCTCCGCGCGAGCGTCCGCCTCCCATGCGCCGCCGTCCAGCGGCACCAGCAACACCGCCGGCGCGTCGTCATGCTCGTCCTCGATCTCGCCGACGATCTCCTCGATCAGGTCTTCGATCGTGACGAGACCTTCGGTGCCCGAATACTCGTCGAGCACGACCGCGAGGTGGACTCGGCTGGAGCGCATGTCGGCGAGCAGGTCGAGCGTGCCGCGCGCCATCGGAACGTAGAGAGGCTGGCGGATCAGCTCGGCGATGGTCGCGGGGTGCTCGGCGCCGGTGGCGAGGATCGCGAATACGTCCTTGATGTGGACCATGCCGATGATGTGGTCGAGCTTGTCGCGATAGACAGGCAGGCGGCTGTGCCCGGCGTCGGCGAGCAGCTGAACCAGGTCGGCGAAGCTGGTGTTCTCCGCCACCGCGACGATGTCGGCGCGCGGCACGCCGACATCGCCCGCATCGCGCTCGCCGAAATGGAGCAGATTGCGGACCATCGTCCTTTCGAGCGGCGACAGATCGCCCTTGGCATCGGGAGCGGGATCGCCCTCGTGGCGATCGATCGCGTCCTCCAGCTGCTCGCGAAGGGTGTCTTCGCCGTCGTTGCCGAAGATCAGTCCCTTCAGCCCGCGCCAGATGCTGCTTTCGTGGGAGTCGCCAGCCCCGTGTGTCCTGGGGAAGGCGCTACTTCGGTCGTCCGGCACGTCTCAGTCGTCCTCACGGATACGGTAGGGGTCGGCAAGGCCCAACGAGGCCAGCGCGTCGCGCTCGATCGCCTCCATCGCGTCCGCCTCGCCGTCCCCCTGGTGATCATGGCCTAGCAGATGCAGCACGCCATGCACCACCAGATGCATGACATGGTCGGTGAGCGGGATCGCGCGCTCGACCGCCTCGCGAGTGCATACCCCGTGCGCAAGCACGATGTCGCCGAGCAGCACCTCGCCGTCGTCCGAGTTCCGCGTGACGGTGTCGAGCAGGTCGGGCTGCACCATCGCAAAGGACAGGACGTTGGTCGGCTTGTCCTTGCCGCGATATTGCGCGTTGAGTTGGCGCACCTCTTCGTCGCCGGTCAGGCGTATGGAAACTTCCACTAATGCGGGCGAGGTCGCGAGATCGCCGTGCGGCGTGCGCTCGAACGCGGCATGCGCGGCGCGGGTGGCGAGCGCGCCCCAGTCAGTATCGGGCCACGGCTCTTCGCGGGACACCTCAACCTGGATCATGCGAGGTCCGTGTGGACGAAGTCGTCACCCTTGTAGAGCAACCGCGCCTTGTTGGTCTTGGCACAGGCATAGGCGAAACAATCGCCCATGTTCAGCCGCGCGGGATGGCCCGACCCCTTGCCATAGCGCAGCTGTGCCGAAACCGCTTCTTCGGCCTCCGCCGCGCCGATCGGCACTATGTCGATATCCAGCAACGCGCAGAATCGTTGAACTTCGCCCAAGGCATCGTCGAGCGGTCGTCTGATGATGCGTGCAACCGCTCGTGTCGCCTCCCATACAGCCATGCCGTTGGAGAGCCGCGACTGCGCACCGGCGAGCGCAAGCTCCAGCTCCTCGAAGCCGGTCTCGCTACGCATGAGGGCAACAAGTGCCGAGGCATCTACAAGCAGGATCAATCATCGTCTTCGTACAGTGAGTCCCAGAACGCCTTGTCGATGATTATGTTGGGGTCATAGGTGAACTTAGAAGTCCGGCGCAGCTCGGCTACGATCTCGTGTACGGATGGCTTGGGCGTATCCTTGGCCAGCTCATTGAGCAAAGCCAGCTTGACGGCAGCCGTCTTGGTCAGCCCGCGTTTGTCCGCCAGCTCCTTGGCGAGCCGGAACGCTTCATCGTCCTTGACGTATAACGCGCCCATAGGGCCTCCTGGATATCCAAAGCATATTTCAGGATATCCAATGCGTCAACCCGCGCCTTCATACGCCGCGACGATCCGGCCCACAATCGGATGGCGCACGACGTCGCCGACCGTGAAGCGCGCCATGGCGATGCCGTCGACGCCTTCGAGGCGGCGGACCGCGTCGGCGAGACCTGACGCCTCGACGCCGCCGGGGATGTCGACCTGCTTGGGATCGCCGCAAATCACCATTCGGCTGTTCTGGCCGAAGCGGGTCAGGAACATCTTCATCTGCGCGGGCGTGGTGTTTTGCGCCTCGTCGAGGATGACGAAAGCGTCTGCAAGCGTGCGGCCGCGCATGAAGGCGATCGGCGCGACCTCGATCTCGCCCGACGCGATGCGGCGCTCGACCTGTTCGGCGGGCAGGCAATCGTAGAGCGCATCGTAGAGCGGACGCAGATAAGGGTCGACCTTCTCCTTCATGTCGCCGGGCAAGAAGCCCAGCCGCTCGCCCGCTTCCACCGCCGGGCGCGACAGGATAAGGCGTTGGACCGAGCCGGTGATAAGCTGAGCCACCGCCTGCGCGACCGCGACATAGGTCTTGCCGGTGCCCGCCGGCCCGAGCGCGAAGATCATATCGTGGCTGGTCAGCGCCTGCATGTAATGCGCCTGCGCCGGCGTGCGCGGGACGATGGTCTTCTTGCGCGTCCGGATCATGATGGAGGCGCCGCCCCCAGGACCTTTTCCGCCGTCTGTCCGGATGATTCCGTCGAACGTCGGCTCGGCGGACATCGCGATCGAGGCATCGACAAGGCCGGTATCGACCTCCTCGCCGCGGTTGATGCGGGCATACAGATCGTTCAGCACGTCGCGCGCGACCGCCACCTGCTCGGCTGATCCTTCCAGCCCGACGCGATTGCCGCGCGCGGTGATGTACACGCCCAGCCGGTTCTCCAGCGCCACCAGGTTCTGATCATATTGGCCGAACAGGCGCGACAGTGCCTGCGGCTTGTCGAACAGCACCTCGACGCGGGCGCGGTCTCCCGATTGGGCGGGGGTAGGCTTTCGGCTCATGAGGTCCTTTCAAAAGAGAATGTCACAGTAGGTAACACCAGAACGCGTTGTTCGTGCATTCGGCCCTCGGCGCGATCACCAGCGGCGACTCCGGCGGGCAAGGACCGGAGCCTTTCACAGTCTGACAGCACAAGGTCCTGTAGGACAGCGCGCTTATCGGGTCAGCGCGATTTGATGAACGTGGAGCCCCGGCTTCTCCGCGATCACGATGCGCCCGTCCGCCAAACTTGCGAGCATCTCAGCCGCATCGCGCGCACCGCGGTCCCAGCGATCGCGGATCGTGGCGGGCGAGAAGTCGAACGCCTTGCCCACCACCTCGCGCTGCTGGTCGGCGTAGATCAGGTGGATCAGCGTCACCGCGCCGACGTTGCCTGCATCGGGACCACGCAACCGCTCCGCGAACAGTCGCTGCCACCCGGCGATCGCCCGGCGGCTCTGCATCGCGAAGTTCAGATCCTGCAGCCGGCTGGCGACCTCGGTCAGCGTGCGTGGACGTGGCGCCATCGGCGGCAGCAGGTCCACCGCGATCACGAGGCGGCGCTCGCCGTCGCTCTCTTCCAGCACGGTATCGAGCGGCAGATTGGCGGAGATGCCGGCATCGCCGAACAGCCGGCCCTCGATCTCGACCGGCGGAAAGGCGGGCAGCATGGCGCCGCTGGCGCGGACATGCTGGGGCGTCAGCTGCATCCGCGTGCTGTCGAAGATCACGTCCTCGCCGGTGTCGACGTCGACGGTGGTGGCGGTGAAGCGCGGGTGCCCGGAGTTGAGCATGTCCCAGTCGACGATTTCCGCCAGCGCCGCGTCGAGCGGCGTCGTGTCGAACAGGCTGGGGGGCTCGGTGTTGCCGAACGGCCAGGCGGGGATCATCAGATTGCGCGGCCCGAAGAGGTCGACACGCCCCGTCACGATCGAGGTCAGCACCGCCATCGACCGTCGCCAATCGTCGATCGGCCCGCCATCGGCAGCCTGGGTCACGCCCGGCCGCCAGTAACCGCGGAGGCGCGCGACGCGCTCGGCCGGCGGACAGCCGACGATCAGCGCGCCGTTGACCGCGCCCGCCGAGCCGCCCGCAACCCAGTCCGGCAGCATGCCCGCCCCGTGCAGCACCTCATAGACACCCCCCTGATAGGCACCGAGCGCGGCGCCGCCGGCGAGCACGAGCGCAAGCGAGTGATCGGGGGAATGATCGGGCATGATGAAGCTTCTCGTGCGGTCGGCGCTCGATGACGCCGGAGCAGCCTTAACGCTCAGGCGGCCTGTCCGACCCGCTCGACGCCGCTCAACGAATTGGGATCGGCTCTCACCAGTTCGACCTTCACCAGATCGCCAACCGTCGCACCCGTCAGCAGGTGGACCGATTGCAGCCATGGCGACTTGCCGAGCATCTGGCCAGGCAGCTTGCCAGGGCGTTCGATCAACACGGCGCAGGTGCGCCCGACCGTCGCGGCGTTGAAGGCGTGCTGGTCGCGGTTGAGCGCTGCCTGGAGGCGCTGGAGGCGGTCGTCCATCGTCTCGGGCGCGACCTGATCGGCCAGGCTCGCGGCCGGCGTCCCGGGTCGCGGGCTGTACTTGAACGAGAACGCCTGGGCATAGCCGACCGCGTCGACCAGGCTCAGCGTTTCGGCGAACTCGGCCTCGGTCTCGCCGGGAAAGCCGACGATGAAGTCGCCCGACAGGGCGATGTCCGAACGGGCGGCGCGGATGCGGTCGATAAGGCGCAGATAGCTGTCGCGCGTGTGGCTTCGGTTCATCGCCTTGAGCACGCGATCGCTGCCTGCCTGCACCGGAAGGTGGAGGAAGGGCATCAGCGACTCCACGTCGCGATGTGCGTCGATCAGCCCCTGCGTCAGGTCATTGGGGTGGCTGGTGGTGTAGCGAAGTCGCGCCAGCCCGGGCACTCGGTCCAGCGCGCGGATCAGATCGTGCAGCCCGCGTTCTCCATCCGCCCAGGCGTTGACGTTCTGGCCGAGCAGCGTGATCTCGCACGCGCCGGCGTCGACCAGCGCACGCGCCTCGTCAACGATCGCGTCGAAACCGCGGCTGACCTCGGCGCCTCGCGTGTAGGGCACGACGCAGTAAGTGCAGAACTTGTCGCAGCCTTCCTGAACGGTCAGGAATGCCGACGGTCCGACCCGGCGGCGGCGCGGGAGCTGTCCGAACTTGGCGAGCGCGAGCAGGTCGGTGTCGAGCGCAGGGGTGCCGGCGGCGGCATCGCGGATCAGCTGCGGCAGGTTGTGATAGGCCTGTGGTCCGACCACCACGTCCACCTTGGCGCGCGCGACGATCTCCGGTCCCTCGGCCTGCGCGACGCAGCCCGCGACCGCGATCATGGGAGCGCGCCCTTGTTTGCCAGCGTTCTTCCGCAGGCGGCCGATGTCGGAATAGACCTTCTCCGTCGCCTTCTCGCGGATGTGGCAGGTGTTGAGCACGACCAAATCGGCGGTGTCGGCGTCGGCGAGAGTCAGACCGTCTGCCGTCATCAGCTCGGCCATGCGCTCGCCGACGTAGACGTTCATCTGGCAGCCGAACGATTTTACGTGGAAGGTCTTGGGGAGAGGCATGGCTGTCCCCGTAGCAACTTCCGCGTCTTACGGGGAGACCGACTCGATCCGGCGTCGCGTTTCCGCCGCGATCGCCTTGCGGCCGGGGAAGTCGGTGGGGTCGAACGGCTCAAGGAAGTGGAGGTTGACGGCGAAAGTGCCCCGTCGGCGAAACACGCGGGTGCCGTGCGATCGGCCGGACTCGTCGCCGACCCAGGCAAGTTCGGGCGTGGCCGGACCGTAGTCGAGCCGGACGGGCTGCACCATCAAGCCGGGCGGCGGCGGCTCCAGCACCGCGAGCAGCGCGGGCTTGAACGGCAGCAGCGTCTTGCCGTCGCCGGTCGTGCCCTCGGGAAAGATCGTCACCGCCCATCCGTCCGCGATCGCGGCGGCGATCCGGCGAACCTGTTCGGCGATGCCCATCCGGTCGCCGCGGCTGACGTAGAGCGTGTGGTTGAGATCGCATAGCCAGCCGACCGCGGCAACGTCCTTGAGCTCCGCCTTGGCGACGAAGCTGGTGCCGGTAGCGCCGGCGAGCACCGGAATGTCGATCCAGCTCAGGTGGTTGGCGAGGAACACCACGTCGCGCCGCAGGGGCGTCCCGGTGACCCGCGCGCGGGCGCCGGCGATGCGGCCGAAGCTCTTGAGGAACAGGCGCGGCCAGGGAGAAGGCGCGCGGACGAGCCGCCACAGGCTGTGGAGGGGGAGGAGTGTGCCGAGGGTGAGAAGGAGGGCGGCGAGGCGAAGGGTGAGGCGAACCTGTGCGGCAATCTTCGTCATGCCGGGCTCAACCCCGCATCCAGCGTGCCGCGAATACTCACGCCGAAGTCATTGCGGCACGTTGGACCCCGGCTCAAGACCGAGGTGACGATAGCCCTATTCCTTGCGACTGAGGCTGACGCCGTACAGCTCCATGCGGTGATCGACGAGGCGGAAGCCGAGTTTCTCCGCAATCGCCTTTTGCAGCTGTTCCAGCTCAGGGTCGACGAATTCGATGACCCGGCCCGTTTCGACGTCGATCAGGTGATCGTGGTGCGCCGCGTCGGCGGGTTCGTAGCGCGAACGCCCGTCGCCGAAATCATGGCGGTCGAGGATACCGGCCTCCTCGAACAGTCGCACGGTGCGATATACGGTGGCAATCGAGATGCCAGCGTCGATCGCCGAGGCACGCTCATAGACCTTTTCGACGTCCGGGTGGTCCTCGGCTTCCGATAGCACGCGCGCGATGATGCGCCGCTGATCGGTGATCCGCAGCCCCTTTTGATTGCACAGCGTTTCGAGGTCGATCGGTCGCGCCATCTCCCTTCTCTACGCGCAAAAGCTTATTGCGAAAAGCGCAATCGAATCGCAATAAGCTCAGAGTGCGAGCGAATAGGTGTGGGCGTCGAACAGCTGGCCGGTGCGACCGCGATAATAGCCACGGCGCTCGCCCAGCTTCGCGAACCCTTGCGCCAGGTACAGCTGTGCGGCGTCGTTGCCGGCGCGAACTTCCAGGTGCATGCGGGTTGCCCCGTCCGCGCGCGCCTCGCCAGCCAGCGCTCGGAGCAGCGTGGCCGCGACACCGCGCCGCCGGTGGGCGGGTACGGTGGCGAGCAGGAGCAGCTCCACTTCGTCCAGCACCGTGCGCACCAGAGCAAAGCCGGCGGGCTCGTCGTCAAGCCAGGCGAGCAGCAGGCGCACGCCCGGCATGGCGAGCACCCCCAGACACTGTGCGCGGGTCCAGCCCTCCCCAAAGCGCGGATCGAATGCCTGTTCCATCAGCGCATCCACCGTGTCGATGTCGCGCGGGCTGCCGGCGCGGAGCAGGAGCGTGCGCGTTGCCATCAGCGTGCCGGTTGCGGCTTGGCGTCGGGCGCGCGGCCGTAGAGGGGGCTGGGCGGCAGCTGCGTCAGCGCAGCGGGTAGCAGGACCGCATCGGCGGCACGGGGCAGGGCACCGGGCGGTGCGGCGCGCGGGTCCGCCGCATGGAGCCAGCGCAGCCCGTCACCGATCGCGCGCATTGCCCCCAACCGCTCACGTGCGATCGCCGGCGGCAGCGATTCGAACGGGCCGAGCGGTGATATTGACGAGGCGAAGATCTGCATGAACACCTCGCCATGCCCGCCCTCCAGCACCGCCGCAAGCGGGCCAACGTCGTCATCGGCCAGCGCACGCGCGGCGAGCAGGGAAAGCGACGTGTAGCCGCCAATGCTGGCGCCCCACCCCAACGCCAGCCCGCGCGCGGCGGCAATCCCGACGCGGATGCCGGTGAAGCTGCCGGGGCCGACATCGACCAGTATGTGGCCGGCGCGACCACCGTCGGGTAGCTCAGCGATCATCGGCACGAGACGCTCGGCATGGCCGCGACCGACGCTGTCCGCCGCGTGCGCCATCACCGCGCCGGCCTCGATCAGCGCGACCGAGCAGCTGGCGGTGGCGGTGTCGATGACGAGGGTGCGGTTCGCGAAGGTGCTTTGTGCTGACACCGACCCACTCCGTCATTCCCGCGGAAGCGGGATACATCTCTCCACCGGCGCCTGTCGCACGATGAATCCCCGCTTTCGCGGGGATCACGACGCTAGGCAAGGCGGTTGAAGACGTCGAAGTCGGGGCGGGGAAGCCGGGCATGGAAGCTTGCCGGGTCGCCATGTCCCAACGTGCAGATAAAGTTGGTCTTGACCGCAGGGCTGTCGGCGAAGAACGCCTTGTCGACCTCGCCGCTGTCGAACCCCGACATCGGCCCGGCATCCAGCCCGAGCGCGCGGGCGGCGATGATCAGATACGCGCCCTGCAGGGTCGAATTGCGGAACGCCGACACGGCGCGCAGCTCCGCATTGCCGGTGAACCACGCGCGCGCATCGGTGTGGGGGAACAGCCACGGCAGCTGTTCGTGGAAGTCGTTGTCCATGCCGACGATCGCGGTCACCGGCGCGGCCAGCACCTTTGGTGCATTCTGCGCCGAACAGCAGGCGGCGAGCCGCTCCTTGCCTTCGGGCGTCCGCACCCAGACGATGCGCGCGGGCATCTGATTGGCGGAGGTCGGCCCCCACTTCATCAGCTCCCACAGCGTCCGTAGCTCGTCGTCCGACACAGGCTGGTCCAGCCAGCCATTATAGCTGCGCGCGGTGCGGAAGATCGCGTCGAGCGCGGCATCGTCGAGGCGGGGTTGGGTCATACAGCGCGCACCTCTGTCACTTCGGGGACATAGTGCTTCAGCAGCTGCTCGATGCCCTGCTTCAGCGTCGCCGACGAGGAGGGGCAACCGGCGCAGGCGCCCTGCATGCGCAGGTAGACCTTGCCCTTGTCGAAGCCGCGATAGACGATGTCGCCACCATCGTTTGCGACCGCGGGGCGGACGCGGGTTTCGATCAGCTCCTTGATCTGTTCGACGATATCGGCATCGGCGGGATCATCCGCGAAATCGGCATCGGGCGCGGGGACGCTGAAGCCGGCGGATGGTCGAAACAACGGCATGTCGGCGCTGAAATGCTCAAGCAATAGCTGCAGCACGTCGGGCTTCAGGTCGCGCCAGTCGGTGGCGGGAGCAGCGGTGACGGAGACGAAGTCCCGCCCGAAGAACACGCCCGTTACGTCGCCCAGCCCGAACAGCGCGTCGGCGAGGGGGCTGGCGACCGCCTCTTCGGGCGTCGCGAAGTCGCGCGTGCCGGCTTCCATGACGGTGCGGCCCGGCAGGAACTTCAGCGTCGCCGGGTTAGGCGTGGTTTCGGTCTCGATCAGCATGAGTGAGCATGTGGCGGGTGCGCGTTGCTCGCGCAAGGCAGCAGACCGCAGGCAGCAGGCCCTGAGGCGGTATGAGGTGCCGCGTTGAACTCCTGCCCTCCCCGGCGGACGCCGGGGAGGAGCTGCTGAAACGGTGGTCCCTGCTCGCTGCTGCCTCTCTACACCTCTCGCTGCTTCGCCGCCCGGTTCCATTGCGAAATGTTGTCGCGGGCCTCCTGCACGAAGGCGGAACGCCGCACGACGGCGAGGAGCTTGCCCGCCAGCCACTTGCCCGGATTGCGCAACGGCCGTTCGAACTGGACCAGCAACACGACGCGGGTGCCGGCGGTGTCGTTCCAGACCTCGTGGTCATAGGTATCGTCGAACACCAGCGTCTCGCCCTCCGCCCAGCGCACGACCCGGTCGGCGACGCGCATGCGGACATCGCCGTCGCGCGGCACGATCAGGCCCAGATGGCAGGTGATCAGCCCCTTGGTCACGCCACGATGCACGGGGATGTGCGTGCCGGGTGCCAAAATCGAGAAGAAGGCGGAGTTGAGGCCGGGGACCTGCTCGACCAGCGTTGCGGTCGTCGGGCAGCGGTCGGCATTGTCGTCGATGCGGAAGCCGTAGCCCCAAAGGAAGAAAGATCGCCACTTGTCGACCTCGGCGATCGAGCGGTGGTCGGGCGAAATCGTAGCAAGACTCGGCGAAGCGTCGCCACGCAAGGCGACCGCAAGCGCCTCGTCGCGGATCGCCTGCCAGTGGGCGCGCAGGCCTTGCGTCCAGGCGAAGTCGCGCATGTCGAGCACGGGATCGTTCGACACGAGCGATGAAGACGCGATCAGCTGGTCAAAGAACCCGCGGAGATGCTTGCCGACGCGGATGATCAGCGGGCGACCGCGTTCCGCCCGCATCGGGGTGCCCGGTGGGGGCGCGCCGGAGATGACCGGCAGATCGGGCACGTGACGGGTGTGGCCGTCCCCCGGCTGCTGCCACCGGGTGGTGGTCGTCAGGTCGGCTGCGGTCTTCATGCTCGCCAATTAGGTATGATCTGGGACAGAAACATGGCGAAACCAGCCATTTATGTGCCGCGGCGAACAGCGCTGGCGGGCGGGCGCGGCGACGGCTAAGGGTCGGCGATGGCGTTACTTTCGCGCGCGTTCGGCGCTTCGCTTTTCCTTCCCCTTCTGCTCGTCACCGGCCAGCCCGCGACCGGTCAGCGAGCGTCGGCGACTTCGGCAGCGCCCCCCGCAGCGACCATCGACACGCGCGCGTGGCTGTACGAGGGCAGCGACATTCCGCCCGATCCGGCGTGGCAGTTCGGCACGCTGCCCAACGGTCTGCGTTACGCCGTGCGCAAGAACGGCGTGCCACCGGGGCAGGTCTCGATCCGAGTGCGGATCGACGCCGGCTCGTTGCACGAAACCGATAGCGAGCGCGGCTTCGCGCATTTCCTGGAGCATCTGTCGTTCCGCGCGTCGCGCGACGTGCCCGATGGCGAGGCCAAGCGGGTGTGGCAGAATTTCGGCGCAACCTTCGGCTCCGACACCAACGCCTCGACCGGGCCGGTCTCGACCACCTACAAGCTCGATCTGCCGTCGGCCACGAGCGAGCGGCTGGACCAGAGCCTGAAGATCCTGTCGGGCATGATGGCGGCGCCCGTGCTGGACGACAAGACGATCAGCGCCGAGCGCCCGGTGGTCCTGTCCGAACAGCGCGAGCAGCCAGGGCCGCAGGTGCGTTTCTCCGACCTGCGCAACGGCGTCTTCTTCGCCGGGCAGCCGCTCGCCGAGCGCTCGCCGATCGGCAGCATCAAGACGCTGGAGGGCGCGACCCCCGCGTCCGTGCGCGCGTTCCACGACCGCTGGTATCGGCCGGAGCGGACCGTGGTGGTGATCTCCGGCGACATGGACCCTGCCACCTTCGGGCCGCTGATCGCGAAGAATTTTGGCTCGTGGAATGGCGTCGGTGCCAACCCGGCCGATCCCGATTTCGGCCAGCCGGACGCGGGCAAGCCGGCGACCGGCGCGCTGGTTGAGCCGGGACTGCCCTCCGTGGTTCAGCTGGGCGTGGTGCGGCCGTGGAAATTCAACGCCGACACGGTGATCTTCAACCAGAAGCGGCTTGTCGACGTACTCGCGACCCGCCTCATCAGCCGGCGACTGGAGACGCGTGCGCGCGCCGGTGGCAGCTTCATCCAGGCCAGTGTCGGTCTGGATGACGTGGCGCGCACGGCGAACATCACGCAGGTGACGATAGTGCCGGTGGGAGCCAGCTGGGAAGCGGCGCTGAAGGACGTGCGCGCGGTGATCGCCGACGCGCAGGCGAGCCCGCCCAGCCAGGCCGAGGTCGATCGCGAGTATGCCGATTTCGACACGATCATGAAAAACGAGGCGGCGACCGCGCGGGTGGCGGCAGGCGCGAAACTCGCCGACGATCTGGTCGAGGCGCTCGACATCCGCGAAGTCACGACCACGCCGGCGGCATCGTACAAGGTGCTGACCGACGCACGCGCGGCCGGCATGTTCACGCCGGCGACGCTGCTCGCGTCGACGAAACGGCTGTTCCAGGGCAGCGCGACGCGCGCGGTCGTGGTCACGCCCGCCGTCGAGCAGGATGCGGACGTAAAGCTCGCCGCCGCGCTGACCGCGCCCGTCTCCACCGCCGGGGTGACGCGGCGCCAGCAGGCCGCGGTCAGCTTCGCCGCGCTGCCCGCGCTCGGCGCACCGGGCACGGTGATCAGCCGCGAGGCATTGGCGGGGCTGGAGATGGAGCAGGTCGCGTTCGCCAACGGCGTGCGGCTGCTGATCTTTCCGACCACGTCGGAGACTGGCCGCGTCTATGTCCGCGCACGGTTCGGTGGTGGCTACAACGCGCTGCCCGCCCGACGGCCGAGCCCGATCTGGGCGGGTGAACTTGCCTTGGTATCGAGCGGCGTGGGCACGCTGGACCAGGGTGATCTCGATCAGCTGACCGCCGGTCGCGTGATCGGACTCGACTTCGACATTAACGAGGATGCCTTTTCATTAAACGCGCTGACCTCGCCCGCCGACCTGTCCGATCAGCTGCGGCTGATGGCGGCGAAGCTCGCGAAGCCGGGCTGGGACCCGGCGCCCGTGGCGCGCGCGCGCACGGTCAAGATCGCCGCCAATGCCGGGCAGGATGCGTCGCCCACCGGCGTGCTCAACCGCGATCTGGAAGCATTGCTGCACGACAATGATCCGCGCTGGGTCTCGCCCTCGCTCGCCCAGGTACAGGCCCTGACGCCGCAGACGTTCCGGCAGTTGTGGGAGCCGGCGCTGGCAAGCGGGCCGATCGAAGTGTCGGTGTTCGGCGACGTCAAGGCGGACGCAGCGATCGCAGCGGTGGCGGCGACCTTCGGTGCCCTGCCACCCCGCCCGGCGACCAAGGCTGTGGCCCCGCCGATCCGCTTTCCCGCGCATAACGCCACGCCCAAGCGGCTGACGCATACCGGGCCGGCGAATCAGGCGGTGGCGGTGATCGCCTGGCCGACCGGCGGCGGCATCGACGGCATCGCCGACAGCCGCCGGCTGGACGTGCTGGCGCAGGTGTTCAGCGACCGGCTGTTCGAGCGGCTGCGCCAGACGGCAGGCGCCAGCTATTCGCCGTCGGTGGGCAGCCAATGGCCGATCGGCAGCCCCGGTGGCGGGCGGCTGATAGCGATCGGGCAGGTGACGCCCGACAAGACCGCGTATTTCTTCCAGCTCGCGCGCGAGATCGCGGCCGATCTGGTGGCGACGCCGCTGTCGGGTGACGAGCTGGGCCGGATCATGCGACCGATGGGTCAGTACATCGTCCGCGCGTCGTCGGGGAACCAGTTCTGGCTCCAGCAGATGGGCGGTGCCGCGTTCGACCCCAAGCGGGTCGAGGCGACGCGCAACCTGGCGACGGACTTCGTCTCGATCACGCCCCAGCAGCTGCAGGCGGTCGCGACGAAATACCTGCGCCCTGAAAAGGACTGGACGCTGGAGGTGGTGCCGAGGAAACCAGCGGCGGCGCGCTGACTTCCCTCTCCCGCAAGCGGGAGAGGGAAGCGCTTAGTGCTTGTACAGCGCGTCCAGTCGCTCTCCATACGCCGCTCGAATGACGTGCCGCCTGATCTTCAGGCTCGGCGTCAGCTGTTCGTTTTCGATCGCGAACGCGGCGTCGGCGATAATGAAGCGGCGGACGCGCTCGGTGAGCGACAGGTCCTTGTTGACCCGCTCCACCGCCGCACCCAGCGCCGCGCGGAACTGGGCGTCTCCCGCGAGCTTGGCGAAGTCGCAGGTGGTTCCGCCCTTGGCGCACCATTGCTGCACCCACTCCGGGTCGGGGACCAGCACCGCGACCATGTAGGGACGGCGGTCGCCGGTGATCATCGCCTGCGCGATCTCGGGCTGCAGCGTCAGCATGCCCTCGACCTTTTGCGGAGCGACGTTGTCGCCCTTGTCGTTGATGATCAGGTCCTTCTTGCGGTCGGTGATCTTGATGCGGCCACCTGCGTCGATCTCGCCAATGTCACCGGTGTGCAACCAACCGTCCTTGAGCACGCGCGCGGTCTCCGCGTCGTTGCGCCAATAGCCGTGCATGACCAGCTCGCCACGCACCAGGATCTCGCCATCCGCGGCGATGCGGACCTCGGTGTCCCTCAGCGGGGGCCCGACGGTGTCCATGCGGATGCCGGCCGACGGCAGATTGCACGAGATCACCGGGCCGGCCTCGGTCTGGCCATAGCCCTGCAGCACCGTCAGGCCCATCGAATGGAAGAAGACGCCGACCTCGGGCGTCAACGGCGCTCCGCCCGAGATCATCGCCTTCAGTCGCCCGCCGAGCCGCTTGCGGATCTTGGGTTTGAACAGCCGGTCCACGACCAGTTTCGCCGGCCGATCGGTCCAGCGCAGCCTGCCTTGGTAGTCGCGCTCGCCGATTCGCATCGCCTGGTCGAGCAGGCGCTGTGACAGGCCGCCCTGCTTGGCGATCCCCTTGCCGATTCTCTGGTGCAGCACTTCCAGCAGTCGCGGCACCACGAACATCAGCGTCGGGCGGACTTCTTCCATGTTGCTCGCGAGCTTCTCCAGCCCTTCGCAATAGTAGATCTGCCCGCCCAGGCCGATCGGCACATATTGGCCGCCGGTATGTTCATAGGCGTGGCTGAGCGGCAGGAACGACAGGAACGTCTCCGGGTGATCGATCCCAAGATCGTCCGAGATCGCCGCGACGCATCCCGCGACGTTGTGCAGGATCGCGCCGTGGTGCTGCATCACGCCGCGCGGCGCGCCGCCGGTGCCCGAGGTGTAGATGATGCAGGCCAGATCGCCGCGACCGAAGTCCGTCACGATGTCGGCGGGCAACGCGGGATGCTGCGCGATCAGCGCGTGCCAGTCGTGATGCTCGACGGTGGCGGGGAAGCGCATCTCTTCCATGCCGATGACGAGCTGACCCTGGTTCGATTTCAGGACCGCGGGCATCAATATCTTCGCGAGCTTCGCGGTCGAGACGATCACCGCGCACGAGCCGCTATTCTCCAGAATGTGCTGGTGATCGCGCTCGGTGTTGGTGGTGTAGGTCGGCACCGTCACGCAGCCGGCGGCCATGATCGCGAGGTCGGAGATGCACCATTGCGGCCGGTTCTCGCTGACCAACATGACGCGGTCGCCGGGCTTCAGCCCCTTGGCTCGCAGCGCGGTGGCGAGGCTGGCGACCTGACGCGCGGCGTCAGCCCAGCTGATCGAGGTCCAAGCACCGTCCGTTTTCGCCCAGAGGAACGGCTTGTCGCGCTGTTCGTCGGCGCGCGCGAAAAACATCGTGACCAGATCGGGGAAATGTTCGAGGTGAGGCATTCTCTCTCCGCTTTGGTCGGGTCGTTGCCCGCCTTTTTCTGTCATTCCGGCGGTGCGTTATCCGGTCGTACCGCACGGGCGGGGGTGGTGACGCGGCCCGCCAGATCGATCGAGACGCCTTCGCTGCGCGGGTCCGCCGCGCCGATCCAGCGTCCACCCACGCGCTCGACGGCATTGGCCTTGAGGCCGAGCGGCGCGCTGACGATCTTGTGCCCGCGCGCGCGCAAGCCCGGCACCATCGCGTCCAGCTCCGTGCCCTGCTCCGCGACCGCGTTCTCGCCGGGCGCGAAGATCAGCCCCATGGCGATCGCGTCCTGCGCCGACATGCGCCAGTCGAGCACGCCGACCAGCGCCTTGGCAATCTGAGCGATGATCGTCGGCCCGCCCGCCGCGCCGATGCTCAGTCGGACGCTGCCGTCCGGGTTATAGACGATGGTCGGCGCCATCGACGAGCGCGGCCGCTTGCCGCCCTCAACCCGGTTCGCGACCAGCGCGCCGTTCTTTTCGGGGGCCAGATCGAAGTCGGTCAGCTCGTTGTTCAGGATCGTGCCGTCCACCGCCAGGCCAGAGCCAAAGACACCTTCAACCGTGGTGGTGACGTGGACGACATTGCCGCGCGCGTCGGCCACCGCGAGGCTGGTAGTGCCCGGTGTTTCCGCCGCCGCGACTCGCACGCGGGGTTGCGCACCGGGCGGGGTGCCTGGCGCGTAGCTGCCGATCGCCTTGTCCGGCGAGATCAGCGCCGATCGCTGACGGAGATAGGTCGGATCGAGCAGCCCGGCGACGGGCACGGACACATAGTCGGGATCGGCGATATAGAGGTCGCGGTCGGCATAGGCGAGGCGCGAGGACTCGGCGAACAGATGCCAGCTGGTCGGGTTGGCGCGGCCGAGCGCGGCCATGTCGAACCGCTCCAGCTGCTTGAGGATCATCAAGACGGTCAGCCCGCCCGACGATGGCGGACCCATGCCGCAGACCTTGTACGTGCGATAGGTGACGCATACCGGCGTCCGCGACTTCGCGGCGTAGGTAGCGAGGTCGCCGGTCGTCATGCGCGACGGGTTGCGCTCGGCGGTGTTGACAGCGCGGACCAGCTTGGCGGCCTGGGGGCCGACATAGAAGCTGTCCCCACCCTGTCGCGCCAGCCGCTGGAACAGCGCCGCCTGAGCCGGATTGCGCAGACGATCGCCCGCCTTGAGCGGCTGTCCCCCCGGTCCGGTGTAGAGCGCGCGCGTCTCGGTGGTGAGATGCCGGCCATAGCTGTTGAGGCCGCCGACGAAGCGCGGTGTCGCCACCCAGCCGTCGCGCGCCAGTCGGATCGCGGGTTGGAACAGCCGCGCCCACGGCAGTCGCCCACCCTGCCGGTGCGCAAGCGCCATGCCGCGCAACGCCCCGGGCACGCCGACGCTGCGCCCGCCGGGCACCGCGTCGCGACGGTTGAGCGGCTTGCCGTCGGGACCGAAGAACCAGCGGCCGTCGGCGGCGGCGGGAGCCGTCTCGCGTGCATCGACCGTGGAAAGCTTGCCGCCGGAATGCGAGACCCAGAAACTGCCGCCGCCGATGCCCGAACTCTGCGGCTCGACGACGTTCAGCGCCAGCATGGTGGCGATCGCCGCATCGGTGGCGCTGCCGCCCGCGCGCAGGATCTCGATACCGGCGGCCGCGGCGCGCTCGTCGGCGGCGCTCACCACCCCTTGGGCCGGCGCTTGCTTTCGCGCGTCGGCGATCGTGGCGGGCAGGGCGAGGGCGACGGCGAACAGCAGCTTCTTCATCACCTAAGACCCTAGGCGCGCGCGACGCCCCCTTCAACTGGCGCTGGCGATGCGGGCGGGGGCGTCAATCGACCCCCACCGCATCCGCAACATTGGCGAAGCCGTCGCGGGCGAGCAGGGCGTCCAGATCGCGCAGGATGCGCGCCGGCAGGCCGGGGCCGCCATACACCAGCGCGGTGTAGAGTTGCACCAGGCTCGCACCCGCTCGAAGGCGGGCATAGGCTTCCGCGGCGGAGCCGATGCCGCCGGCAGCGATCAGCACGATGCGATCACCGGTTGCGTGGCGCAAATCGCGCAACGTCCTGCTCGCCAGCGGCGCGAGCGGCGCACCGGACAGGCCGCCCGCTTCACGGGCATGCATCGACCCCAGCGGTGGCCGCGACACGGTGGTGTTGCCGATGATCAGTGCGTCGAGCCCCGCGTCGATCGTGGCGGTGGCGATCTCGTCAATCTGGGTCGGCTCCAGGTCGGGTGCGACCTTCAGGAACAGGGGCGTCGCGCCGCGTGCGGCGACGCAGGCGGCGAGCAGGTCGCGCAAGGCCGCGCCATGCTGCAGATCGCGCAGCCCAGGCGTGTTGGGTGAGCTGATGTTGATCGTCACGTAATCCGCGCGCCGCGCGGCGGCGGTGACGCCGTGGACATAGTCGGCGATGCGGTCGGTGGCGTCCTTGTTCGCGCCGACGTTGATGCCGAGGACACCCTTGCGCTGCGTCGGCAATCGATCGAGCGCGGCGTCGAGGCCGCCATTGTTGAACCCCATGCGGTTGATCACCGCGCGATCCTCCGCCAGCCGAAACAGCCGTGGCTTTTGGTTCCCCGGCTGAGGCAGCGGCGTCAGCGTGCCGACCTCGACCGCACCGACGCCCAGTCCGAACAGGCCGGCGACGGCGCGTGCGTCCTTGTCGAGGCCCGCCGCCACGCCAAGGGGATTGGCGAAGCGCAGTCCCGCGACGGTGGTGGCGAGCCTTGGAAACCGGTCCGCCGCCGAACTGAGCGGCGTTCCCAGGCTTGACCAGCCGGACAGCGCAATCAACGCCAACCCGTGCGCCCTTTCAGGGTCAATCGCCTGGAGTGCGCGCGTAAGCATGGCCGCCTCCTCGCATCGAAGGGGGCGGGCGTCAAAACGTACAAGGCGCTTTCATCCAATACGCACGCGTCACGACCTGCCACTTGTTGTTCGCGACCCAAGGGCGGCCCCTAGCCGCCCTACCTCACGGCCCGGCGGCTTAGGCTGCCGGGCCGCTTTTTGTTTCGACGTCGAACCGATACAGTGCCTGTGCCGGGGGGCGAGTCGCGATGGTCGACGTCGAATTGGACTATGTGCTGCCGTCACCGGACCTGCGGGCGTTCCTGACGTTGTTCTACCGTTTCCATGCTCCAGCCGCTGTCCATGACGACGTCGAACGCGCGCAGCAGGCGCAGCTGCGGTTCCGATTGTCGCCGGGTGCGGGCGCCTATCATCTTCCCGACGGGTCTCGTCAGGATGCGCCGGCTGCCCATCTGATCGGGCCAACCACCGGGCCCGTGCGCGCCCGCGCCGAAGGGCCATTGACGGTCTTCGGCATGGGCATTCCTCCGACAGGCTGGTGGGCATTGGTCGGGGGCGATGCGTCGGCGACGCGCAATCGCGTTGTCGACGCGACCGCGTTGCTGGGCGCCGAGGGAACGGCGGCGGTGCTGGCGTTGCGCGAAGCGGGGGATGTGGCGGCGATGGCGGCAGTCGCGGAGCCGCTGCTGCGGCGGCGGCTGAGGGGCGGGCACGAGGGGGCGCTGACTTTCTGCACCGCCGTCGATGCGTGGCTGTCGGGCTCTCCCTCGCCTGCGCTTGACGCGCTGTTGGACGCGACCCGCCTGTCGCGCCGACAGGTGGAGCGGCGGTGCAACGCGCTTTACGGCGCACCACCCAAGCTGCTCGCGCGCAAATATCGCGCGCTGCGGGCGGCGGTGATGATGGCGTCGGGAGAGACTGGCGGGGCGGACGGCTTCTATGACCAGAGCCACATGATCCGCGAGGTGAAGCAGTTCACCGGCCTGACCCCCCGCCGCCTGCGCGATGCACCCGGCGCGCTGGCCCGGATCACGATCGCGCAACGCCGGGCGTTGGTGGGCCAGGTGCATCCGATCGTCAGCGAGACGTGAGCGCCGGTTGACGCGGCGGCCGCCCGCGCCCATTTGCCAATCGGAGCGGAATGCTCCGATTTGAGAACCGTTCGCAGATGCGCCTTTCCAGCCTTGCCGACTATGCCGTCGTGATGATGGCCGCCGCTGCGCGCCATTGTGGGCAAGAGCGGCTGAACGCGACGACGCTCGCGACCGCCACCGGCGTGCCGCTGCCGACCGCGCAGAAGCTGGTCGGGCGGCTCGCGGCGGCGGGGCTCGTGGAGAGCGCGCGCGGGACCGGCGGCGGCTTTCGCCTGTCGCGGCCGGCGGCGGCGATCAGCCTTGCCGACATCGTCGAGGCGGTGGAGGGGCCGATCGCGCTCACCACCTGCGTCGATCACGAGCGCGACAACTGCGCGCTCGATCATCACTGCCTCGTCAAACCGCACTGGGGCGTCGTCAACGAGGCGATCCGCAGCGCGCTGGCGGGCGTCAGCCTCGCTCAACTCTCCGCGGCTCCCGTGCCGCGCGCAAAGGTTTTCGCATGAAGAACGCCCAGGCCTATGCGGCCATCGACAAGAAGTACGAGTGGGGCTTCTCCTCCGACATCGAGCAGGAGTTCGCGCCCAAGGGGCTGTCCGAGGACACCGTTCGCTACATCTCGGCCAAGAAGAACGAGCCGCAGTGGATGCTCGACTGGCGGCTGAAGGCGTTCGCCTTGTGGCAGACGATGGAACATCCCGACTGGTCGAAGCTCAACATCCCGCCGATCGACTATCAGAACGCCTATTATTACGCGGAGCCCAAGGCGAAGCCGAAGCTGGGCTCGCTGGACGAGGTCGACCCTGAGATCCTGCGCGTCTACGAGAAGCTCGGCATCCCGATCCAGGAGCAGAAGCTGCTCGCGGGCGTGGTCGAGGAGGTCGAGGAGGGTGCGGAGCCCAAGCGGCGCGTCGCCGT
>NZ_JAQGLJ010000084.1 GCF_028292945.1 Sphingomonas bacterium | reverse complement strand
CCTCTCCCGCGTGCGGGAGAGGGGTTGGAGGTTCACCCCCGCGCCACCCTCTGCTACCGCGCCCCACATGGCCGACCCCTTCTACATAACGACTGCGATCCACTACCCCAACGGCCGCCCGCATATCGGCCATGCCTATGAGATGGTCGCCGCCGACGCGATCGCGCGGTTCCAGCGCCAGGCTGGACGCGACGTGCTGTTTCAGACCGGCACCGACGAGCACGGGCTTAAAATGGCGCAAGCTGCCCGCGAACGCGGCATCCCGACCCGCGAGTTTGCTGACGAAATGTCAGGCTATTTCCGTGACATCGCCGACCGGCTTAACATCTCCTATGATCGTTTTATCCGCACGCTCGACGACGACCATTACGCGGCAAGCCAGGCGCTGTGGCAGGCGATGGCGGATTCGGGCGACCTCTACCTCGACCGGTACGAGGGCTGGTACTCGGTTCGCGACGAGGCCTTCTACGACGAGTCCGAGCTGACGGGGGAGGGCGATGACCGCCGCTCGCCACAGGGCACGCAGGTCGAATGGACTGCCGAGGAGACGTGGTTCTTCCGGCTTTCCAAATACCAGCAGCCGCTGCTCGATCTCTATGCGGCCAATCCCGACTTCATACGCCCGGACAGTCGCCGCAACGAGGTGATGCGCTTCGTCGAGGGCGGGCTGTCGGACCTCAGCGTGTCGCGAACCAGCTTCGACTGGGGCGTGCCCGTCCCCGGCAGTCCGGGTCATGTCATGTACGTCTGGGTCGACGCGCTGACCAATTATCTGACCGGCGCGGGCTATCCCGACGCGCCGCAGGGTGGCCGCTTCTGGCCCGCCGACATCCACCTGATCGGCAAGGATATTGTCCGTTTTCACGCGGTTTACTGGCCGGCATTCCTGTTGTCCGCTAAGCTGCCGCTGCCGAAATCCGTGTTCGGTCATGGCTTCCTGCTCAGTCGCGGTGAGAAGATGTCGAAGTCGCTCGGCAACGTCGTCGATCCGGCGGCGCTCGCCGACGCGTTCGGCGTCGACGCCTTGCGCTATTTCTTCCTGCGCGAGGTGAGCTTCGGACAGGACGGCACCTATTCGCCCGAGGCCATCGTTCAACGCGTCAATGCGGAGCTGGCGAACAGTTTCGGCAACCTCGCGCAACGCACCTTGTCATTCATTGCCAAGAATTTGGACGGCGTTCTTCCCGACGCGGGGAGGCCGGAAGACGCCGATGGCGAGCTGATCGAGGAGGTGGTGGTCGCCTGCGCCGCATTGCGCACGGCGTTCGAT
Source organism: Sphingomonas bacterium (assembly GCF_028292945.1). GTDB lineage: Bacteria > Pseudomonadota > Alphaproteobacteria > Sphingomonadales > Sphingomonadaceae > Sphingomonas. The sequence continues at coordinate 18,202 of NZ_JAQGLJ010000084.1, read as the reverse complement.
GGCCTGATGCTCAGCCAGGGGCTGGAGGCGTGGATGCGCGGCGTGTTCGCGTGCAACGCCTATATCGATGCCGCCGCACCCTGGGCGCTGCGCAAGACGGACCCCGAACGGATGCACGCGGTGCTCGGCACGCTCGTTCGCGCGATCAGGATGCTCGCGATCGTCATCCTGCCCGTCATTCCTGAAGGAGCAGGGAAAATGCTCGATCAGATCGGCGCGGCCGAACGCGACCATGCGGCCGTCGACGACGATGGTTGGTACGCACGTACCGCCGACAGCGGCTTCCGCATCGCGCCACCCAGTCCCGTTTTTCCGCGCCTCGAGCTTCCGGCCTGATGCTCGCCGACAGTCACTGCCACCTGAACTACAAGGGGATCGCGGAAGAGCAGCAAGCCGTCCTGTCGCGCGCGCGCGCGCGTGGCGTCACCGCCATGCTCAACATCGCGACCCGCGAAAGCGAGTGGGACGCGGTGCTGGCGACCGCCGAGCGCGAAGCGGACGTCTGGGCGACGGTCGGCATCCACCCCCACGAGGCCGACCAGCATCCGCACATCGATACCGCGAAGCTGATCGAGCGCACGCGTCATGCCAGGGTGGTCGGGATCGGGGAGAGCGGCCTCGACTACCATTACGATCATAGCGATCGCGGGCGCCAGCAGGCGAGCTTTCGGGCGCACCTCGCCGCCTGTCGCGAGACCGGACTGCCGATCGTCGTTCATAGCCGCGACGCCGAGGACGACACGTTCGGCATCCTGAAGGAAGAGCTGGGGCAGGGGTCCTTTCCCGGCGTGATCCATTGTTTCACCGGCACCCGCGCGTTCGCCGACAAGGCGCTGGCGCTGGGCTTCTACATTTCCATATCCGGGATCGTGACCTTCAAGAGCGCGCGAGACATTCAGGAAACGGCGGCACGCCTGCCGCTCGATCGACTGCTGATCGAGACCGACGCACCGTTCCTTGCGCCCGTCCCGCACCGCGGCCGCACCGGCGAACCCGCCTTTGTCGCCGATACCGCAGCGTTTCTGTCGAACCTGCGCGGGGAGGCGGTGAATGACCTGATGGCAGCGACTTACCGCAACTTTCGTACTCTGTTTGCGAAGACCGGACCTGCGTGAAGGTTCGCATTCTGGGTTCGGGCACCTCGTCGGGCGTGCCGCGGCTGGGCAACAACTGGGGTGCCTGCGACCCTGCCGAGCCCCGCAATCGACGCACGCGCTCATCGTTGCTGGTGGAACATGACGGCGTCCGCGTGCTGGTCGACACCAGCCCGGACCTGCGCGAACAGCTTCTCGCCGCCGACGTGGCAAGCGTCGATGCGATCATCTGGACGCACGATCATGCCGACCATTGTCATGGTATCGACGATGTGCGGCAGCTCTATCATGCGATGGGCCGCCCCGTACGCGGCTTGGCGCGCGCGCATACGCTGGACGTGCTGCAGCGCCGTTTCGCATATGTGTTCGCGGGCAACGGCGACTACCCGGCGACCATCGCCGGGGAAGCGCTCCTGGATGCGCTCACCATCGGCGGCTTGACCATCCGCGCCGTCGACCAGCCCCATGGCGGCATCACGTCGGCCGGACTGCGGTTCGAGGGCGGCGGCAAGTCGGTCGGCTACGCCACCGATTTCCATGAGCTGACCGCGCCGATGCGTGCCCTGTACAGCGATCTCGGCGTGTGGATCGTCGATGCGTTGCGTCACGCGCCGCATCCGTCGCATCCTACGGTCAAGGCGGTACTGGCCTGGGTGGAGGAGCTGGCGCCGGTCAGGACAGCGCTCGTTCATATGGACCATTCGATGGACTACCGTACCGAGGCGGCGCGCCTGCCCGTCGGGGTGGAGCCCGGCTACGACGGGCTGGAGTTCGATCTGTGATGGAAGATCTCGGCCCTAATGCGCTGATTTACGCCTTGTTATTGATTCTGCCCGTGTCGGCGTTGATAGCGCGACGGGTGCCTTTCCTGCGCGTGGTGTCGATGCTGGCGACTTGGGCGGCGCTGTTCGGCATTGCCACCTACGTCTTCACACAGCGTGAGCGGTTCGATCCCTATCTCGCGCGCGTCGCGAGCGCGCTCAACATCTCGGACCAGAAGGTCGTCGGCAAGGAGGTGCGCATCCGCATGAGTCCGGACGGCCATTTTTGGGCGAACGCGACGATCGGGGGCCTGTCGAAGCGGCTGCTGATCGACAGCGGGGCGACGGTGACGGCCTTGTCCGCGCAGACCGCAACGGCGGCCGGACTGACGGTTGAGAAGCCCATGTTTCCGCTCCTGATCCAGACGGCAAACGGCCAAGTCTCGGCCCGGAGCGCCACAGTCGCGGAGTTGCGGCTCGGCAACATCGTCGCGCGCGAACTGTCAGTTGTCGTGTCGCCGGCATTCGGCGAAACCAATGTGCTCGGCATGAACTTCCTGTCGCGCCTGAAATCCTGGCGAGTGGAGGGCCGCACTCTCATCCTCACCCCACATCACCCGCAGGACTTTACATAATGTATATTATCGGTCTGGCGTGTTGACCGTAATACGCGGCACATTCGCCAACATCGAGCGTCTTGTCGCCATCATGGCCCGCCTCCGCGATCCCGTCCACGGCTGCGAATGGGACCGCGCCCAGACCTGGGCCTCGATCGCGCCGTACACGATCGAGGAAGCCTATGAGGTTGCGGACGCGATCGCCCGCGACGATGCCGCCGAAATCAAGGACGAGCTCGGCGACCTCCTCCTGCAAGTCGTCTTCCATAGCCGTATCGCGGAGGAAGCCCGTGCGTTCACGCTGGCCGACGTTGCCGACGCAATCAGCGACAAGATGGAACGCCGCCACCCGCATATCTTCGGTCCGGAAGCTTCTCGGGGCAACGCGCTGGATTGGGAGCGCAGCAAGGCCGACGAGCGTCGCGCCAAGGGGGCTGCGGGCGCGCTCGATGGTGTAGCCTTGGGCCTGCCTGCGTTGACGCGTGCCGAAAAGCTACAGCGCCGTGCCGCGCGCGTCGGCTTCGACTGGCCCGACGCCACGGGACCGCGCGCCAAGATCGAGGAAGAGCTTGCCGAGGTGGCGACGGCCTCATCTCCTGCAGAACAGGCTGAGGAGATCGGCGACCTGCTCTTCTCCGTCGTCAACTGGGCACGCCACCTGGGTGTCGACGCTGAAGCCGCGCTACGCTCGGCGACTGGAAAATTCGAACGTCGCTTCCGCGCCATGGAGGCGCGTGCCGGCGCTGACTTCCATGCCCTGTCGCTCGCCGACAAGGAGGCACTCTGGCAAGCCGTCAAACGTCGCGACGGGTAAACCGATCGTAATCGGCAGGCGAAAGCCGGACCTCGTACGCTCCATTTTGAACATCAGTCTCCTCGAGTACCTCGCCATGCGCGTGCAACCAGGCCGCACCTGCCCCATCGGCGGGATCCAGATCGATGCTGTAGCGCCGATGCCCAGTCGTGAGGTCGGACCCGAGGCGCTGGATCAGGGGGTCGATCCCCTCCCCGTCAAGCGCTGAAATAGCGACCACATCGCCGCGCCGGGCAGCGTCGCCGAGCAATGCCTCACGCCGGTCGGCGTCCAGCAGATCGAGCTTGTTCCAGACCTCCAGCCTCGGCGTATCCGGTGCAACTCCGATATCGCCAAGCACCGCCTCCACATCGGCGCGCTGCGCCTCGGTGTCGGGATGCGCGATGTCGCGAACATGGATGAGCAGATCGGCCGCGACCACCTCTTCCAGCGTCGCCTTGAACGCAGCGACCAATTGCGTCGGCAGATCGGAAACGAAGCCGACGGTGTCCGACAGGATCGCCTTGTCCAGCCCCGGCAGCGAGATTTGCCGCAACGTCGGGTCGAGCGTCGCGAAGAGCAGGTCCTCCGCCATGACGTCGGCGCCGGTGAGACGGTTGAACAGCGTGCTCTTTCCGGCGTTCGTGTAACCGACCAGCGCGATGATCGGCCATGGCGCGCGCTGACGCCGCTCGCGGTGCAGTCCTCGCGTCCGGCTGACCTGGTTGAGCTCGCGCCGGAGCCGCGCCATCCGGTCGCGGATAAGGCGGCGATCCGCCTCGATCTGCGTCTCGCCCGGGCCGCCCAGAAAGCCAAAGCCGCCCCGCTGGCGTTCCAGATGCGTCCAGCTCCGCACCAAGCGCCCGGCCTGATAGTCGAGATGCGCCAGTTCCACCTGCAGGCGGCCCTCGGCCGTTGCCGCGCGCTCGCCGAATATCTCCAGGATGAGGCCGGTGCGGTCGATCACCTTGGCCTCCAGCGCGGTCTCTAGATTGCGCTGTTGAACCGGTGTGAGGCTCGCATCGAAGACTACCAGCTGCGCGTCTTCCTGCCGGCAGCGCACCGCCAGCTCGGCCGCCTGTCCGCTGCCGATCAGCGTTTGTGGGCGCGGCTGGCGCACACGCAACGAGACCTTGTCAGCGACAATCAACCCGATCGCCGCCGCCAGGCCGGCGGTCTCCGCCAGGCGGGCCTCGGTATCGCGGTGAGCGTCGCCACGTTCGGGCAGGACGATTAGCGCCCGGGCACCGCGCGCGAACTCGCCGCGATCACGATCAAAGCCAGCGCTCATTCGTCATCCTCGTCGGGTGTCTCTTCGGCGAGGTTGAGCGGTCGAGCCGGTTGCACGGTGGACACCGCGTGCTTGTAGACGAGCTGGGCCATGCCTTCGCGCGTCAGCAGCATGCAGAACAGGTCGAAACCGGCGACGTAGCCTTGCAGCATGACACCGTTGATCAGAAACATCGTCACGCTCTCGTCGGAGCGTCGAACAGCGTTGAGGAACACATCCTGCAGCAGCGGCTTTCGCGTCCCCTCCCCCGTTCCCTCGACAATGGTGGCAACGTCGATCGGCCCTGCCGGCATGATCGTTGAGATCGCATGCTTGTAGATAAGCTGCGACTGGCCATCGCGGCGGAGAAGAACCGAGAAGTTGTCGAACCACGTGACGATGCCCTGCAGTTTTACACCTTTGACCAGAAACATCGTGACTGGTGTTTTGTTCTTTCGAACACCATTGAGGAACAGGTCCTGTAGCGAGCCTTGCCGGTCGGCCATCACGGTATCCTTCGTTCTTGGCGGGATCGTGTCCCGCGATGCGCCGGTTCCCGGCGTCGGATCCACCCCTCCCTGGAAGAGGGGTGACGGATCGTATCGGGCCTGCGCACGAACGTCCATCACTCGTCGCGCGGTTCGGTGATCCCAAGCAGTTTCAGCTTACGATGAAGCGCCGACCGCTCCATGCCGATGAAGCTCGCAGTGCGCGAGATGTTGCCGGAGAAACGCCGGATCTGAACCCGCAGATATTCCCGTTCGAACGTCTCGCGCGCTTCGCGCAACGGCGCCCCCATCATCGCGCCTGCTCCCGCGCCACCGCCGTCGGTGCCCAGCACCTCCGCCGGCAATAGGTCCAGATCAATCCGCCCGATGCGATCCCCCGGCGCAAGGATGATCGTGCGCTCGATCACGTTACGCAGCTGTCGGACATTGCCGGGCCAGTCGTGCGACTGCAACGCCACCATCGTATCGTCGGCGATCTCCGGCGTCGGTACCCGCCGATCGTTCGCGAAATGCGCCACGAAGTGCTGAACGAGGGGCGGGATGTCCTCGCGACGCTCCGACAGCGCTGGAAGAACGACGGGTACGACGTTCAAACGGTAGTACAGGTCCTCACGAAAGCGACCCTCGGCAATTTCCTGGGTCAAGTCCCGACCCGTCGCCGAGACAACGCGAACATCGACCTTGACCACGCGGGTGCCGCCAACCCGGCTGAAGCTCTGATCGGTGAGCACGCGCAGGATCCGTGCCTGGGTGGCGACGGGCATGTCCGCGATCTCGTCCAAGAACAGAGTCCCGCCATGGGCCTGTTCGAGCAGGCCGGGCTGCACCAGATCGCTGCCTTCTTCGACGCCGAACAATTCCTGCTCGACGCGTTCGGGCGTCATGCGCGCCGCCGAGACGATGATGAACGGTGCCTGTGCGCGGTTGCTCCAGCCGTGCAGCAGGCGCGCCGCGACCTCCTTGCCGACGCCGGCCGGCCCCATGATCAGCACGCGGCTGCCGGTGCCGGCGACCCGTTTCAACGTCGCTCGCACGGCGTTGATGGCCGTTGAGCTACCGGTCAGATCGGCGTCGCGTCCGGCCGTTGCGCGCAGCGACGCCACCTCGCGCCGCAGCCGCTCGGTCTCGGTCGCGCGCGCGACCATCAGCAGCAGGCGCTCGGCCTCGAAGGGCTTTTCAATGAAGTCGGCCGCCCCGCGGCGGATCGCGGCTACTGCCGTGTCGATGTTGCCGTGCCCGGAGATGACGAGCACGGGCAGCGATGGATCGCGTCGCTTGATCTCGTCCAGCAGCTCCAAACCGCCCAGTCGGGACCCGTGTAGCCACACATCGAGCAGGACGAGCGACGGGCGCCGCGTCGCGATCGCCTCCAGTGCGCCATCACTATGCGCGGCGGAGCGCGTGTCATAGCCCTCGTCTTCGAGCACGCCCGCGACCAGCTCGCGGATGTCCTGCTCATCGTCGACGACAAGGATATCCAATGGCATCAGGTTCGCATCGGCATGAGCTGAGCGAGTTGCTCCTCGCCCGACGCTTCCGTGGGCACCACGTGCTCGAGCGCGAGCAGGGCAGCGGCGTCGAAGGTCAGGGTGATCGTACTGCCTCCGCCGTGGCGGTCGGAAAGTGTCATGGTTCCAGCATGTTCCTCGATGATCTTCTTGACGATTGCAAGCCCTAGGCCGGTGCCCTTCACGCGGTTCGTGACATAGGGTTCTAGAATTCGTTCGCGGTCCTCTGGCAGGCCCGTGCCGGTGTCCGAAACCTCGATGCACACTTTGCCCCGCGCCTCGGTCAGTGTCAGCGTCACGGCCCCTGCTCCCTCGATCGCTTCGACCGCATTCTTGACCAGATTGGTCAAGGCCTGCCCGATCTGACGGCGGTCGCAGACCAGTTGCGGACCGGGATCATCGCTGACCAACGCAAAGGTGATCGTTGGGTAAGCCACTTCATGCAGGAACAGCGTCTGTCGCGCGATGTCGGCCAGCGACTCCTCGCGGAACACCGGTTTGGGCATGCGTGCAAAGGAGGAGAACTCATCCACCATGCGGCGGAGATCGCCGACCTGACGGACGATCGTGTCGGTCAGCTGGCGAAAGGTGCCGTCGGCCGGGTCGATCTTGCCCCCGTAGCGGCGTTGCAGCCGTTCGGCGGCGAGCTGGATGGGCGTGAGCGGGTTCTTGATCTCATGCGCGATCCGACGCGCGACGTCGGCCCAGGCGGCGCGGCGCTGATCGAGTTGCTGCTGGGTGATATCGTCGAAGGTCAGGATCGTGCTCGCCTCCGCGCGGGCGATGCGTACAGCCAAGGTGCGCGGCTCGTCATGCCCGCCCACCTGCACGATGGCCTCGCGTTGACCGTCGCGCACGAGCAGGTCGAGCTCGGGACACACTTGGCTTAGCGCCCGCCCGACGATCGCATCGGCGCCGAGCAGGCGCGCTGCGGAGTTGTTGGCGATCGTCACCTTGCGCTCCGCGTCGGTCGCCACGACGCCGGCCGAAACCCCCGCCATCACCGCCTCGATCAGGGCGCGGCGGCTTTCCAGTGCGGCGTTCTGCTGCTGGATACGGCCCGTCATGGTGTTGAAGGCGCGGCTGAGCGTACCGACCTCATCTCGTTCCTTCGTCTCGGGAACACGGGCTGCCAAATCGCCCTCGGCCACCCGCCTGGCAGCGCCCACCAGGTCGCTGACCGGCCGCGCGAGCCGATCGGCCACCTGCAACGCGATCCACACCGCGAGGCCGACAATCAACAGCGACATGCCAAGCAGTGCCGCGTTGAAGCGCAGCTGCAATGATCGCGAGCGCGACTGGAGCGCGCGGTAATCAGCCGTTATCGCGTCGCTACGCCGCATCTGCGTCGCCAGATCCTGATCGAACAGCCGCGAACCATAAAGATAGGTGCGCCGGCCATAATCGAGCTTCACCAGCACGCCGATTCGGTCGCGCTCCTCGATGAGCACGGACGGTGCGCCGCGATCGAGCGATCGCATCATCTGAGCGGTGACTACGTTGATCAGCGGTCGCTTATAAGGATTGACGATCGCGAGCGGGTCCTTGTCGCCGGCGCGCAAGATCATCGCCTCGGACAGTTCCCGGCGATATGCTTGCTCGCCCAGATAGCCGCGGAAGAGGTCGGCCTCGATCGGAACCGATCGTAGGGTATCGGACAGGTCGCCGGTCATCGCCTTCAGCTCGGCGGTGGTGATGCTGACCTCTCGCTGGTAATTGAGCTGCACCAGGTCACGTGTGTTGCCGAGCATCGCCTGCGCGGTGTCGGACGACCAGAACTGGCTGCCATATTGAAACAGCAAGGAGGCCGTGATCGTCACCAACGCCAGCGGGACGGCGGCCGCGATCGAGAACAGCGCGACGAGACGGACATGGAGCTGACCGTTGCCGCCGAGCGGTGAGCGAGCAGCGCGCCGGCGCGCGAGGCTTCGCCCCACCAGGACCAGCAAGGCGGAGCCGGCGATCAGGTTTCCGACCAGCAACAGCGCGATGAACAGCGGGTTATACGGTTGCGCAGCACTCCCCTGCCGCGCGAGCACGACATAGGTGACGGTGGTGATTGCGACGATGACGACCACGGCCAGCGCCCGCAGGACCGGCGTCAGGGCGGAAGGAGCCGCCCCCTGCCCCGGCCCGAACTCCGCTGCCATTGTCGATACCATTGCTGCCCTGCTACAGCCTCACCTGTTGCAAGGAAAGCACATAGTCGCGCCTCGTTAACCAGCTTCGTCACCGCGCGCGGCGATGCCTAGCGAGTCCAGACGCTTCCGCAGCGTATTGCGGTTGAGCCCCAGTGCTCGCGCCGCACGTAATTGGTTGCCGCCGTGACGGGCGAGCAGTGCCTCTATCAGTGGGCGCTCGACCTCGCGGATTACGCGATCGTACAGCGTCCCGTCCTCGAGCGCGCTTGGTCGGTCCGCAGCGATGCGCTCGATCAGCGCGTGGACAGCATCAGCTATGCCGGGATCGGAGCCGGCGTCGAGCAGCTCTTGGCGGTGAGCGCCGCCAAGCATCAAGCGCACTGCGTCGACAGCGATCAACTCGTCTCGCGACAGAACGGAGAGCCGGCGCATAAGATTTTCCAGCTCGCGCACGTTGCCGGGCCAGCCGTGCGCGGTCAGCGCATCGACCGCCGCCGGGGAAAGCTGACGGCGAGGAAGACCCTGCGCAGCCGCTTCTTCCAGGAAGTGACGCGCGAGCAGAGGCACGTCCTGGCGACGCTCGCGCAGCGCCGGCAGGTGAACGGGCACCACGTTGAGCCGGTAGAACAGATCCTCCCTGAACGCCCCGCCCGCCACCTGCTGCGCAAGATCGCGGTTAGTGGCCGCGACAATCCGCACGTCCGCGCGGACCGGTCGCACGCCGCCCACCGTCGTGAACTCCCCTTGCTGAAGCACGCGCAGCAATCGCGTCTGCGCCTCGATCGGCATGTCGCCGATCTCGTCGAGAAACAGCGTGCCGCCCGCCGCCTGTTCGAATCGCCCGGCAGTGCGCTGCGTGGCGCCGGTGAACGCGCCGCGCTCGTACCCGAACAATTCCGCCTCGATCAGCTCGCGCGGAATCGCAGCCATGTTGATCGCGACGAAGGGTTGCGCGCGGCGGGGGCCAAGATCGTGAATGGCGCGGGCGACGAGCTCCTTGCCGGTTCCCGACTCGCCGGACACAAGAACGGTGAGGTCGTTGGACACGACGCGGGCGATCACCCGATAGACGTCCTGCATCGCGGGCGAGCGCCCGATCAGCGGGCCGGCATGTCCCTGGGGGGCATCTTCGTCCGCCGCCCCGCGATCGGCGACGACACCACCGCGCGCGAGCGCGCCGGCGACCGCCTGCGTCAGCGCGCCCAGATCGAACGGCTTGGGTAGGTATTCGTAGGCACCCGCCTCCGTCGCCCGCACCGCCGTGGTCAGCGTGTTGCGCGCCGAAAGGACGATAACCGGCAGCGCGGGATGCTGTTCGAACACCCTCGCAAGGTGATCCAGCCCGTCGCCGTCCGGCAGCACTACATCCGTGATCATCACGTCGGGCGGCATGGCGAGCGCGCGGTCAGCCGCTGCGATGCAATCGACGGCGGTGACCTCGTGACCGACGCGGCGCAGGGCCTGCGACACCACGGTGCGTATCGCGGCGTCGTCGTCGATGAGGAGGACGCGGCTCACTGGGTCGCCCTGGGCAGCAGGAGCCGGAGCATCGTCAACGCCGGCTCGCCTTCGCGCGCATATTGCACGATGCCGCCCATGTCGCGGACCAGCTTGTCGACCAGCGCCAGGCCAAGTCCCTGCCCTTCGGGTCGACCGGACACGAACGGATCGAAGATCTGATCGACGATGTCGGCAGGCGCGCCGGGACCGTTGTCGGCGACGCAGATCTCGATCGGCAGCGGTCGCCGCGGGCGACCTGCTCCGGCGCTGACCGCAAGCCCCTGCCGATAGGCCGTGGTCAGCACCAGGCGCGGATGCGCGACGCCGCGCACCGCCTCGCGGGCATTACGAAGCAGATTGAGGAGCACCTGGGTCAGGGCATCGCGGTTGATCAGCGCGGCAGGCAGCGACGGATCGAACCGCTCCTCGATCGCGACATCGTGCGCGAATCCGGCGAGCGCGACCGACCGGGCGTGGTCGAGAACGGGATAGATGTTGGCGGCGACAACGGGCAGCGGGCGCGTATCGCTGAAATCCTGCATCCGATCGATCAGCGCCGCGATGCGATCGACTTCCGTGACGATCAGCTGCGGCAGTTCGCCACCTCGGCCGTCGGCGCCGATCAACTGGGCCGCGCCGCGGATTCCAGACAAGGGGTTCCTGATCTCGTGCGCCAGCATCGCCGCCGCGCCGATTGCTGCGCGCCCGCCGGCGGCGCGATCGGCGGCATGCACCAGACGTCGCGACGCTTCCGCGCCATGCAGCGTGATCAGCCGCCATCCGGGTCTATCGGGCAGCTGCGCTTCATGGAAATCGACCCGTAGCGTATGCCCCCGCGAGGTCTCGATCAGCGTATCATAAGCCGCGAACCCACGCCCTTCACGCGCACTTGGTTGCACCGGCGGCGGCAGAACTGCGGCGACCGGCTGACCGACCATCTGGCGTTCCGAAATGTCCAGCATCTCCTCGGCGAGCGCGTTGGCGTAAGCGATGCAGCCTTCGGGATCGATGGCGACGGCGGCGATGGGGAGCGCGGCGAACAACTCGGCATGACCGGGGCGAGTCGTCACGCGGCCGCGAGCCGCTGGGGCTCCACATCTGCCGCGCGATAGGGGGCGTAGAACTCCGCCAGCATCGCCTTCACGCGCCTGGCGTCGGGTTCTTGGTTGACGGCATTGCGGAACTCGGCGGAGCCGGGCAGCCCCTTGGTGTACCAGCCGATATGCTTGCGCGCCATGTTGACGCCGGTGACGGTGCCATAATGCTCCAGCATCGCCTCGTAATGCCCACTGATCGCGCGATATTGTTCGCCCAACGACGGATCGGGCAGGTGCCGGTCGGTCTGGAACCAGTGCATCACCTGCCCTAGCAGCCAGGGCCGGCCATAGCTGCCACGGCCGATCATGACCCCGTCGGCGCCGGACTGTTCCAAGGCCGTATCGGCGTGCTGCGCCGAACAGATGTCGCCGTTGACGATGACGGGCACCGATACGGCTGCCTTGACAGAGCGGACGAATCGCCAGTCGGCGGTGCCCTTGTACATCTGGTTGCGCGTGCGGCCGTGTACGGTGATCATTCGCGCGCCCAGGTCCTCCGCAATCCGGGCGAGTTCGGGCGCGTTGAGGCTGTCGTGGCACCAGCCCATGCGCATCTTCAGCGTGACGGGGACCGAAACGGCTTTGACAACGCCGGCAACGATTTGCGCGGCGAGTTTCAGGTCGCGCATCAACGCGGACCCGGCGTCACCGCTGGTCACCTTGCGCACCGGACAGCCCATGTTGATGTCGATGATGGCGGCACCCCGATCTTCCGCCAGCCGCGCCGCCTCGCCCATTTCATAGGGCGTACAGCCGACGAGCTGCATCGACACGGGCTCTTCGATTGGATCCCAGGCGAGTTTCTGCAGCGACTGGCGCGTCTCGCGGATCGCCGCCTGACTGGCGATCATCTCCGTCACGTTCAGCCCCGACCCGTAACGACGAACCAGCGTTCGGAATGGCAGATCGCTGACGCCGGTCATCGGCGCGAGAATAACGGGATTGTCGATGCGGACGCCCTTGCTCCCGGGCGGACCGATCTGAAGGGGAGCGAGGGTGCGCATGATCTGCCTGAAAAATAGGCAACTAGTCGCCGGGGCTGGCGTTGACAAGGCGATGCGGCTAGCGGACCGCCGGTGATCGCCGCCATCATCGTCGCCGCCGGCTCGGGCAGTCGTGCGGGTGGATCGCTGCCCAAACAATTCGCGACCATCGCCGGCCGGCCGATGCTGGCGCACAGCGTCGCAGCGTTCGAGACGCACCCGTTGATCGACGATCTTGTCGTGGTGATCGGTGCGGGTCAGGAGGGGCAGGCCCGCCCCGCCGCGGGCACGGCGCGCGTGGTGAGGGGCGGGCCGAGCCGGCGGGAGTCGGTGGCCAACGGACTGGCTGCGATCTCCGCTGATCGCGTGCTGGTACACGACGCGGCGCGACCGTTCCTGCCTCCGGCAGTGATCGATCGTGTGCTCGGCGCGCTCGACTTGGCAGCCGGTGCGACTCCAGTTCTGCCGGTCGCCGACACGCTTGCTCACGGGGCGCACCGAGCGCTGGGAGAAGTGGTGAGCCGGAAAGGGTTATGGCGCGTTCAGACGCCGCAGGCTTTCCACACGGGCATCCTGCGCCGCGCTCATGCCGAGTGGGACGGAGCGCAGGAAGCAACGGACGATGCGCAAATGGTGCGGCGACTTGGCGAAGCGGTGGCATTGGTGCAGGGCGACGCCATGCTGGACAAGGTGACTCACCCGGAGGACTTCGCGATGGCGGAGGCGCGCATGCCGTGGGAATGGCGTAGCGCGACCGGCTTCGACGTGCACCGGCTGGCGGTGGGCGAGGAGCTGTGGCTGGGTGGTGTGCAGGTGCCGCATGATCGCGGGCTGACGGGTCATTCGGATGCCGATGTGGCGCTGCACGCGCTCACCGACGCGCTGCTCGGCACGATCGCGGCGGGCGACATCGGCACGCATTTCCCGCCCAGCGACGCGCAGTGGAAAGGCGCGGCGTCGCACCGCTTTCTTACCCATGCGGCCGAACTGATCGCGACGCGCGGCGGGCAGGTCACCTTTGTCGACCTGACGCTGATCTGCGAGGCGCCTAAGATCGGGCCGCATCGCGCAGCCATGCAGGCGCGCATCGCCGAGCTGCTGCGGATCGACGTCGACCGCGTGTCGATCAAGGCGACCACCACCGAACAGCTGGGCTTTACCGGCCGGGGCGAGGGCATCGCGTGTCAGGCCTCGGCCACCGTGCGGCTGCCCGGGGGGGGCCAATGAAGACGCTGCTGATGCTAGCGGCAGCCCTGGCGCAACCCACGGCGCAACCTTGCCTGACGACGACCGAGGCGGAGGCGCTGGCGACCGTCGCGCTGCCCGACATACTCCGCCAGACCGGCGTCCGCTGCGCGGCCGCGCTGTCGGCAGGGAGCATGCTGCGGCAGTCTAATGGCGCGGTGTTGCAACGATACACGGCCGAAGCCGACCTCGCCTGGCCCGCCGCGCGCGGGGCGATCGCGAAGCTCGCCGATCCGTCAATCAGTGCGCTGCTGGACTCCGAACTCGCGCGGCCCTTGTTGCTGACGCTGGTGACGCCGCAGATCGTCGGGCGGATCGCGGTCAAGGATTGCGGCACGATCGATCGGCTGGTGGGGCTGCTGGCGCCGCTGCCGCCGCGCAATGTCGCCGGGGTGATCGTCACCGCGCTGCGCCACGGTCAGGCAAACCGCCGACCGGGCGACACCACGCCCCAGTTGCCGCTATGCCCGGCGTCTGGCCGGTAGTGGACACGCTGCTCCCCCCCGAACTGGTTGAAGCCGCGCGCGCCGTGTTGGACGCAAATCGCGCCGCCGGGCGGCGCGTCGCGGTGGCGGAGAGCTGCACGGGCGGACTGGTGTCGGCGGCTTTGACCGAGCTGCCCGGGTCGTCCGACGTCTTCGAAGCGGGCTTCGTGACCTACTCGAACGCCGCGAAGCAGGATTTGCTCAAGGTCAGCGCGGATGTGCTGGAAACGTTCGGCTCCGTGTCGATCGCCACCGCCTGGAGCATGGCTCAAGGAGTGTTGGCGAAGACCGACGCCGACGTGGCAGTAGCGATAACGGGCGTCGCGGGGCCGGGCGGCGGTAGCGAGCGCAAGCCGGTCGGCACGGTCGTGTTCGCGCGCGCCGAACGTGGATCGGACCCGTCGGACGTTCATGCCGAGCGCAAGACCTTCGCCGATGCGGGCCGCGGCGGCGTGCGGCTTCAGGCGGCGCTGTGCGCGCTCGAACTGCTGATGCCGGTCTCCGCCGCTCCATAGAGCACGGTCGCGCGCGTCTCGAACGCACCGATCATCCGGCGGAGCGCGGTGCCGAACACCTGCCCCGCGAGCATCTCAAAGACCCGGTTCTTGAACTGGAAGTCGACAGTGAAATCGACCGCGCACCCCTGCCCTTCCGGCTGGAACCGCCATTCGTTGCGGAGGTATTTCAGCGGTCCGTCGATATAGTCGACGCAGATGCGCTCAGCCCGCTTCTTGTCGACACGGCTGGTGAAACTCTCCCGCAGGCCCTTGAACCCGACGATCATGTCGGCGAGTGTTTCGGTCGGCGTATCATGCCGCACGCGCATGGCGATGACCCAGGGCAGGAACTCCGGGTAGCGCTTCACGTCGGCGACGAGGTCGAACATCTGTTCCGCCGTATAGGGCAGATGGCGGGTCTCATGGTGGCTAGGCATTGGGTACTTGGGCACCGGCAAGCTTCGCCTCGCGAGCCGCGCGCATCTTCGCGAAGTCGTCACCGGCGTGATAGCTGGACCGGGTCAGCGGCGACGCGGCGACGAGCAGGAAGCCCTTGGCGCGGGCGATGGCGGCATAGGCGTCGAACGCCTTGGGGCTGACGAATTCCGCGACTTTGGCGTGGCGCGGCGTCGGCTGGAGGTACTGGCCCATGGTCAGGAAATCGATGTCGGCGGAGCGCATGTCGTCCATGACCTGGTGCACCTCCAGCCGCTCCTCGCCCAGCCCGGTCATCACGCCGGACTTGGTGAAGATTGACGGATCGTGGCGCTTGACGCTCTCCAGCAGGCGCAGCGAGGCGTAGTAGCGGGCACCAGGGCGAATGGTGGGGTAGAGCCTCGGCACCGTCTCGAGGTTGTGATTGTATACGTCCGGCCGCGCCTCGACGATCGACTCGACGGCTGCCTGCGCCTTGTTGCGGAAGTCCGGCGTCAGGATCTCGATGGTGGTCGCGGGCGTATTGCGGCGCAGCGCCTCGATCACCTTGACGAACTGCGACGCGCCACCGTCGGGAAGGTCGTCGCGGTCGACGGAGGTGACGACGATGTGCTGCAGGCCAAGCTCGGCGGCGGCGACCGCGACATGCTCGGGCTCGAGCGGATCGACCGCGCGCGGCATGCCCGTCTTGACGTTGCAGAAGGCACAGGCGCGGGTGCAGGTGTCGCCCAGGATCATCACCGTGGCGTGCTTCTTGGTCCAGCACTCGCCGATGTTCGGACAGGCGGCCTCCTCGCACACCGTCGCAAGGCCGAGACGGCGCATCAACTTGCGGGTCTCGCCGACGCCGACCGAGGTCGGTGCCTTGACGCGGATCCAGTCGGGCTTGCGCTGACGAGCCGGAACGGCCAGCGGCATGGGCTCTGTCATGGCTGCGCAGATAGCGACTGCGGCCGCACGAGACAACGCGAACGGAGCATTAGATGACGCTCTTTACCGACCTGATCGACGGCTATTATCGTTTTCGGGGCAATGAATGGCTGTCCGAGCGGGCGAGATGGGAGGACCTGGCGACAGGTCAGGCCCCCAAGGTGATGGTAATCGCCTGTTCGGACAGCCGCGTCGATCCGGCGACTATCTTCGGCAGCCGGCCCGGCGAGGTGTTCGTCGTGCGCAACGTTGCCAATCTGGTGCCGCCCTACGAGCCCGACGGAGGGCGGCACGGCGTGTCCGCCGCGCTTGAGTTCGCGGTCACCGCGCTGGGCGTGGAGGAAATCGTCGTGCTGGGGCATGGCATGTGCGGCGGCGTGAACGCGGCGCTGACGAGGAGCCTTGCCGATGCCGGATACGGTCAGGGCGCCTTCGTCGCCGGCTGGATCGCGCTATTGGACGAGGCGCGCGGGCGGGTGGTGGCCGAGCATGGCACGGGCGAGGCGGGACAACAGGCACTGGAGCAGGAGGGCGTGCGGACGTCGATCGGCAACCTGCTGACCTTCCCGTTCGTGCGCGAGCGGGTGGAGGCGGGCACGCTGACAATCCATGGTGCGGTGTTCGCGATCGCCGATGGCAAGTTGCGGGTGTTGAACGAGGCGGGCAACTTCGAGGCGGCGTGATCAACCCATCGTCATGCCGGCCTTGAGCCGGCATCCATGCCCGCCCCAATTGCCGACCTTTGATGGTCACGGCATTCGCCGCGGACTGCGCGGGACCCCGGCTCAAGGCCGGGGTGACGTGGATCCTTCAGGCACATGGACGGTCCATGCCCCGCGACGGCGCAGAACCAGCCAGTAATAGCCGCCCGCCACCGCGATCTGCACCACAGTCGCGACCAACGCCGGGCGGCCGGTCTCCACATCCAGCCAGTTAGTCCACGCGATGTACACCAGCGACGCAATCGTTATCAGCGGGGCGAGCGGGTACAACGGCATGCGATAGCGGGCGTGCGCGCTGGCACCGCTGCGCCGCCCGATCATCACCGCCACCGCGACACCGGCATAAATGGCGATCAGGCCGGTGCCGCTCCATACCTCCAGTGTCGCCTTGGGCAGGAAGCACAGCCCCATGCCCGCCGCGCCGAGCAGCAGCGTCGCCGCCCAGGGCGAGCCCAGCCGCGGGTGCATGGCGGTGAGCCAGCCGTCGAGCGGCCGACCCCAGCTGCGATCGCGGCCGGTGCCGTAGAAGAAGCGAGCGCAGGCGAGCACCCAGGCGATGATCGCGTTGACGACGGCGAGCGCGACCGCGACCGCGACCCACTTCGCCCAGGTAGGGCCGGCGAGTGCCAGCACCAGATCGCCGAACGGGTTGTCGGAGGCAAAGGTGGTGGACAGATCGGGTGCGGCCGTGAGCAGTGCTGCCAGCGGCAATCCTTCCAGCAACAGCGTCAGCCCGAGCGCCCACATGATCGCGTGCGCGATTCTGGCCGGCGCCTCGCGCATCTCCTCGCCGAAATAGACCGCCGCACCATAGCCGTTGAGCGCGAAGATCGCGATCGACGTGGCGACGCCGATCGAGGCGAGACCGGCGGGTGCCAGCGCCGCGCCCGCGACGGGCGCGGTCAGGAACTCGGCCGGCGAGCGCACGGCTTCACCGAAGCCGAGCCAAGCGACCACCACGAGCGCCACCACCTCCAGCAGCAGAAAGCAGCCGGTGATCGTGGCGTTGATGCGAATGTCGAACAGCCCGATCAGCGTGCAGGCGACGATCACCGCGAGCGCCACCGGGATCTCGGGCAGGCCCGGAATGACGACGGACAGCACCGCCGCGATGCCCAGCCCCGCGACGGGCAGGAAGATCAGATTGTTGAACACGTTGACGCCGAGCATCACGAAGCCCGCGAACGGCCCGATCGTGTGCGCGACCATGACATATTCGCCGCCCGCCACCGGCCAGGCGGATGACAGCTCGGCATAGATGAAGGCGGTGGCGACGCAGACGGTCGCCGCGATCAGAAACGCCCAGATCGCGCCGGTGCCGGCGATCGCGATCATGTCGGGGATGAAGACGAACACCGACGAGGCGGGCGTCGTCACCGACAGGGTCAGGAACAGGACACCGGTGATGCCGAGGCTGCGCACGAACGGCGGCGGTGTCACCGGCTGTAGCTGCCCGTCCTGCATTGCGCCCCCGTAGTGCGGGCGGGTGTTGGCATGGTTAACGGGCGGGGTCGAGGGGTGTGCCCCCGGTTGGTCCTAACGCAATCCCTGGTTTGTCACCCCCGCGAAGGCGGGAGTCCAACTCTTGCAGTGGCGACAGAGTAATTGGCGTCGA
>NZ_JAQGLJ010000047.1 GCF_028292945.1 Sphingomonas bacterium | reverse complement strand
CGCCCGCACTCGCCTCCCGCACCCCGCGAAACTCCGCCCCCTCGCGCCAGCTCGGCCACTCCCGTGACTCGGCCAGGCCGCGCCCGACCTCGCGCATCGCGCTGACATCCGCCACCACCCCGCGCCAGTCCCAGTTCGGGTCCCATGCGTCGCAGGTCTGGTGATAGCAGCGCATATAGCCGTCCAGCCACGCCTGCCCCGCCGCCCGGCCGCCCGTCACCAGGTCCGGCGCGCCGCTGATCGCCATCAGCAGCAACGTCGGCACGCCCTGGCGCGCGAGCGGAAAGTGATCGGCGCGATAGTTCAGCCCGCGCTCGGGCAGCGCCTCGGGCGTCACCACCCGGCCCTGCGCCGTCACCGCCGCCGTCAGCCGGTCCTCCAGCGTGGTCTGCCCCGCCCCCACCAGCATCACGTCGCGGCTAGGCCCGCCGGTGTTGAGGATGTCGAACGTCAGGTTCGCGACCGTCGTGGCATGCGGATAGACCGGGGCCTGCGCGTAGGTCTCCGACCCCAGCAGCCCGCGCTCCTCGCCCGTCCACAGCGCGAACACCACCGTCCGCGCCGCCGGACGTTTGGCGAAGTCGCGCGCCATCTCCAGCACCGCCGCCACGCCGAGTGCATCGTCGTTCGCGCCCGGCCGCACCGTCCGCCCCTGCGGGTCCGGCGCACCGATGCCATACGCGTCCCAATGCGCGCCGAACATCACCACCTCGTCCGGGTGCGTCCGCCCCGTCACCTTGGCGAGCACGTTGCGGCTTTCCGCGCGCGAATGGGTGACGGGCAGGTCGGCGGAGAAGGTCTGCCCGTTCAGCTCGACCGGCCGGAACCCGCGACTGCGCCCCGCGCGCCGCAGCTCGGGCAGGCTCAGCCCGGCCGCCGCGAACAGCCGCGTCGCCGCCGCACCCTCCAACCAGCCCTGCAGCAGCACACGCTCGTCGCCTGGCCGCCGGACGATATCGTAATTCTCGCCCGCGGGCGCGGTGACGGTGCTCCAGCCATAGCCCGCGCCGTCGGTGTCGTGGACGATCAGCGCCGCGATCGCGCCGCGCCGCGCCGCCTCCTCGAACTTGTACGTCCACCGCCCGTAATAGGTCATGCGCCGGTCGCCGAACTTGCCCGCCGCGTCCTCGCCCGGCAGCGCGGCGAAATCCGGGTCGTTGACCAGGAACACCGCCACCTTGCCGGTCAGGTCGACGCCCTTGTAGTCGTCCCAGTCCCGCTCGGGTGCGGTCACGCCATGGCCGACGAACACCATCGGTGCCCCCGCGACCGTCGCGCGATCGACCGGCCGCACCGTGCTGAGATAGATCTCGCGCCCGGTCGTCAGCGTGACGCCGCCGATGTCGGCACTGCCCGCGCCCAGCCTGGTCCGCACCAGCGGCACGCCTTGCGTCCACGACCCACCCGGCCCGCCCGGCTCCGCGCCGGCCTCGCGCAAATGCCGGATCAGCCACGCAACCGTCCGTTCCTCGCCGGCCGTCGCCGGCGCGCGTCCCTCGAAGGCGTCCGACGCCAACACCCGCACGTCGCGCGACATGCGCGTCGCGGACACCGGCTCGCGTACCGTCGCACACGCAGCCAGCGTCAGTGCTGCAAGCAGGGCGATCAGCGCCCTCATCCCTGCAACGACACCATCTCCACCGCCGGTACGCTCGCAGCGCGCTCCGCCGAAAGCGCGATCGCCACCGCCCAGATCGCCAGCGCCACCTGCAGCACCATGGTGATGCCCGTGCCGATCGGGCGTCCGGGCCTCCACCCGTCCATGCCAAAGCCGTGCGCGATCCGCCCCACCACGAACGCGACGGTCGCCGCCCACAGCCAGCCGGGCTCGCCCCCGCTGACCTCGATCGCGAACACCAACACCAGGATCAGCCACGCGTTCTCGCCGAAATTGGCGTGCGCGCGCATCCGGCGGATCACGCGGTCGTTGCCGCCGTCGCCGACCGATATCTTTTCCGACTGCCGCACCTGACCGACCCGGATCGAGAGCCAAAGATTGACCACGGCAAGCGCCGCCGCCAGCACCAGCGTCACTTGCGGCAAAACCATCAGCATCTGCTGTTCCCCCAAAAGGGCAGAGTGGCACGCCGCCCGCATGCTTGCAACGCCGGCCCGATCCGCTATAGGCGCGCGCTTCGCGATGCGTCCGGCCGTTCGAGCTGCTCCGCGGCCGGCCCGTGCCGGTTGCCGTAGCGCCTGGGCAAGCCTAGCGCCTCTGACAGATTACCGATTGCACAAGGTGCCGAAATGGCCGTCCCCAAAAGAAAGACTTCGCCCTCTCGCCGTGGCATGCGCCGGGCGCACGATGCGTTGAGCCCCATGCCGTTCCAGGAATGCCCCAATTGCGGCGAGCTGAAGCGGCCGCACAATCTGTGCAACGCCTGTGGGCACTATAACGGCCGCGAGATCGTTTCCGTCGAGAGCTGAGTCGTACGGCTCGAGCCGGACAGGGATTTCACGTCGCATGCCTGACCAGTCAGGGCCCGGAGCTTCTGGGACCACCCCCATCCTCGCCATCGATGCGATGGGCGGCGACGAGGGGCTGGCGGTGATGCTCGCGGGCGTGGCGCAAGCCTGCCGTCAGGATGGCAGCCTCAAGTTCATCCTCGTCGGCGATCAGGTCGCGATCGGTGACGAGCTGAACAAGCATCCCGTGCTGGCCGGGGCGGAGATCGTCCACGCCCCGCAGGTCGTGGGGGCCAGCGACAAGCCTTCGCAGGCGATCCGTCACGCCAAGACGACTTCCATGGGTCTTGCCATTGACCTGGTGAAGAAGGGTCGCGCCGGCGCCGCGGTGTCGGCGGGCAACACCGGGGCGATGATGGCGATGGCGAAGCTGTCGCTGCGCATGCTGCCCGGCATCGACCGCCCTGCGCTCGCAGCCCCGCTGCCGACGCTTGGCGTCAACGACGTGATCATGCTCGATCTTGGCGCGAACGCAGCGGTCGATGCTCGCAACCTGGTTCAGTTCGCGGTGATGGGTGCCGCCTTTGCGCGTACGACGCTGGACCTGGATTGCCCGCGCGTCGCGCTGCTCAACATCGGCTCGGAGGACCAGAAGGGCACCGACGAGATCCGCGAGGCCGCCCAGGCGTTGCGCAATGCGACGCTCCCCATGACCTTCACCGGCTTCGTCGAGGGCGACAAGCTGGCGCGCGGCGACCATGACGTGATCGTGTGCGACGGCTTCACCGGCAACATCGCGCTCAAGACCGCCGAAGGAACCGCCCGCTTCGTCGCCGACCTGCTCAAGCGCGCCTTCACCAGTTCCGTCCGTTCCAAGGTCGGCTTCCTGATCTCGCGCCCCGCCACCAAGCTGCTGCGCGACCACCTCGACCCCAACAACCACAATGGCGCCGTCTTCCTGGGCCTCAACGGCATTGTCGTGAAGAGCCATGGCGGCGCCACCGCCAGCGGCGTCGCGACCGCGATCGGCAACGCCGCCAAGATGGTCCGCGCCGACCTCACGCGCCGCATCGCCGAGGATCTCGGCAATTTTGCGCACACGGTGGAGAAGGCGGCATGATCCGGTCAGTGGTCACCGGCACCGGCTCGGCACTTCCGGTCCGCCGGGTGTCCAACGCGGAACTCGCACAGCAGGTCGACACCACCGACGAATGGATCGTCGAGCGTACCGGGATCCGCTTTCGTCACATCGCCGCACCCGACGAGACCACCGCGACGCTGGCCGCCGACGCGGCGCGGGCGGCGTTGGCGACGGCGGGCGTGGTGGCGACGGACATCGATCTGATCGTGCTGGCCACCGCGACGCCCGATCAGACCTTTCCAGCGTCCGCGACCAAGGTCCAGGCGCTGCTCGGTATCCCCGACTGTGTTGCGTTCGACATCAACGCGGTGTGTTCGGGCTTCCTCTACGCCGTGCAGGTCGTCGATGCGATGTTGCGCGCCGGCGTCCACAAACGCGCGCTGGTGATCGGCGCGGAGACGTTCAGCCGCATCCTCGACTGGGAGGATCGCGGCACCTGCGTGCTGTTCGGTGACGGTGCCGGCGCGATCGTGCTGGAGGCGCAGGATAGCAAAGCCGAAGGCGGTCGCGGCATCCTGGCGACCAAGCTCCACGCCGACGGCCGTCACAACGACCTGCTCTATGTCGATGGCGGCCCGTCCACCACCGGCACGGTCGGCAAATTGCGCATGAAGGGCCGCGAGGTGTTCCGCCATGCCGTCGTCAACCTGGCGGCGGTGATGGAGGAGTCGCTGGTGCTGGCCGGACTGACGAGCGCGCAGGTCGACTGGGTCGTGCCGCATCAGGCCAACGCCCGCATCCTCGACGCCACCGCCCGAAAACTGGGCCTGCCTGCCGACAAGGTCGTCGTCACGGTGGATCAACACGCCAACACGTCGGCGGCATCGGTCCCGCTGGCGCTGGACGTGGCGGTGCGCGATGGCCGGATCGAACCTGGTCAGATCGTGGTGCTGGAGGCGATGGGCGGAGGGTTCACCTGGGGAGCGGCGGTACTGCGCTGGTAAACCGCCGTCCGCAAAGGCTTTCCGTCGGCGGCAACCTCGGTTAAGGAGTGGTCGCGAAGGGGGTGTGACCGTGCTGATGACAATGGTGGGAACACTGACGCGCGCCGATTTGGCGGAGGCCTTGCATCGCGAGGTCGGCCTGAGTCGCGCCGACTCGGCCAAGATCGTCGAACAGATCCTGCACGACATGTGCCAAGCGCTGTCGACTGGCGAGAACGTCAAGATCTCCGGCTTCGGTACGTTCGTGCTGCGCGACAAGGGCGAGCGTGTCGGTCGCAATCCCAAGACGGGCGTCGAGGTGCCGATTGCGCCCCGCCGCGTGCTGACCTTCCGCGCCAGTCAGATGATGCGCGAGCGCATCGCCGCGGCGCGCTGACGCACGCGGTGCCTTCAGGCGTTTCCCCCGGCGGGACCAAGGCGACAGGCGCGTTCCGCACGATCGGCGAACTGTCGCGCGAAACCGGGTTGCCGCAGCATATCCTGCGCTATTGGGAACAGCGCTTTCCCCAGCTCCGCCCGCTGACCCGCGCCGGTAACCGCCGCTACTACCGGCCCGAGGACGTGGCGTTGGTGCGCCGCATCGATCAGGCGCTGAACCGGCAGGGCTACACGATCAAGGGCGTGCAGCAGCTATTGGCGACCGAGGCCGGTTCCTCGGTGCCCGAAACGTCGGAAGACATGGTGACGCTGCGCGCGATCCGCGACGGGCTTGCCGCCGCGCTCGCGGCGGATATCGTCTAGCCGGCCAGTCCCCGCGCCAGAAAGTCGGCCACCACATCGGCTACATCGGCCGTCGAGCGGTCCTCCTCCCACACGCCATAGCGCAACCCCAGAAACACGTTCATTCCCATGATCGCCCAGGCGTGGACCTCCTCCACGTCCGCGCGCACCTCGCCGCGTGCGGCAGCTTCCTCCAGGCGGTGTGCGATCCGATCCACCGTGGTCGCATAATGGTGCCGAAAGCTCGCCGGGTCGACGAACTCCGCCTCGTCGATGATGCGGTAGATCTCCTTGTGCTGCCGCACGAACCCCAGGAAGCTTTCCAGTCCCGCGCGCTCCCGCGCGATACCGCCGGGCGCGGCGCGGATCGCGGGCGCGACATGATCGCGCACCTGCTCGCTCATGTCGCTGACCAGCGCACGGAAGATCGCGTCCTTGCTGTCGAAATAGGTATAGAAACTGCCCAGCGCGACGCCCGCGCGCCGGGTGATCGCGCTGATCGAGGCAAGGTGAAAACCGTCGGTCGCGAACTCGGCCGCGGCAGCGTCCAGCAGCGCGCGGCGCGTGCGGCGGCCGCGATCGGTCCTCGGCTCCTTGCCGGCGCTCTCCGCGGCCATCCCCCCCATCATCCACCTCCGGAAAAAGCCAAGTTGAAACCTGGTTCGGGTTTCAGTATAACCCGCGCAACGCGGCGCACAACCCGAACGGGGTGGCCGCTAACAGGAGGGGTTCATGACCAGCTTTTCGACACGCACGCTGTTCAACATCGGCGTCGCGGCCGCCGCGCTCTACGCCGCTCCGGCATGGGCGCAGGACGGCTCCGTTTCGACCGAGGCGCAGTCGACCACGAACCCGGTTGGCGGGACGGCGCAGCCCCAGGAGGCGGCGCAGGGCGACATCGTCGTCACGGCACGGCGGCGCGAGGAAAGCCTGATCGACGTGCCGATCTCGATGTCGGTGCTGTCCGGCGAGACGCTTCGCGAGCAGGGCGCTGTGGATATCACCACGCTGCAGGACAAGACGCCAAACCTCACATTGCAGATCGCGCGCGGCTCCAACTCCACGCTGATCGCCTTTTCCCGCGGCGTCGGCCAGCAGGATCCGCTCTGGGGCTTCGACCCCGGCGTCGCTCTCTACATCGACGACGTGTATGTCGCGCGTCCGCAGGGCGCCGTGCTCGACGTCTTCGACGTGGAGCGGGTGGAGGTGCTGCGCGGCCCGCAGGGCACGCTCTATGGTCGCAATACCATCGGGGGCGCGATCAAGTACGTCACCAAGCGTCTGGGCAACGAATTCGCCGCCTCCGCGCGTGCGGCTTACGGCACCTACAATCAGGTCGACCTGATCGGACAGGTAACCGTGCCGATCGGCGACACGCTGTCGATCGGCGGCGCGGTGGCCCGCTATTGGCGCGACGGCTATGGCACCAACCTGACCACGGGTGTGGAGCATTACAACAAGGATGTTCTCGCCGCGCGGCTGTCGGCGGAGTTCACGCCCAGCGACACGATCTTCTTCCGCGTCGCAGGTGATCGCGTTCTCGACAAGTCGCGTCCGCGGCACGGCACGCGCCTGCTGCCCAACGGGGCCGATGCGCGCTATCTGCCGACCGCGAGCGTGTACGACACGCGCGCCGGTATCGGCGACACCAACCGGGTGCTGACCCAGGGCGTGTCCGCGACCGGAGAGATCGGCCTGTCGTCGGCACTGACCTTCAAGACGATCACCGCCTGGCGCGAAGGCGAGACCGATACGCTGATCGACTTCGACAACACCGCGCTGCCGACATTGGACGTGCCCGCGCGCTACGAGGATCGGCAGTTCACGCAGGAGCTTCAGCTCCTGTTCGAGGGCGAACGCATACAGGGCGTCGTCGGCCTCTATTATCTCAACGCCCGCGCCGCCGGGGCGTTCGATACCGTGGTGGGGCTGCTCAACACCACCACGCTCACCTCCGGGGAGGTGAAGACGAAAAGCTACGCCGCGTTCGGCGACCTCAGCCTCGACGTCACCGACCGCTTCAAGGTCTCCGCGGGCGTGCGCTACACGCAGGACACGAAGCGCGGCACCGTGTTCCGTCGCAACTACACCGGCATCCGCAGCCCCACCTTCGGCAACGCCGCCGCGGTACCCGGCCTGATCCGCACCGATTACACCAACGAACGCGACTTCAAGCAGCTGACGCCACGCGTCAGCCTGTCATACGAGCTCCGCCCGGAACTCAACGTCTATGGCTCCTACGGAAAGGGCTTCAAGTCGGGCGGCTTCGACATGCGTGGTGACGCCGTGTTCACGCCCACCACCGTCAATGGCTATGATCCCGAGAAGATCGACAGCTACGAACTCGGGCTGAAGGGCGCGTTCCTGGACCGGACGCTGTTCGTCAATCTCGCCGGGTTCTTCTCCAAGTACAAGGACCAGCAGGTCACCGTTCAGGTGCCGGCATTGCCAAGCGGGATCGCGAGTTTCGTGGACAATGCGGGTCGTGCCGACATCTGGGGCATGGAGCTGGAGACGCGCATCGTACCGAGCCGCAATTTCTTCGCGACGCTCGCGCTCGGCTACACCAACGCCGACTACAAGGAGTTCCTGACCTTTGTCGGCGGCGGCACGACGCCGGTGGACGTCGCCAACCAGCGGGTGTTCCAGAATACGCCGGAGTTCACGGTGAACGCTTCCGCGACGTGGAGCACCGACCTTGCGGGCGGTCGCCTGTCGTTCACGCCGGCCGTGTCCATGCGAAGCGACGTCACGCTGTTCGAGATCCCCACGCCCACGCTCGACCAGGACGGTTATGTCCTGCTGGACGCGTCGGCCAACTGGGTCTCGCCTGACCAGCGTTTCACGTTCGGGGTGACGTGGCGCAACATCACCGACGCCCGCTATCGCGTCGGCGGCTACAACTTCCCGGGCCCGTTCACCGGCAATTCGATCATCGGCTATTACGGCCCGCCCCGCACCGCCACGGCGAGCGTCGGCGTGCGCTTCTGATCGTGCGCAGGGTCGTTCGGAGCAACCTCCGAACGACCCCGCCTACCGCTCCCTGGTCGCCGCGAACGCGACCTTGGGATAGCGTTCCGCCACATACCCCACCTCCCAGGCGCTCTTCGCCAGGAACACCGGGTTGCCGTCGCGATCCTTTGCCATCGCGCTTCGATTCAGGTCCGCGAACGCCTTCACGTCCGCCGCTTCGCCGCCGACCCAGCGCGCGGTGTCGAACGGTGCCGGCTCCAGCCCGGCCGCGACCTTGTATTCCGCCTCCAGCCGGCTGAGCAGCACGTCCAGCTGCAGCTGCCCAACCACGCCGATGATCCAGTTCGAGCCGATCTCGGGATAGAAGACCTGCGTCACGCCTTCCTCAGCCATGTCGTCCAGCGCCTTGCGGAGCTGCTTGGTCTTGGTCGGGTCCTTCAGCACCACGCGCCGGAGGATTTCGGGCGCGAAATTCGGCAGACCGGTGAACCGCACGCCCGCGCGCTCGCTCAGCGTGTCGCCGACCCGCAGCGTGCCGTGGTTGGGAATGCCGATAATGTCGCCAGGATAGGCCAGGTCCGCCAGCTCGCGGTCCTGCGCGAAGAACAGGATCGGCGAATGCACGGCGAGGGGTTTGCCCGAACCCGACGGGGTCAGCTTCATGCCGCGCCGGAACGTCCCCGAGCACAGCCGCATGAAGGCAATGCGGTCACGATGCTGCGGGTCCATGTTGGCCTGGACCTTGAAGACGAACCCTGTGACCTCGCTGTCGCCGGGCTCCACCGGCGCGGGCTCGGCGGGCTGCGGGCGCGGCGGCGGGGCGTAGTCGGCAAGCGCGGCGATCAGCTCCGCAGGCCCGAAATCCTTGAGCGCCGAGCCAAAATATACCGGCGTCAGGTCGCCGCTGCGATACTTCTGCGCGTCGAAACTCGCATAGCCACCCTGCGCCAGCTCGATCTCGTCAGCGAACCGCTCCGCCAATGCGGCCTCGTCGGTGGCGCCCTGAAAGGTGCGGCTGTCGCCCTCCGGCCGGCTGATCCGGCCGGTGCGAAAGTCGAGCACGCCCTCGAACTCGCCACCCATGCCGATCGGCCAATTCATCGGGCACACGTCGAGCTGGAGGATGTCGGCAATCTCGTCGAGCAGCTCGAACGGCGAGCGCCCCTCGCGATCGACCTTGTTGACGAAGGTGATGATCGGCACCGACCGCAGCCGGCACACCTCGAACAGTTTGCGTGTCTGGGCCTCGATCCCGCGCGCCGCGTCGATCACCATGACGGCGGAGTCGACCGCCGTCAGCGTGCGATAGGTATCTTCGCTGAAATCTTCATGCCCCGGCGTGTCGAGCAGGTTGAACGTGCACCCGGCCGTCTCGAACGTCATCACCGAGGACGTGACGGAGATGCCGCGCTGCTGCTCGATCTTCATCCAGTCCGACCGCGCACGCCGGTTCTGCCCCCGCGCCTTCACCTCGCCGGCGAGATGGATCGCGCCGCCGACATGCAGCAGCTTCTCGGTCAAGGTCGTCTTGCCGGCGTCGGGGTGGGAGATGATTGCGAAGGTTCGGCGGGGGGAGGTCATGGGCATCCAGAAACTAGGTGACAGTAGGTGACACCAACGCGCCTTGCCGGTGATGACGGTCCGCCGGCAAAGTTCTCAAAGTTCACGCGATCGGCGACAATGTTCCGACTGCCGGTTTGCCGAGGGCGTGGCGAAGCGTGTCGGTCATCATCGGGCCTTGCCAGAACCCGACCATGTAGGACAGCGTTTCAGGGGAGCAGCGTCACGGTCATGCCGACGTGCTTGCTTGCGCCGGCCGCGAGCGTGAGCACGCCCGGTTTGTCACGGAACTCGCCGGCATGGCCCTGTGGGTCTGCCAGGCCGTGCCACGGCTCGATGCAGACGAACCTGGCGCCCGGCTTGCTCCAGATCCCGAGCTGCGGCGTATCGGGAAAGTCGATCCTGAGCTGCGGGCCGGGTTCCGCACCATAGGTCAGCGACTGCGTCGGTACGGGGTCCCAGATCAGCGCGTCCCGGGTGAACAGCGCATCGTTCATCACGAGCGTTCGACCGTGCAGTGGAGACGGTCGGTCACCGGCGATCAGCCCCTCCGCCAGCTGCTTCACCGGCCCTGGCGCGTCGTCCGCGAAGGTGATCCGATGCGCGTCGCGCGGCTGGCCGTAAGGCAGCGGCCACGCGAACGCCGGGTGGAAGCCGAAACTCGCGGGCATCGGCCGGTCGCCGGTGTTGGCGATCGTGACATCGACGCGCAGCGACGCGTCGGCGAGCGAGAATGCCACCTCCAGCCGGAATGCATACGGGTATTGCGCCCGTGTCGCCGCGCTGTCCTCGAGCGCGAACACCGCACGCGTCGCCTCCGCCGTCTCGACCGTGAACGGCAGCCGCCGTGCGAAGCCGTGCTTCTCCATCGGGTATTCGCGCCCGCCGACGCGGATCACGTCGCCCGCCACCTTGCCCACCACCGGAAACAACAGCGGCGCGCGGCCGGTCCAGAACGCCGGGTCCGCGTCGGTCATCAGCTCGCGCCCGTCCGCGTCGGCCAGCGACGACAGCTCCGCACCGAACGGGTTGATCGCGGCGGTGAGCACGCCGGAGGTGATGGTGATCCAGTCGTTCATCACACTCTCGTCATGCTGAACTGGTTCCAGCATCCACGCGCAACCGCCACCGGCGCATGATCGCTCGAGCGACACGCATGGACCCTGAAACAGGTTCAGGGTGACGCAGGCTAGCCACGCAACCTCGCGCCCAGCTTCGCCGCCGCCGCAACCACCTTGTCGGCGATCGCCTTCAGTTCGGCATCGACAAAGGCCCTGTCGCCTGGTTGCAGCGTCACCTCGACTGCCATCGAGGTCTCGCCCTCCCGCGTGAACAGGTCGAACACGTGCGCGTCCGTGATCGTTGCCTTGTCCACGCCCCGGATGGCGCGGACGAGCGCGTCGGCGGCCAGGCCGGCCGGAACGGTGAACGCGAAGTCGCGGCGCACCGCCTGCAATGCGGGCGGTGCATAGGGCGAGCGCGCGAAGCCACTGGCCCGCTTGGGCGTCACGGCGTTGAGGTACAGCTCCGCCGCAGCGACCGGGCCGTCGAGATCGAACGCCTTGAGCGTCGTCGGGTGCAGCATGCCGAAGCGCGCCAGCACCGTCTTTGGCCCGAGCCGCAGGGTTCCCGACTGGCCGGGATGCCATGCCTCCCCCGCCTCGCCCATGACCTGAAGGTTGTCGACAGGAGCACCCGCCATTGCCAGCAAGGCCAGCGCCTCCGCCTTGGCGTCGAACGCATCGAACGCGACTGCCTTGCCGTCACGCCAGCCCCGTGCGTGCTTGTCGCCTGCGAGCACCAGCCCGAGCGTCAGCGGCTCGCCGTCGGCCAAGTAACGCCGCCCGATCTCGAACAGCCGGCTCGCCCCCGCGCCGCGCCTGGCATTGCGTGCTGCCGCGGTCAGCAAGCCCGGCAGCAGCGACGGGCGCATCACCTTCAATGCCTCGCTGATCGGGTTGGCGACCGTCCACTCCCCGCCGCCGAGCGCGTCCGCGTCCGCTTGCGGCAGGAAGCTCCATGTCACCGCCTCGTCCAGCCCGCGTGCCGCCGCCGCGCGCCTGACGCGTCGCTCCAGCTTCTGCGCAGGCGTGGCGGTCGGCTTCGCCACGCCGGGGATGCGGTCGAGTGGCACCGGCGGCACCTTGTCGATCCCCTCGATGCGGATCACCTCCTCGACCAGGTCGGCGGGGCCGTCGATGTCGCGTCGCCAGGTCGGCACCGTCACCGGCCAGGCGCGCTCGATCGTCGCGAACAGCGCGTCGCTGTACGCGTCGGGGTGGTCGATCGCGCCCATCGTGAAGCCGAGGTTCAGCAGGATGCGCGCCTGCCGCTCCGGCGCCACCGCCAGCCCGCCCAGATCGCGCGTCAGATGCGGGTCGAAGATGATCGTCCGGCTATCGGTGGGCGGCGTACCGCTACGTTTCACCGCACTGGGGGTGCCACCGCAATGCTCCGTCACCAGCCAGGTGGCGATCGCCAGCCCTTCGTCGAGGAAGGCCGGGTCGACGCCGCGTTCGAACCGCGTGCGGGCATCGCTGGTCAACTGCAACGTCTGCCCGGTGCGCGCGATATGCTCGGGGGTGAAGTAGGCGCACTCGATGACCACCTCGGTGGTGTCCGCCGACACGCCCGAATGCTCGCCCCCCATGATGCCGCCGATGTCGTGCACGGCCGCATCGTCGGCAATTACCGTCATGCGTTCGTCGAGCGTGTAGGTGCGGCCGTTGAGCGCCACCACCTCCTCGCCCGCGCGTGCCTTGCGCGCCACTAGCCCGCCGCTCAGCTTGGCGCGATCATAGACGTGCAGCGGGCGGCCGAGGTCGACCGAAACGAAGTTGGTGATGTCGACCAGCACGGAGATCGGCTTCTGCCCGATCGCGCGCAGCTTCGCCTGCATCCACGCGGGCGCTTCGCCGTTGCGCACGCCGGTCACCGCCTGCGCGTAGAAGGCGGGGCAGCCCTCCGGGTCGTCGGTGCGGACGTCAGGGCCGGCGGCCTCGCCCGCCACCGGCTCCAGCGATGCCATGCGATAGACCTGCGCCAGCGGTTTGAGCGTCCCCAACCCCGCCGCCGCCAGATCGCGCGCGATCCCGCGCACGCCCATGCAATCCTGGCGGTTGGGCGTGATCGCGACGTCGAACACCGGGTCGGTCAACCCGGCATAATCCGCGTAGCTGGTGCCGACGGGCGCATCGGCCGAAAGCTCGATGATGCCGTCGTGATCCTGCCCCAGCTCCAGCTCGCGCGCGGAGCACATCATCCCGTTCGATTCGACACCGCGAATGCTCGCGAGCTTCAGCGTCATGTCGCTGCCGGGGACATAGGTGCCGACGCCACCGAACACGCCCAGCAAGCCCGCGCGCGCGTTGGGCGCCCCGCACACCACCTGCATCGGCCCCGCTCCCGCATCGACCGACAGCACCTGCAGCTTGTCCGCCTGCGGATGCCGTTCGGCCGTCAGCACACGCGCGACGACGAACGGCGCAAGCGCCGCGCCTGGGTCGTGGATACCCTCCACTTCCAGCCCGATGCGGGTCAGCGTCTCGCCGATCGTCTCCAGCGACGCGTCGGTTTCCAGGTGCTCCTTGAGCCACGAAAGGGTGAACTTCATGCCCCCACTCCCCCGCTCAGCGTGGGCACATCCAATGCCGAGAAGCCGTAATGCTTCAGCCAGCGTCCATCGCCCTCGAAGAAGGGGCGCAGATCATCCATCCCGTATTTCAGCATCGCCAGCCGATCGACGCCGACCCCGAACGCGAAGCCCTGCCACTCGGCGGGATCGAGCCCGCAATTGGCGATCACGCGCGGATGCACCATGCCGGAGCCGAGCAGCTCCATCCAGCCGTCCGACCCGCCCAGCACGCGCCGACCCTTCTGCATCGTCCAGCCGACATCGACTTCCGCCGACGGCTCGGTGAACGGAAAATAGCTCGGCCGCAGCCGCAATACGATGTCGTCACGCTCGAAGAACGCCTTCAGGAACGTCTCCAGCGTCCATTTCAGATGCCCGAGTGTGATCCCGCGATCGATCACCAGCCCCTCGATCTGGTGGAACATCGGCGTGTGCGTCGCGTCCCAATCCGAACGATAGACACGACCGGGGGCGATGATCCGCAGCGGCGGCTTCTGGTTCATCATCGTGCGGATCTGCACGGGGCTGGTGTGGGTACGCAGGACCATCCGCTCGGGCGCGCCTTCGCGCTCGACATAGAAGGTATCGTGCATCGCCCGCGCGGGGTGGGTCTCCGGAATGTTTAGCGCGGTGAAATTGTGCCAGTCGTCCTCGATCTCGGGACCCGTTGCGACCGCGAAGCCCAGATCGGCAAAGATCTCCGCCAGCTCGTCCATGACCTGCGACACCGGGTGCACCGATCCCGTCGGCGCCGCATCGACGGGCAGCGTCATGTCGAGCCGCTCGCCCGCCAGCCGCGTGTCCAGGGCGACCGCCTCAAGCACCGTCTTGCGGTCGGCGATCGCACCCGCCACCGCCTCGCGCACCGCCTGGATTTGCGGACCCTCCAGCTGGCGCTGTTCGGGCGTCATCGCCCCCAGCGTCTTGAGCAGCAGCGTCACCCGTCCCTGCTTGCCCAGCGCATGCACGCGGCATTCCTCCAGCGCGTCCAGCCCCGGCGATGCAGCGATGGCGGTGAGCAGATGCGCTTGCAGATCGGCTAGGTCGGTCATGCGGTTCCTCGCAGACGGCAGTAACGAAAAGGGCGCGGATGGCCTAGCCACCCGCGCCCCCATGGCGTTCGCATCAAACCCGATCAGGCAGCCTGCGGGAGGGCTGCCTTGGCCTGAGCGATGATGGCGGTAAACGCCGCGCCCTCGTGCATCGCGATATCGGCCAGGACCTTCCTGTCCAGTTCGACACCGGCGAGCTTCAGCCCGTGCATGAACTGGCTGTAGGTCAGCCCTTCGGCGCGGACACCGGCATTGATGCGCTGGATCCACAGGCCGCGGAACGTGCGCTTCTTCACCTTGCGGTCGCGATAGGCGTACTGCCCGGCCTTCTCGACCGCCTGGCGCGCGACACGGATCGTGTTCTTGCGCCGGCCGCGATAGCCCTTGGCCTGTTCCAGGATGTTCTTGTGCTTGGCGCGCGTGGTGACGCCGCGTTTTACTCGTGCCATCTACCTGCTCCTCAACCCAGACCGTACGGTGCCCAGGCCTTCACCGCCGCGGTGTCGGCCTTCGACAGCACCTTGGTGCCGCGATTCTGGCGGATGTACTTGCCGTTGTGGTGCAGCAGGCGGTGACGCTTGCCGGCGACGCCGTGCTTGAGCAGGCCGGTGGCGGTGAGCTTGAAGCGCTTCTTGACGCCGCTCTTCGTCTTGAGCTTGGGCATTTTGGTCCTTTCGGTTGGCAAGGCTGAAACGGCCGCGGCAGCCCTGGATGGCCGGGCCGTTCGTCAAGCGCCTCGCTCGTGAAGCGCGCCCGTTAGCTGTGCGAGGTCCAGAATGCAACCGAATCGCTAGCGCAACGGTTTAGGGGCGCATGGAAGTGACGGCGGCCCAGCGTACCGAGGAGCCCGCGCCCGCGCCCCCTGAGGCGGGGTCCGACGTGCCGCGCGACCTGGCCCGGCGTCGGCGCTGGTGGCGAATCGCGCGCAACGTCGTGCTCGGCGTGATCGCGACGCTGGTTGCGATCTGGCTGATTCTCTACATCACCAAGGGCCGCTTCCTGAAGCCGACCTTCCAATCCGTGGTCGGCAAGATGCTCAAGCGCGACGTGCGCGTGCGCGGCGACTTCCAGCTCTATTTCGCGCCGTGGAACATCAAGCTGTTCGCCGAAGGGCTGACCGTTTCCAACCCGGCCTGGGCCAGCAAGCCGAACCTGTTCGAGGCGCGGCGGATCGACGCGCGGATCGCGCCACTGTCGCTGTTGTTCGGCAAGCGGCGCGTCCGCTGGATGGAGCTGGACGGCGGCGCGCTCGACATGGAGTGGGACGCGCGGCACCTCACCAACACCTGGACCTTCAGCGAGAAGAAGGGCGAACCGTTCCAGCTGCCGCGCATCGACCGCGCGACGATCCGTGGCACGACGATGCGTTATCGCGACCCGCGGATGCAGCTGGTCACCGACCTGAAGATCGACGACATCACTGCGCTCGAAAAGCGCATCGGCAGCGCCATCGGCCTGTCGGGCACCGGCCGCTATCGCACCACCCCCTTCCGCCTCGACGCCAAGCTGCTGTCACCCGACGCGACCGCGACCGGCGGCGAAAACAAGCTGACGCTGCGCGCCTGGGCGGCCAACAACATCCTCGACGTCGACGGCACGCTGCCGTCGCTGGCGGAGGTCGAGGACGTGCCGTTGCGGGTGCGTGCGCGCGGCCGCAACCTTAGCGAGCTGGTCCAGATCATAGGCGTCGTGCTGCCCAACACGCGCGCCTATCAGCTGCGCGGCCAACTGGTGAAGAGCGGGCAGGAGTACCGTTTCACCCGCGTCACCGGTCGCTTCGGCAACTCGGACCTCGCAGGCCGCGTCACGTTCCTCAACGGGGAGCGTCTCCACATCGATGCGAACCTTGCGACGCGCAGCCTCGACATCGTCGATGCCGCGCCGTTCATCGGCTACAACCCCGACATCGTGGAGGCACGCGGCGCGATCGCTGCCGCCGCTGCGACAGGTGCCGGTCCGGCGATGGTGATGCCCGACGCCGAGCTGCCGGTCGCCTCGATGAGTCGCTTCGACGCCGACCTGCGCTGGAGCATAAGCGACGTGAAGTCGCGCCGCGTGCCGATCTCCAACATCGACCTGACGCTGGACCTGGAGCGCGGCCGGCTGGCGCTGTCGCCGCTCACCTTCTCGATGGCGCGCGGCAACGTCGCCTCCGACCTGATCTTCGACACGCGCCAGCGCCCGAGCGCCAACAGCTACGACATTCGCCTCTCGCCGACGCCAATGGGGCGGTTGCTGGCAGGTTATGGCGTCGCGGAAGCCGGAACGACCGGAACCGTGCGCGGCCGCATCCAGCTCGCCGGGCGCGGCGATTCGATCCACGACTCGCTCGCCACGTCGGGCGGCCGGATCGCCTTCACCATGCCGCGCGGAAGTTTCTGGACGCGCAACGTCCAGCTCGCCGAGCTGGATGTCGGCACCTTCGTGCAGAAGATGTTCGAAAAGAAGCTAAAGGAGCCGGTGCAGATCAATTGCGGCGTGATCGGCTTCTCGGTGCGCAATGGCGTGGCGGCGGCGGACCCGATCCTCATCGACACACAGAAAAACGTCATCCTCGGACGCGGCGGCTTTTCCTTCAAGACCGAAGCGATCGACATGGCGATCCGCGCGGACGGCAAGAAATTCTCGCTCTTCTCCGGTCAGTCGCCAGTCGGCATCGGCGGTCGCTTCGCGTCGCCCAGGATCGACGTGGTCAGCGACGAGCTGCTTGGCCGGGCCGGCGCCGCACTGGGCTTGGCAATCGTCGCGACGCCGGTTGCGGGCGTGCTGGCGTTCGTCGATGTCGGCGACGCGAAGTCGGCGGCGTGCGGCCCGGTGCTCGCCGGCGCGACGGCCGCGGCACAGCGGACCACCAAGGGCGAACGCCGCGACGACGTCGGCAGCGGCACGACGGGCAAGGCCGAGGACGGCAAGCGCTCGCGCGACGAGAAGAAGGGCCAGCGCAAGAAGTTCCTGGGGATTTTCTGACTTCCCCTCGCGCTCGCGGGAGAGGTTAGGGGGAGGGGAGATCAGCCGCCCGCCATCGCCTCCAGCACATCGTCCACCCGCGCCGGATCGCCGATCGCCAACACCTGCCCCGCACTCGCCGCCGACAGTGGGTCGCCCTGCCAGTCGCACATGCGCCCACCGGCTCCCTCCACCACCGGCACCAGCGCCGCGAAGTCGTGCAGCGCCAGCCCAGCCTCGCACACCAGATCCAGCTGCCCGCTCGCGATCAGCGCGTAATTGTAGCAGTCGCCGCCATAGACCGGCCCCTGGCGCAGGTTGCCGCCGGCGACGGCCAGCGCCAGCCGCATGTACCCGTCGACCTCGTCGCCGGCGAACAGATGCGGGCTCGTCGTCGCCAGCACCGCGCCTTCCAGTGCCGCGCAGGGCCGCGTCCGCACCGGCTTGCCGTTGAACAGCGTCGGTCGCCCCGCGACGCCCACCCAGCGTTCGCGCTGGATCGGCTGGTCGATCACGCCCAGCACCGGCCAGTCGCCCTCCAGCAGCGCGATCAGCGTTCCGAAGATCGCGCGTCCGGCCGTAAAGCTGCGCGTCCCGTCGATCGGATCGAGTACCCAGCGCCGCCCCGTCACGCCCGGCTTCTCGCCATATTCCTCGCCCACTACGCCATCCCCAGGTGCCTCGGCATCCAGCAGGCGGCGCATCGCCGCCTCGGCGGCGCGGTCGGCCTGCGTCACCGGCGATCCGTCGGCCTTCAATTCATGGGCGAAACTCGCGCGAAAGAACGGGCGAATCGCGTCGCCGGCGGCATCGGCGAGGCGCTCGGCAAGCGCGCGGTCGGAGGCGGTGACAGGCATCGGCGACGCCCTGCGCAATGGACGCGGCGACCGCAAGCGCCTAACCTCGCGTCAGCTCATCCGGAGATCATCATGCGCCTCCTCGCCCCCCTCGTCCTCGGCGCGCTCGCGCTTGTCGCCGCCCCGGCGTCGGCGACGCTGCCGATCGGTGCCAAGGCCCCCAATTTCGCGACGCGCGGCGCGGTGGCGGGCAAGGTGGTCAAGGTCAACCTCGCTGCCGAACTGCGCCGCGGCCCGGTCGTGCTGTTCTTCTTCCCCGCCGCCTTCACCGGCGGCTGCAACGCGCAGGCGAACGCCTTCTCGCAAGCAAGTGCCGATTTTCGCGCGGCAGGCGCGACGGTGATCGGCATGTCGGCGGACGATGTCCCGACGCTGCAACGCTTCTCGACCGAGAAGTGCGCGGGCAAGTTCGCGGTCGCGTCCGCCGGACCCGCGCTGATCCAAAAATATGACGTGGCGCTCGGACAACCCGTAAAGGGCCGCGCGGTTAGCAACCGGACTAGCTATGTCATTGACCGTTCCGGTAAGATCGCCTTCGCCCATTCCGATCTGAACCCTGCCGAGCACGTCAGCACGACGCTGGCCGCCGTTCGCAGGCTTGCCGGGCGGTAACCAGGGTTACGCGATGCTAACCTTCCCCCGGTAAGCAGGCCCCGTATGAAGGGGGGGTCAATGCGCAACGCAGGGCCGCGGCGAGGGAGCGGAAACGACACGCTGTTCGCGGCGATTGGCGAGTTCCTGCACTTGCATGGACTTGATCCGGCGCCCGCGCACTACAGCTTCGCTCATGCCGCGCTGACGGATCCGACGATCGGCGCCGCGGTTGCGCGGCTGTCGGATGGGGGCGTGCGTCTCTCGCGCCGCGACATCGCTGCGCTGGGCGGCTCCGTCTCGGCGCGCCGCCCGATCGCGCCACTGCCGCCGCCCGACGACAGCGCGGCGCGGTTGGTCGAGCAGACCCAGAAACAGGTCGACGGGTTCGCTGACCTGATGAGCTCGATGCGGCAGGAGACCACCGGCTTCGGTCGCGATCTCGAGGAAACCGCCGCCGCCATCCAGCGCCAGCCGAACATCGCCGGTCTGGACGAGATCGCGCGGCTGACCGGCGCGATGACGGCGCGCATCCGCGACACCGAAACCCGGCTTGCCAATGCCACCGCCGAAACCGACGCCCTGCGCACCAAATTGGGTGAGGCGCTGGCACAGGCGCGGCGCGATCCGCTGACCGGCCTGTTCAACCGGCTCGGCTTCGAGGAGGCGTTCGCGACGCCCGTCGCCAAGGGTGCGCCACGCTGCGTGGCGGTGGTCGACGTTGATCACTTCAAACGTTTCAACGACGAGCACGGCCATGGCGTCGGCGACCGCGTGCTCAGCGCGATCGGACGCGGACTGGAAACAGCCTGCAAGGAGCATCTGGTCGCGCGTTATGGCGGCGAGGAGTTTGCGGTTCTGATGGACGGCATACCGCTCGTCCGGGCCGCGGCGATGCTCGACCGCGCGCGCGAGGATCTTGCCAAACGCACCTTCCGCGACCGCGAAACGGGCACACCGTTGCGCCGGATTACCCTGTCGGCCGGTGTGGTCGCGGTGCGCCCGGGAGAGGTGCTCGGCGCGGTGCTCGCGCGCGCGGACGAGCTTCTCTACACCGCCAAGGCGGAAGGCCGCGACCGAGTTTGCACGGCATGATGCCACAAGTTGGTGGTTCACACCGAACTGATGAGGATATTCTGCTAACATTTGCGATCGCGACCGGGCTCAGGGGCGCAAGATCAACAACTTACAAGGGTTGGCACGCGGGCTGCAAAGCACCCGACATCGCCGGATGGTCCGGCGACTAGATCAGGAAAGCCTTCACCATGTTCACCACCCTCGCCGCCGCCCAGCGTTCCGTTGCTTCGCTCGTCGCCGCGCTGTTCGTCAGCGGCATCTTCCTCGTCGCCGCGCTGCCGATCGTCCCTGTCGCATGATTCGGCGGGACATCGCCCTCGCGCTCGCCGCCTTTCTCGTGACGATCACGGCGTTGGCGGCGAGTCGGGGCGACATGTCCACGCAGACTATCGCCCCGACCGCCCCGACCACCGCCGGCTAATCCACAGCCCGCCTCAGGTCATCTCCGCCTTTTGGTTCAGCTTGCCCTCGGCCAGCGTCGTCAGCTTCTCGTCCGTCGCCTTCTCCTCGGCCAGCGTTTCCGCCAGGATCGCCGCCTGTTCGGGCTTGTCGAGCTGCTTGGCCCAGGCGATCAGCGTGCCGTAGCGGGTGATCTCGTAATGCTCGACCGCCTGCGCGTTGGCGCACAGCGCCGCGTCCAGCACCGCCTTGTCGGCGATGTCACCGGCGGTGTGGTTCGCCTCTTTGATGATACCGTCGATCGCGGGGCAGGTCACGCCCTTGGGCTCCATCCCTTCGAGCGAGAAGACGCGCCTCAGCCGCTCGATCTGCCCTTCGGTTTCCGTGAGGTGCTTCTCGAATCCCTGCTTCAGCTGCGCGTTGGTCGCCTTGGCGATCATCGTCGGGAGTGCTTTGGTGATCTGGTTCTCGGCGTAATAAACGTCCTGCAAGGTGTGGATGTACAGGTCGTGCAGCGTCGCGATGTCCTTGGAAAACAGGCCCATGATGTGTTCCTCTCGTTCAGGGTGCCCCGGTTAAACGAGCATCGCGCAGCCCAGGTTGCGCCAGCGCGCGCCTTTATTGTGTCGGCGCCGCGACTGGGTTAAGTGATTGAGGCGAAGAGGAAAGTATCGTGATGCTTACCCAAGGCCTGGTCAGACGCTTCGGTGCGGCGGCTGCGATCGCCGCGATGCTGGCGGGTTGTGGCGGGGGCGGATCGGGGTCGACGAGCCCGGTCGCGGTCACCCCGACGCCGACCACTTCGCCGAGCCCCACCGCGAGTGCCGGCTGCACGCTGCGTCAGCGCCAGGACCTCGTCTTCGCGCAGCTGCGCGAATGGTATCTGTTCCCCGAGACGCTGCCCGCCAGCCTTGATCCCACACCCTTTGCCAGCGTGCAGAGCTACCTCGACAAGCTGACCGAGACCGCGCGCAATCAGGGACGCGACGGCGGTCAGGGGCGCGGCAGCTTCACCTACATCACCTCGATCGCGGAGGAGAACGCCTTTACCAGTTCCGGCGCGTCGGCCGGCTTCGGCGTGCGGCTGTTCTACGACACCGCGAACCGCCTGTTCATCGCCGAGGCGTTCGAGGGCGCGCCCGCACTGGCGCAGGGCATCGATCGCGGCACGGAGATCGTCGCGATCGGCACCAGTGAAGCGAATCTGCGCACCGTGACGTCGATCGTCGCGGCGGAGGGCGTCGCCGGGGTGAGCAACGCGCTTGGTCCGAGCACGCCCGGCACCGCGCGCGTGCTGCGCGTCACCGACCCGGCCGGCGGTGTGCGCACGCTGTCTGTCACCAAGGCGGAGTTCTCGCTCACCCCCGTGTCGGCGCGCTACGGCGCGAAGATCATCACTGACGGCGGGCGGCAGGTCGGCTACCTCAACCTGCGCACCTTCTCGATCGACTCGGCCGACCCGGCGCTGCGCCAAGCCTTTGCGCAATTCCGCGCGGCGAACATCACCAACGTCATCATCGACTTCCGTTACAATGGCGGCGGCCTGGTGCGCATCGCCGATCTGATGGGCGATCTTCTCGGCCGCGCGCGCGCTCCGTCGGATGTGATCGACCACACGGTATTCCGCCCCGAGAAGGCGTCGTTCAACACGACACGTCTGTTCCGCGCTGTGCCTGAGTCGATCGCGCCGACGAGAATCGCGTTCATCGGCACCCGCGCCAGCGCGTCCGCCAGCGAACTCGTCATCAATGCGCAGATTCCGTACCTGCGCGCCAATGCGGCACTGATCGGCACCAACACCTTCGGCAAGCCGGTCGGCCAGATCGGGCTCGACACCGCCGCCTGCGACGATCGCCTGCGCGTGGTCGCGTTCCAGACGCAAAACGCGGAACGCAAAGGTGAATATTACAACGGACTCGCACCTTTCATGGAGGCGAGCTGCCAGGCCGCCGACGACGTCAGCCGCCCGCTGGGCGACCCGCAGGAGGCGTCGACCCGCGCCGCGCTCGACTTCATCGCCGGCGTCAGCTGCACGCGCATTGCCAGCGGCGAGGTGGGGGCGCAGGCGGCGCGGACGAGCGGCAGCCGCCGCGAACTCCTCACGCCGGAGCAGCCAGCAGTCGCCCAGCGCGAAGTGCCGGGGCTGTTCTGACGCCGGCCTTGCCACCCCGTCCTGTTACTGATAATCATTCGCAATGGATATGGCAGGTCGTTGCACTCCGTCGCTCAATCTCGTCACGCTCCCGCGTCACGAGCGCGCGGCGGTGCATCTGATCGAATGGGCGCAGCTCGACATGGCGGAGGCGCGGCGTCTGCGCGAACTCGGCTTCGACGAGGGCGTCGAGGTGGAGGTGCTGCACCGCGCGTCGTTGGGGCGCGGTCCACTCGCCTGCCGAATCGGTCGCATGACCGTCGCGGTCCGGCGGGCGGTCGCGTCGCGGATCCATGTCGCGCCTGTCGCGGTGAGCGACACATCCGCCATGCTCGTGGCCTGATCAACCGTAGCGCAAATGGCTGACGTCCTCGATCGGCCCGTGGCCGCCGACCTCACGCCGCTCGTCGCGCTGGTCGGCAACCCCAATGCCGGCAAGAGCGCGCTGTTCAACGCGCTGACCGGCGCGCGGCAGAAGGTCGGCAATTATCCGGGCGTCACCGTCGAGCGCCACGCCGGCCGCTGGGCACTCGACGATGGTAGACCCATCGAGCTGATCGACCTGCCCGGCGCGTACAGCCTCAACCCCTCCTCGCCCGACGAGGCGGTTACCCGCGACGTGCTGACGGGCCAGAGCGGTTTCGAGCGCGTGCCCGACGCGCTGATCGTGGTGGTCGATGCCGGCAATCTGGAC
Organism: Sphingomonas bacterium; assembly: GCF_028292945.1. Taxonomy (GTDB): domain Bacteria; phylum Pseudomonadota; class Alphaproteobacteria; order Sphingomonadales; family Sphingomonadaceae; genus Sphingomonas. Next base: position 4,890 of record NZ_JAQGLJ010000047.1, on the reverse strand, counting down.
CTCCACCTCCGCTTCGCGCTGCAGCTGATCGCGCTCGGCAGGCCGCTGGTGGTGGCGCTCAACATGGTCGACCTCGCGCGGCGCGACGGGCTGGAACTGGATGCCGCCATCCTGTCGCGCGAACTCGGCGTGCCGGTGATCGAGACCGTGGCAGTCCGCAAACGCGGTGTCGACGAGTTGCGTGCGGCACTCGCAACCGTTCTGGACGAGCGCGCCCCCGTCGCTTGCGACCCTGGCGACCTCAAAGCGGTGCAACACCGCGCGCGCAGCGTCGCCCGTGCCGCAATCGTGTCGGAAACACCGACACGGCGGTGGACGGCGCTGTTCGACTCCGTCGCACTGCACCCGGTTTGGGGCACCGCGCTGCTGGTGGCTGTGCTGTTCACGATGTTCCAGGCGGTGTTCACCTGGGCCGCGACGCCCGCCGACATCATCGACGGCGCGATGGGCGGATTGGGCGAGTGGGTCACCGCCAATGCTTCGGAGGGCTTCTGGCGCTCGCTGGTCACGGACGGGCTGATCGCCGGCGTCGGGGCGGTGCTCGTGTTCCTGCCCCAGATCCTGATCCTGTTCCTGTTCATCCTCGTGCTCGAAGCGTCGGGCTACATGGTCCGCGCGGCGTTCCTCATGGACCGGTTGATGGCGGCCGCCGGGCTGTCGGGCCGCGCGTTCATCCCGCTGCTGTCGAGCTTCGCGTGCGCGGTGCCCGGGATCATGGCGACGCGCGTCATCGCCGACGAGAAGGATCGGCTGACCACGATCCTGATCGCGCCGCTGATGACCTGTTCGGCGCGGTGGCCGGTGTATACGCTGATCATCGGCGCGATGATCCCCAACACGCAGCTCCTGCCCCTCGTGCGGCTGCAGGGGGTGGTGATGTTCGGGCTGCTGATCATCGGCATCCTCGGCGCATACGCGGCGGCGCTGCTGTTGCGGCGCACGGTGACGAAGGGTGCGTCGTCCGGCTTTCTGCTGGAAATGCCGAAATACCAGTGGCCGCAGCCGCGCGACATCCTGATCGGCCTGTGGACGCGCGCGGTGATCTTCCTCAAGCGCGCGGGCACGATCATCGCCGCCACGACGCTCGTTCTGTGGCTGCTGCTCTCCTATCCCAAGCCGCCGCCCGGCTCGCCATTCAGCCAGGTCGACTATTCTATTGCCGGCCGCATCGGCAATGCGATCGAGGTGGTCGTCCGACCGATCGGCTTCAACCGCGACATCGCGCTGGCGCTGCTGCCGGCGATGGCGGCGCGCGAGGTGGCGGTGGCGGCGATCGGCACCGTCTACGCGATCGAGGATACGGATGAAGCCGGCGCGCAGGCGATCGGCGACAAGCTCAAGTCGCGCTGGAGCCTCCCCACCGCGCTCGCATTCCTGATGTGGTTCGTCTTCGCGCCGCAATGCGTCTCGACGATCGCCGTCACGCGACGCGAAACGAACGGCTGGAGATGGCCACTCTTCATGGTTGGCTATCTGTTCGCCGCCGCGTACATCATGGCCGGAGCAACATATTGGCTGGCTGTCTTCGCCGGCCTGTAACGAGGGTCACATGGCAGGCAGCGTCAACAAGGTCATTCTGGTCGGCAATCTGGGCAAGGATCCCGAGAGCCGCTCGTTCCAGAACGGCGGCAAGGTCGTCGAGATGCGCATCGCCACCAGCGAGTCGTGGAAGGACCGCGGCACGGGCGAGCGCAAGGAAAAGACCGAGTGGCACACGGTCAAGGTCTTCAACGAGGGCCTCGCGACGGTCGCCGAGAAGTATCTGCGCAAGGGTTCGAAGGTCTATATCGAAGGCGCGCTGACGACCCGCAAATGGCAGGATCAGTCGGGTGCCGATCGCTATTCCACCGAGGTGGTGCTGCAGGGTTTCAACAGCGTTCTGACGATGCTCGATGGCGCACCCGGTAGCAGCGCTGGCGGTGGTGGCGGCGGTGGCGGTGGCGGCGGTCGCGACGACTGGAACGGCGGCGGCGACGACTTCGCCGGTGGCGGGCGTGGGAGCGGCGGCCGTGGCGGCCAGGCTAGCGGTGGAGGAAGCGGCGGGGGAGCCAATCGCGGCGGCTTCGCGGACGACCTGGACGACGACGTCCCGTTCTGAATGACGGGTATCGCTTCATGCGATGCCAGTTCCGGCTGGCAAGTGGACGAAGCCGCGCGCGCGGCGATCATCGCGGCCTATGATCTCGACCGGCTGCGCCATTCGGATGCATTGACCCGGATCACCGACTTCGCCGCGGCGCTGTGCGGCACGCCCGTGGCGCTGGTCACGGTGCTGGAGGAAACGGAGCAGCGCTTCCTGTCGCGCACGGGCGTCGACATGGACGGCACGCCGCGCGCGATCTCGTTCTGCGAGCACACCATCAAGGGGACCGAGCCGCTGGTTGTCCCCGACATGACGGCCGATCCTCGTTTCCTTGGCAACCCGCTGGTGACCGACGCGCCGCACGTCCGCTTCTACGCCGGCGTGCCGCTGATCACCGACGAAGGCATGCCGCTCGGCTCGTTGTGCGTGATCGACATGGCGCCGCATCCCGATGGCCTGACGCCGCTTCAGCAACAGGGGCTCCTCACGCTGGCGGACAACGTCATGGCGCGGCTGCGCGACAGTCGCGACGCGGCGGCGTGGCGGCACCGCGAGCGCGACGCGCGCGAGGCGCTGGGCGATTCGGAGTCGCGCTTCCACACACTCGCCGACACGATGCCGCAGATGGTCTGGTCGACGCTGCCCGACGGATATCACGACTATTACAACGCCCGCTGGTACGAGTTCACGGGCACGCAGCCCGGTTCCACCGACGGCGAGGGCTGGATCGACGTGTTCCACCCCGACGATCAGCAGCGCGCCTGGGAGACCTGGCGGCAGTCGCTTACCACCGGCGAGCCGTACCAGATCGAATATCGGTTGCGGCATTTCGATGGCCGCTATCGCTGGGTGCTCGGCCGCGCGCTGCCGATCCGCGATGCCGCCGGCGTCATCACGCGCTGGTTCGGCACCTGTACCGACATCCACGCGCAAAAGGTGGCGGCCGAAGAACGCGAGGTGATCGCGCAGGAGCTCAGTCACCGGATCAAGAACATCTTTTCCGTCGTCGCCGGGCTGATCGGCTTCACCGCACGCGCCAAGCCCGAACTCGGCGAGGTGGCGGGCGATCTGCGCGACCGCATCACCGCCCTGGGCCGCGCACATGATTTCGTCCGCCCGCACAGCCGCGACTCGCAACCTGCGCTGCGCCAGGACAGCCTGCACGGCCTGCTGGGCCAGTTGTTCGCACCCTATGAGCGCGGCGGCGACCGCGGCGTGCGCGTCACCGGTGACGACGTCTTGGTCGACGATCGTTCCGCCACCCCGCTGGCGCTGCTGTTTCACGAACTCGCCACCAACGCCGCCAAATATGGAGGCCTGTCGACAGACGAGGGCAGCGTCGTCGTCGACGTGCGCCGCGAGGGCGACCGCATCGCGCTGCGCTGGACCGAGACCGGCGGCCCGCCGGTCGTCGCGCCGACGTCCGAGGGGTTCGGCTCGCAGCTGCTGGAGATGAGCGCGGTGCGCCAGCTCGGCGGCACGGTGGAGCGCGACTGGCGGCCCGAAGGACTGGCGGTCACGATCACCGTCCCGGCCGACGCCTTCAGCCGGGGTTGAAGGGGACCGCCACGGTGATCGGCCGCTGGGTCGCAATCGCGCTGCTGCTGGTGCTGCTACCCTCGGCAGTGTTCGCGCAGGCGAACCCGACCTTGACGGAAGCGGAGCGTGGCATCGGACGAGATGGCGACGCCGAGGCGCGCCGGCTGCGCATCGACCAGATGACCGTCGCAGCGCATGTCGTCGGCCGCACCGCCACCGTCACGCTCGACCTGCTGATCGAGTCCGACAGCAACGACCGCTATGAAGCGAAACTGTCGCTGCTGCTGCCCACCGATGCGGTGGTGACCGGTTACGCGCTCGACGTCGGCGGTCGGATGATCCCCGGCCAGCTGCTGGAACAGCCGCGCGCGCGCAATTTGTACGAGGACGAGGTGCGCAAGGGCATCGACCCCGGCCTGGCTGAGGTGAACGCGGGCAATCGCTTCGCCACGCGCATCTTCCCGATCGATGCCAGTCACCCCCGCCGTTTCCGGGTCAGCTTCGCCGCGCCCTTCGACCCCGCGATCGGCCTCCTCCTGCCGCTGGCGCGCGACGCGGCGCTCGGCCGGGTGGCGATGAGCGTCACCATCGACGGCTATGCCCGGCCGCCGCGGGTCGGCTTCAACGACGCGACCGTGGCGCTGACCCGGACGCCGGGCGGCTGGACCGGTGCGGCGACGCTGCGCAACGCGATGCTGCGCGGCGGGCTGGCGATCGACGGCGGCGAGCCAGCAGCGACGATGGTCGTGACCCGGCACGCCAGCGGCGAACGCTTCTTCACGATCGCCGACCAGGCTCCCGTGACGACCGGCCCTGTGCGCGGCGGCCGCCTGCGCATCTATTGGGACCGCTCGCGCTCGCGTCGCGACGATCCGATCCGGTTGGAGGCGGACACGCTCGCGCGTCTCGTCGACCTCACCGCCCCCGCCGCGATCGACCTCGTCACCTTCGCCAGCGATCAGCCAGGGGTCGTAGCGGTCCGCGATGGCGTCGCGTTGCGGGCGACGCTGGACCGCCTGACCTATCGCGGTGCCACCTCGTTCGCCGGCCTCGATGCGCTGGTGCTTCCCGAGGCGAGCGCGTGCGTGCTGGTATCGGACGGACAGGTCACGATCGATCGCGCTGCCGGCTTCGCCCCCGATTGTGCGGTGACGATCCTGACCGCCGCCACGGGGGCCGATGGCGCGCGGCTGGGACGGATGGCGCGCGGCGGTGCGGTGGTGCGCGTCGGTGAGGGCCGCACGGCGCAAGCGGCGGCGGCGCTGGCG
>NZ_JAQGLJ010000042.1 GCF_028292945.1 Sphingomonas bacterium | reverse complement strand
GCCGCGCCGCATCCGTCCGGTCTGTCCCGCGCGGCGCTGACCGCGTTCGCGCGCGTCGCCATGGAGGACCCCGCCGGTCAGTCGGTCGCTACGCTCAACGCGCATGCCCGCGCGATCGGCGAGGGCGCGCGCGACCGCCTGTCGGCCGACATGGTGCGCCTGCTCGACGCGCCCTTTCCCCATCAACGCGGCATGCTGGACCGCACGGGCACGCTGCAACGCCGCTACGCCGCGCTGTCGGGCCTGGTCGCCGAGCACATGGTCCGGAGCGACAGCTGGCGTTTCCTCGACATCGGCCGGCGGGTGGAGCGCGGCATGGCGATGGCGCGCGCCGTCCGGCTATTCGGCCTGCCGGGCGCGTCTGCTGACGATCTGTCGACGCTGCTCGACCTTGCCGACTGCCAGATCTCGTATCGCCAGCGCTACCTGACCGGTATTGCGCGTGTGCCGGTGATGGACCTGGTCGCGCTCGACGGCGGCAACCCGCGTGCGCTCGCCTTTCAGCTGCGCTGCCTGACCGAGCGGCTGGCCGAACTGCCGGTGCTGAGCGACGACGGCATGGCCGAGCCGCAACAGGCACAGGCCTCCGCGCTCGCCGCGACACTGGCGACGGCGAGCGCGGCCGAACTGGATGCCGACACGCTGGGCGAGGTGGAGCGCCGGCTGGCGCGGCTGTCCGACGCGATCGGACGCCGGTATTTCATGCAAGGAGCCGAGCCGTTGCGCGCCGCTGGAATGACGCTGGCATGAGCCGGCCATGATCTACGACATCCGCCACGTCACCCGGTTCGACTATGGGTCGACCGTCAAGTTCGCGCGCTGCAACCTGCGGCTCCAGCCGATCGACTGGCCGGGACAGCGGCTGACCGACTATCGCCTGACCGTCGAACCCGTCGGCCGCGTCACCCCGGCGCGCGCGGAGGCGGGACTGGCCAACGTCACGCGCCTGGTCGTCGATCAACCCGTGCGCACGTTGACGATAGAAAGTGTCGCACGGCTGACGGTCGATCGGCTGGTGCCCGTCCCCGACGCGACCGACCCGACGCTGGCGGAGGTCGCGCAGCTCGCGCGAGACAGCCGCGAGCCTGGCGCGGGGGGGCCGGCTGGTTACCTTTACCCGTCGCCGCTGATCCCGCTCGATCCCGCCATTGCGGATTGGTGCGCGCCCGATCTCGCGCCAGAACGCAACAGCCTGGAGGGGGGCATCGCGCTGGCGCGCCGCATCCAGCGCGAGTTCGCGTTCGATGCCGATGCGACGCTGGTCGACACCACGCCCGCACAGGCTTTCGCGCAGAAGAGAGGCGTGTGTCAGGACTTCGCGCAGATCATGATCACCGGACTGCGCGCCGCTGGCCTGCCGGCGGCCTATGCGTCCGGCTATATCCGCACCATTCCGCCGCCCGGTCAGGCGCGGCTCGTCGGGGCCGATGCGACGCACGCGTGGGTGCTGCTGTGGTGCGGCCCGGTGCGTGGCTGGGTAGGCCTGGACCCGACCAATGGCATCTGGATGGCGGCCGACCACATCGTCGTCGCGGTCGGCCGCGACTATGGCGAGATCGCGCCCGTCGATGGTGTGGTGCTGGGTTCGGGCGCGCAGAAGATGGACGTATCGGTGGATGTCCTGCCGTTACCGGAAGGGGTCGCATGACCCGGCGGCCGGCTCGGCTGATATACGGTGCTACATGCCCACGAGCGTCGTCAGCCGGTCAGCCCTTCGTCACCGCATTCTCGTTGCCGACGTCGGGGTCGTCGTCTTTGCCACCCTGGCCGGTGCCGGAATAGGCGATCTCCGTCTGTCCGCCGTGACCCATGAACCCGCCCTGCGGCTTCTTGCCGGTATGCGGGTTCGGATAAGCGCCGCCGTCGCTCTCGCCGCCGGACGTCTTGCCATGAGGCTCCTCGACGCCGTCCTTGTGCTCTGCCACGTCCCATCTCCTTTGCACACCAACGCCCGTAAAGTAGTTTGCGTTGCGCGGGCGCGGACCTACATAGCCGGGTAACACACCAGCGAGGGCGGCAGTAAAGGGGATGGCAGCGGCGGATCCATACACGACCTTGGGCGTCGCGCGCGGCGCGGCCGAGGCGGACATCAAGAAGGCGTATCGCAAGCTCGCCAAGGAGCTGCATCCCGACCGCAACAAGGACAACCCCAAGGCGACCGAGCGGTTCAGCAAGGTGACGGCTGCCTATGACCTGCTGACCGACAAGGACAAGCGCGCGCGCTTCGATCGCGGCGAGATCGACGGCGACGGCAACCCGGCCAGTTCGTTCGGCTTTGGCGGCGGGGCGGGCGGGCCGCGTCCGGGCGGGCCGGGAGGCGGGTTCCGGTCGCAGGGCTTCGAGTTTGGCGGGGCATCCGGCGAGAGCACCGCCGACATGAGCGACATCTTCGAGGGGCTGTTCGGCGGCCAACGTGGCGGCGGCGGCGGCTCGGGTGGGTTTGCTTCCGGATTCGGACGGCGTGCGGCGGCAAAGGGCGCGAACCTCGCCTACAAGCTGGCGGTGCCGTTCGTTGACGCGGCGACACTGGCCCCGCAGCGCGTTCAGCTGCCCGCCGGTGCGCTCGACATCAAACTGCCCGCCGGGGTCGAGACCGGCACGCAAATGCGGCTCGCCGGCAAGGGCGAGCCGGGCGCGGGCGGACCTGGCGACGCGACGGTGACGATCGAGGTTCAGCCGCATCGCTTCTTCACCCGTGACGGCGACGACATCCGCATCGATCTGCCGATCACGCTGGCGGAGGCGGTGAGGGGCGGGCAGGTCAAGGTACCGACCGTCGACAAGCCGGTCATGCTGACCATCCCCAAGGGCGCGTCGTCGGGGCGGACGCTGCGCCTGAAGGGCAAGGGATTCCACAAGAAGGGCGCGAAGGGCGACGGCGCGCTGCGGGGCGATCAGCTGGTGACGCTGATGGTGCAGATACCCGCCGATGACGCGGCGCTGGAGCAGTTCGTGGACGGATGGGCGGGCGCGGGCGGGAACCCGCGTGCCGCGATGGGCGTCTAACGCCAGACGTGAGCAGCACTGAACTAACTCCGGCGCTGACGCCCGAGGACCGGGCGCGCCATCACGGCCGCTTCCGGCGCGAGCTGAACCGGCTGAAGCCCACCGAGCAGTTTGTGGAGGTGCTCAAACGCGCCGCCATCGGCGTGTTCAACGACGGGTTCATTCACGCCGGCAACCTCGCGTATCTGGCGCTGGTCACGATGTTCCCGTTCTTCATTCTGGCAGCGGCGGTGCTCTCGGTGTTCGGGCAGGATGCCAACGCGCAGGCGGCGGTGGTGTCGTTCCTCCGGACGCTGCCGCCTGAGACAGCCGAGCTGCTGCGCAAGCCGATCGTCGATGTGATCACTGCCAAGGCTGGCGCACTGCTTTGGGTGGCGGGGCTGATCTCGCTTTATACCGTCGGCAATTTCGTTGAGACGATCCGCGACATCTTCCGCCGCGCCTATGGCACGCAGAGCTCCGCGCCCTTCTGGCGTGCGCGGCTGGCGTCGTCGGGCGCGATCATCGGGTCGGTCATCCTCGCGATGATCTCCTTCCTGGCGCAGGGGCTGCTGACCGGCGCGGAGCAGTTCATCTACAATCTGGTGCCATGGGCGCAGGACGCGGCAGGATGGCTGGGCCTCGCGCGCATCATCCCCGGCCTGATCCTGTTCGGGGCGCTGTATCTGATGTTCTACCTGTGCACGCCGTCCAAATACCGCCGCACGTCCAGTCGCAAATGGCCGGGCGCGCTGTTCACGGCGGCCTGGTGGGTGCTGATCACCGCGCTGCTGCCGGGCGTGCTGGCCTTGCTCGGAGGCTATGGCGCGACCTATGGCAGCCTGGCCGGCGTGGTCGTGATGCTCACCTTCTTCTGGCTGGTCGGACTCGGCTTCGTCTTCGGTGCGCATTTCAACGCCGCGCTGGCGGAGCCGCGACAGGCTTCGGCGGAAGGCGGCGATGCCGCACAGGCGGTCGACGACGCTGCGGCGGAGCAGGTGGCGAACGGAGAGGAAGCAACCGCGTGACGGGATTGATGCAGGGGAAACGGGGCCTGATCATGGGCCTGGCGAATGACAAGAGCCTGGCTTGGGGCATCGCACAGCAGCTTGGCGCCGCAGGCGCGGAGCTCGCCTTCTCCTATCAGGGCGACGTGATGGAAAAGCGGGTGCGCCCGCTCGCGGAGCAGCTCGGCACCCCGCGACTGTTCAATTGCGACGTCGCCGACATGGCCGCGCTGGATCGCACTTTCGCCTCCCTTGCCGAGGAATGGCCGCAGATCGACTTTCTGGTCCATGCGATCGGCTTTTCCGACAAGAACGAGCTGCGCGGGCGCTATGTCGACACGACGCTCGACAATTTCCTGCTGACCATGAACATCAGCGTCTATTCCTTCGTCGCGGTCGCGCAACGCGCGGCGCGGATGATGAAGCCGGGCGGCGCGCTGCTGACGCTGAGCTATTACGGCGCGGAAAAGGTCATTCCGCATTACAATGTCATGGGAGTCGCCAAGGCGGCGCTCGAGACCAGCGTCCAGTACCTCGCCGTCGATCTCGGCCGCGACGGTATTCGCGTCAACGCGATCTCCGCCGGCCCGATCAAGACGCTGGCGGCGAGCGGCATCGGGGACTTCCGCCTGATCCTGAAGTGGAACGAGCTGAATGCCCCCTTGAAGCGCAACGTCACCATCGACGATGTCGGCGGCGCCGGACTCTACCTTCTCAGCGACCTGGCAAGCGGTGTGACGGGCGAGATCCACCATGTCGACGCCGGTTACAACGTCATCGGCATGAAAGCGGAGGACGCCCCGGATATTGCGCTGGTTTGATGCTGTCCTACAGGCGGGCGTTCTGCCACATCTCTCGCATGTCAGACTTTCCTCTCATCCGATCAATGTCGGCGCGATTTGCATCGGTGGTAATTTCAGCGGCAACGGATCGTAAGGGTTGTAGACTTCCACCCTTTGCCAGGGACGCGGCAGCGTGAGCGTCAACACCTTCGGCCGCGTTTTCCGCTTCACCACCTGGGGCGAGTCGCACGGGCCGGCGATCGGGGCGGTGGTGGACGGGTGCCCGCCCGGCCTGACGCTCTGCGAGACCGACATTCAACCCTGGCTTGACAAGCGGCGGCCGGGCCAGTCGCGCTTTACGACCCAGCGGCAGGAGCCTGATCAGGTCCGCATCCTGTCGGGCGTGTTCGAGGGGCGGACGACGGGGACGCCGATCAGCCTGATGATCGACAACGTCGACCAGCGGTCGAAGGACTATTCCGACGTGGCGCAGGCTTATCGCCCCGGCCACGCCGATTATGCCTATGACGCCAAATACGGCCGTCGCGACCATCGCGGCGGCGGGCGGTCGTCGGCGCGCGAGACGGCGGCGCGGGTCGCGGCGGGGGCGGTGGCGCGGCTCGTCATTCCGCAGGTTCGCATACGAGCTTGGGTCGAGGCGATCGGCGGCGACGCCATCGACCCCGCCCGCCTCGACGATGCGCAGATAGAAGCTAATCCGTTCTTCTGCCCCGACCCGGTAGCCGCCATGCGCTGGGAAGCCCTGGTCGACGGTGCCCGCAAGGCCGGGTCTTCGCTGGGCGCGGTAGTGACGTGTGAGGCGACCGGAGTGCCTGCAGGGTGGGGGGCGCCGCTCTATGCCAAGCTCGACGCGGAGTTGGCGGCAGCGGCGATGTCGATCAACGCCGTCAAGGGAGTGGAGATCGGCGACGGCTTCGCGGCGGCGGCGAACACCGGCGAGGGCAATGCAGATCGGATGCAGCCGGGACGGGAAGGACCGGAGTTCCTCGCCAATCACGCCGGCGGCATCACGGGCGGCATCGCCACCGGCCAACCCATCCGGCTGCGCGTCGCCTTCAAGCCGACCAGCTCTATCCTGACGCCGGTCGAGACGATCACCCGCGACGGTGCGGCGACGACCATCGCCACCAAGGGCCGTCACGACCCGTGCGTCGGTATCCGCGGGGTGCCGGTGGTGGAGGCGATGATGGCGCTGGTCCTCGCCGACCAGATGCTGCTGCACCGAGCCCAGTGTGGCTAACGCACGTGGCTAATCGGCGAAAGGATCCCGCACCAGAATCGTGTCCTCGCGCTCCGGGCTGGTCGAGACCAGCGCGACGGGGCAGCGGATCAGCTCCTCCACCCGGCGGATGTACTTGATCGCCGGGGCCGGCAGGTCGGCCCAGCTGCGCGCGCCGGCGGTCGATTGCGACCAGCCCTCCACGGTTTCGTAGATCGGCTCCACCGCCGCCTGATCGGCCGCGTGCGCGGGCAGGTAGTCCAAAACCTCGCCGCGAAGCCGATAGCCGGTGCAGATCTGAATTTCATCGAATCCGTCGAGAACGTCCAGCTTCGTCAGCGCGATGCCGGTGATGCCGCTGACCGCCGCCGACTGGCGCACCAGCACCGCGTCGAACCAGCCGCAGCGGCGCTTGCGGCCCGTCACCGTGCCGAACTCGCGGCCGCGCTCGCCCAGCCGCTCGCCGGTCGAGTCGTCAAGCTCGGTCGGGAACGGACCGGAGCCGACGCGGGTGGTGTACGCCTTGGCGATGCCGAGCACGAAGCCGACGCCGGACGGCCCGATGCCCGACCCCGCCGCCGCCGCGCCCGCCACGGTGTTCGACGAGGTGACGAACGGATAGGTGCCGTGATCGACGTCGAGCAGCACGCCCTGAGCACCTTCGAACAGGATGCGCTTGCCCGCCGCGCGCGCCGCGTTGAGGTCGCGCCATACCGGCTTGGCGAACGGCAGCACGAACCCGGCGATGTCCCGCAACTCGGCGAGCAGCCCCGCGCGATCGATCGGCGGCTGGCCGAAGCCGGCGCGCAAGGCGTCGTGGTGGGCGAGCAGGCGATCAAGCTGCGGCTCCAGGCTATCGAGATGCGCAAGGTCGCAAAGCCGGATCGCCCGCCGCCCCACCTTGTCCTCGTACGCCGGGCCGATCCCGCGCCGCGTCGTGCCGATCTTGCCCGCGCCCGACGCGTCCTCGCGCAGGCCGTCAAGGTCGCGGTGCAGCGGCAGGATCAGTGGGCAGGTGTCGGCCACCCGCAGCACGTCGGGCGATACCGCCACGCCCTGCTCGCCCAGCCGCGCGATCTCGTCGCGCAGGTGCCAGGGGTCGAGCACCACGCCGTTGCCGATCACCGACGGCGTGCCGCGCACGATACCCGACGGCAGCAGCGACAGCTTGTAGACCTTGTCGCCGACGACCAGCGTGTGCCCGGCATTGTGTCCACCCTGGAACCGCACCACCATGTCGGCGCGCTCGGCCAGCCAGTCGACGATCTTGCCCTTGCCCTCGTCGCCCCATTGCGCGCCGATTACCGCTACATTGGCCAAGCACCCGTCCCCATCCGTTGCGCTGCCGCCCTAGACACCCGCCCCGCTCTCGTCCACATTTTGCCGACGAAACGAGCGGAGGGGAGCGTGATAAAGAGGGGATTGCTGACGGCCGCGGTGCTGATCACGGCCGCACCGGGGTAGTCGCAGGACGAGATCGTCGTCACCGCCTCGCGCCGCTCGGCCCAAGTGAGTGCCGCCACCAATGCCGGCATCGGCATCCGCCGTCGTGCGGACTTCGCCGTACAGGTGGTGACGGTGATGGGCGACACCCGCGACAAGGAGCAGCGTCGGCGCGAGACCCTGCAGACGGTGAAGAACGCGATCGAGCTCGGCGCGCGCCGCCAGGTGCAGCTTGCCCATGGGGGCACGATGATCGAGCCGCTGACGCTCGCCAATCATACCGAGAAGCTTGCCGTTGCTGACGACGACGATCGCGACGATGCCGAGCGCGCGTCGTTCGTCATCAAGACGCCGCCGACCGAGGGTTCGGCGACCGCCGCGTTCCAACGACTGGCCGCCTTCGCCAAGGCGGTGCCCGTGGTCGGCCGCGCGGTGGTGGAGGCGGACGCCACCCCCGGCGTTTCGATCGTCGATCCGAGCCGCTATCGCAAGGACATCGTCGCCGCGATCGCGGCCGATGCCACTGCGTCGGCGGCCGCGTTCGGCCCCACCTATGCCGCCGAAGTCGAGCCCGACGGAGGTGTTGCTGTACATGGACTACGAGCTGAAGGTCGTGCCCCGCGACTGATGCTTGGCCTCGAGCGCTACTTGCGCGCCTTGCGCGCCGCGTAGCGGGCGTCGCGGGCCGCCTTCATCTCGGCTTCGCTCGGGAGTGCAGGCTTGTAGGGCTTGGCGGCCTCGGCGGCGGCGGCGTCGCGCGCGGCCTGTTCGGCGATCGCCAGTTCCTTCGCTGCCTTTTTGTCCGCGGCGGCCTGTTCGCGCGCGGCCTTCTTCTCCGCGCTCAGGCGCGCGACTTCCTCCGCCTTGGCGGCAGCGGCCCTGGCACGTTCCGCCGCGACGGCTTCGTCGATCGGCGGCTTGGCGCGCAGCTTGTCGAGTGCTGCCTGCTTGGCCTTGGCCGCGAGCGCGCCGCGCTCCTGAAACGTCTGATCCTTAAAGGCCATGTAGAGTCGAAATCCGATCTGAGGTGGATGCGTCGAATCGCTGCTGTGATCCGGTGCGCATGCAGGCCCTAGCACATCCAGCCCTGATAAGCGACGTGCGGCCTAAATCCTCCACCGCCGCATCGCCGCCAACACCGCCGGCGCGTCCTCCCAGGGCACAAAATGGCCCGCGCCCTCGACCCGCTCGATCGTCAGGTCGGGCACGAGCGCGCCCAGTCCCTCGAATTGCACGGGCAGCAGTGCCTTGTCCGACATGCCCCAGATCACCAGTGTCGGCTGCGTGACGGGTGGGAAGGGGCCGTCGAGCCAGGCCGGGCGGGGCGGGTGTTCGTCGGGGGCGGGTACCTCGATTGCGGAGGCGCGGTACCAGTTGAGCATGGCAGTCATCGCGCCGGGCTGGCTCCATTCGTCCAGATACGCCGCCCGGTGCTTGCCCGCGACGGCGCTGGTCAGTACCTGCGCGAAAGTCGACGCGAAGAACCGCTCCAGGCCCGCGCCGATCAGGCCGCTGTCGAGCGACGTGTCGCGAAAACGGCGGATATACTGGCTCGCGGCGCGCTGCTCCGGGTCGTCGAACAGCGATCGCTGGAATACGAGCGGGTGCGGTGCGTTGACGATCACCAGCCGCGCGATGCGCTCCGGGTGCTTCAACGCCGCCATCCAGGCGATCGCGCCGCCCCAGTCGTGGCCGACCAAGGTAAAGCGGTCCAGGTCGAAGCTGTCCGCAAGCGCGAGCAGGTCGGCGACAATCTTGTCGGGCGCGTAGTTCTCGACGCCCTCCGGCTTGGACGAGCGCGCATAGCCGCGCTGATCGGGCGCGAGGACGAAATGATCGCGGGCAAGATCGGGGACGATGTCGCGCCAGGTGCGGTGCGACTCGGGAAAGCCGTGCAGCAGGATGACGGGCGGCGCGTCGCGGGAGCCGGCGACCTGGACATCGAGATCGACGCCGGTGGACAGGGTGACGCGTTGCAGGGTGCTGGGCATCTACGCTCCCTCGAATGGTGCGGGATGACCCCTGCCGTTCGTCCCCAGCGAAGTCGAGGGACAGTGTGTCTCGACTTCGCTCGACACGAACGGAAGAACGAATTTCCCGCCTATGGATAGCTCACCGTCAGCGGCTTGTCGGGCAGCGGGATGAACTCGGCCGCGTCGTCGGGCACGGGGGTGAACGCGCCGGCGCGCCACTCGCGCTTGGCCTGTTCGATCCGCTCGGGGCGCGAAGAGACGAAGTTCCACCAGACGTGGCGCGGGGTCGCGAACGCATCGCCGCCGCACAGCATGACGCGCGCAGCCGTCGCCGAGCGCAGCGTCGCGCGCACGCTGGGCCTGACGACATAGAGCCGCCGGGGCAGCAGAGGCATGCCTTCCAGCGTTGCTTCGCCCTCCACCAGATATACCGCGCGCTCGTCGGCGCTGTCGTCGATCGGCACGGCGGCGCCAGCCGTGAGGTCAATCGCGGCGTAGATCGTGCCGGCGTGTGCTGTGGTCGGGGCGCTCGCGCCCCACAGCCCGCCCATGATGACGCGCGCTGTCGCACCGGCATGTTCGATCACCGGCAGATCGGCGGCGGGGATGTGCTGGAACGCAGGATCGGTCTCCTCCAGCGCATCGGGCAGCGCCAGCCAGGTCTGGATGCCG
>NZ_JAQGLJ010000027.1 GCF_028292945.1 Sphingomonas bacterium | reverse complement strand
GGCTTTAGACAGCCAATGGTATGATGCCGATTGGGCAACGGTTTTGCAGATCCTCGCCGCCATTGGCCTGGGTGCTGTCATCGGCCTCGTCACCGCCCGCCGTATCGCCATGACGGCAATGCCGCAGCTCGTCGCTGCCTTCCACTCGCTCGTCGGCCTCGCCGCCGTACTCGTAGCGGCGGCGGCTTTTCTAAATCCGGTCGCGTTCGGTATCGCCGACGTGATCCGCGGAATCTTTCCCGGCGGACCGACGCTGGCCATTATCGACCCGGTTAGCCGCGTCGAGATGGGCCTAGGCGTCGCGATCGGCGCGATCACGTTCAGCGGCTCAATCATCGCGTTCCTGAAATTGAACGGCAACATGGGCGGCAAGCCGATCCTGCTGCCCGGCCGGCACGTCATCAACCTCACCGTGCTCGCCGCGATCCTTGGACTGATCGCGCTGTTCACGCAGGACCAGTCGCCCTGGATCTTCTGGACGATCACAGCTCTGGCGTTCGTCATCGGTTTCCTGCTGATCGTTCCCATCGGCGGCGCGGACATGCCCGTCGTGGTGTCGATGCTGAACAGCTATTCGGGCTGGGCGGCGGCCGCGATGGGGTTCACGCTCCATAACACCGCCATGATCATCACCGGCGCGCTGGTCGGCGCGAGCGGCGCGATCCTGAGCTACATCATGTGCCGGGCGATGAACCGTTCGTTCCTGTCGGTCATCGCCGGCGGCTTCGGCGCGGAGGCCGCGATCGGCGGCGAGGCGAAGGAGCAGCGCCCGTGGAAGCGCGGCTCGGCCGAGGACGCCGCGTTCCTGATGGAGCAGGCCGAGCAGGTCATCATCATCCCCGGCTACGGCATGGCGGTGGCACAGGCGCAGCACGTGCTCCGCGAGATGGCCGACAAGCTCAAGGAGCACGGCGTCCGCGTCAAATACGCCATCCACCCCGTCGCCGGCCGCATGCCCGGCCACATGAACGTGCTGCTCGCCGAGGCCAACGTGCCCTATGACGAGGTGTTCGAGCTGGAGGACATCAACTCCGAATTCGCGCAGACCGATGTGGCGTTCATCATCGGCGCCAACGATGTGGTGAACCCGGCCGCGAAGACCGACAAGAGCTCGCCCATCTATGGCATGCCCGTGTTCGACGTCGGCAAGGCCAAGACGGTGCTGTTCATCAAGCGGAGCATGGGCGGGGTCGGCTATGCCGGCGTCGACAACGACGTGTTCTACGAAGACAACACGATGATGCTGCTCGCTGACGCCAAGAAGATGGTCGAAGAGATCGTCAAATCGCTGGGCTGAGCGCCCCGGGGTCGGGTCGCGGGGAGTCGGGCGGCTGGGACATGGCGGGCGACCCGTTCGACGTCACTCTGATCGGCGACACCGGCGAGATGGCGGAAGCGGTGGCGTTCGCGGGCGGCCGGGTCGTCGCGCGGCTCGAATGGGGCGAACCGCTCGCGCCGCAGCCCGGGTCGATTGTCGCATTGGACCTGAGCGGCAAGGCGGCGATGGACCTGACCGTTCTGTCCGCGCTGCACGGCGCCGACCTGATCGTGTGCGATTTCGATCACCTCGACCTGATCGCCGGCGCCGTGCTGCTCACCGACACGCATCTGCTGTGCGAGCCGACAATGGCCGATCGCATCGCGTCGCTAAGCAGCATCGCCGTCGACGGATCGATGACCGATGCCGTCCGCGAAGGTGATTCCGCACGGTTGCGGCGGTTCAGCGCGGAGGTGGGCCGCATCGCGGGCACGCTGGCGCGACTGGCTGCGGATCAGGGTCCCTCGGACGTAGCGGACCGCCGGCCGGCCTACGATCCCGGCCCGGCGATGCTCACCGCAGTGCTGGACCCGTCGGCCGTGCGCCGCGCATTGCGCGCCCGCCGACTACGCGCGACCATGTTTGGCGATTTCGACTCTGGGGGCCTGTTCGAGGATCCCGCGTGGGACATGCTGCTCGACCTGTTCGCCGCCGAGCTGGAAGGTGCGCCAGTGTCCGTCTCGTCGCTGTGCATCGCCGCCGCCGTGGCGCCCACCACCGCGCTGCGCTGGATCGGCCGCCTCACGCAGATCGGCCTGTTCGAGCGCCGCCCCGACCCCCAGGACCGCCGCCGCGCCTTCATGGCGCTGACCCCGCGCGGCTCTGCGACGATGCGGGGCTATGTCGCCGCGCTGGAGCGGGCGGGGCTGGCGCTGGGATAAATCCGCCATGCCGGGCTCGATCCGGCATCCAACGTGCCACGGGCGGTACGGCTTGCGCGCGAAGAGCGACGGTGCCAACAGGGCGCGGCCGACGGCAAAGCCGCCGGCCCGTCGAACGGTTCGGCTTGCGCCGACCGCCGGCCGCCCCGGACCATGCGGCTCTGCCGCATCGGCGCGGGCGTGGCCGCGCCTTGGTTCGGGGGCGCTTAGCTCAGTTGGTAGAGCGCTTCCTTTACACGGAAGATGTCGGCGGTTCGAGCCCGTCAGCGCCCACCACCATATGGCCATACCGGTCAGGCGTCCCGAATTGCGCGCCTTTCTCGATACGACTGGTCCCCACGTCGAGCGGGGGCCGATGATGAACGCAAGCGACGCCACGCCCGGGGAAGCGTCCGGGCCGGATGTCATCACCACGCCCCACGGTATCGAGATCGCGATCGAAGCGGAGGCAACCGGCAGGGCGCCCACCGGCCTCGCGCAGGTCGTGCTGGCCGAGCATAGTGCGCTCCTGCGGGCGCAGCGCGCGAAATGGGGCGTGGCCGGGTCCGCGAATATATGCTCACCGCGCTGAGGGCGCTGGCGCTGCTTCTCCTCGGCGGCTTCGTCTGGAGCGCCGCCACCAGCCGCGCCGTCGGACCGAACTGGGCCGATCCGCTGAAGTCGCTGGTCGACATGGCGGCCGGCGCGGCGAGTGGCGCGCCGCGCGTGACCTCCACGATCGCGCAACGCCGCTTGCCCCTCACTGGTCCGCGCTGGCACAGGCGCGCCGGCGCGCTGCGACCGAGCTGGCGGCTGTGGTAGACGCCTAGAGCGCCCGCACCAGCCGTACCGCGCGCGCCAGCCACGGGGCGTCCGCCACCACCTGTTGGCGAGCGCCCGGTTCCAGCGGCAACAGGTGCAGCTTGCCGCCCTCGCGGTTGAGCAGCCGTCCGAACACGAAGCGTCCGCCGGGTCGCGGCACCAGCACGTCACGGTTCAGCGCCCGCGCGAAGTCGGCAGGTGCCAGGCGCTCGCACCAGATCTCGTCGCCCGCGCGGTAATCGCCGACGCCGCCGGTGACCGTCACCGCGACCAGTTCGGGCGCGGGCGCTGGAGCCGCGACCGTGGCCGGGCGCCTTGGTGCCGTCGCGCCCCCGGCGTCCAGTTCGGCGGCGACGGGCAGGTAGATGCGATCGGGCAGCTTGACCAGGTCGGCCGCGGTCACGCCCAGCGCGGTGGCGATGCGGTTCAGCCAGCCCACCGACACGGTGCGCGTGCCGGTCTCCAGTCGCCCGATCGTCTGGGCGGTGGTCGGCGGAGTACAGGCGCGCGCGACGTCGTCCAGCGTAAGCCCCTTGGCGCGGCGTACTTCCCTGATTGCGGTGATCATACCCGGCTCTCCAACCAATCTGGTTCTTATCTGTCCTACAAACCGGCCTCCGTGGCAAGCGGCGCCTCGACTCGGGAGATCGAAGATGCGGGAACTGGTGGAGCGCGGGCTGGACGAACATGGCGTCGTCCGACCCAACGGCACGACGCGGCGCAGCGTCACGGTCAACCTGCGCGAATCGCCGCTCGCCTGGCTTGCCGCGCGCGGGCTGGTCACGGCGCGGCAGCTGGAAGCGGGCGAGCGGCTGCGCGCCGACTATGAACGCGCGCAGCTCGCGCCCAGCGTGACGATGCGCTGGACCGCGCGCGTGGACGGGAGCGGTGGCGGTATCGATGCGACCGCCGCGCAGCTGACCGCGAAGCGCCGCTTCGACGCTGCGATCGCCGCCGCCGGGCCGGGGCTGGCGGATGTGCTGTGGCGCGTGGTCTGCGCTGGCGAAGGATTGCCGGTGGCGGAAAAGGCGCTCGGCTGGCCCGCGCGCGCCGGCCGGGTCGTGCTGTGCCTGGCGCTCGATCGCGTCGCGAGCCACTACGGGCTGCCGTGAGGACACCGCATTTTGGTGTTACCTACGGTCGCCTTCTCGCTATGATGCGGGGATGTGCAGCACCGGGGGACGGTACGGAGATGCGCCTTTCGCTGATCAAATGCCACGGCTCGGGCAACGACTTTCCCATGCTCGACGCGCGTGGCGTGCGGTTCGATGACGATGTCTGGGCGGTGGTGGCGGTCACGCTGGCCGACCGGGCAGGGCCGGTGGGCGGCGACGGGCTGCTGCTGCTCACCGCAGGGGACCGCGATCATGCGTTCGGGATGCGCATGTTCAACGCCGACGGTTCGGAGGCGGAGCTGTGCCTCAATGGGCTGCGCTGCGTGGCGAGACTCGGGTTCGAGCGCCACGGTATCGACGCGGCCGCGATCCGCTGCAAGGCATCGACCGTGGCGGCGGCTCACGCGCCCGATCTCGCGCCCGGGGTGTACACGGTGCGCGAGGTCGCCGGCCCTGCGAGCCTCGACGTGACCGGCTGGCCGATGAACATCGGTAGCGTCGAGCATGTAGATGCGCCGCTGCCGCGCCTCGGGTCGCCACGCGCGTTCACCGCGATCGCGATGCCCAACCCGCACCTGGTGGCGTTCGTCGCCGCGGTCGACGAGGCCGAACTGGTCGCCGTCGGGGAGGCGGCGCAGGACGCGGGCAGCTGGATGCCCAACCGCGCCAACGTCTCCTTTGTGGAACTCCGCGAAGGAGGTCTCTACGTCCGCACCTTCGAGCGCGGCGTCGGCCTGACCGACAGCTGCGGGAGTGCAATGGCGGCGTCCACCTATGCTGCGTGCCTGACCGGGCGGATCGAGTACGACCGCGAGATCACCGTGTGGAACAAGGGCGGGCTGGTCCGCGCATCGGCGGAGATCGGCGGCGAGGTGACGCTGTCGGGCAACGCAACGTGCGAGTGGGAGGGGAGTGTCGACGTCGACGCGGCGACGGGTGCGGTATCCGACATTCAGGTGGAGCGGCGGTTCGAGGGCGAGGCAGCGGCCTGGACGGCGCTGCGCGACAGCACGCCGGGCGCGCTAGTCACATCCGAGGCGCTTACGGAGGACGGGGCCGCTGCGCCGACGCAGCCGCAAGCGGGCACAGCCCCCCGCCGCGATGGCAATATCAGCTGGGACAGCCCCGTGATCTCCGCCGGCTGACCCAAGTCCCCTCCCCGGCGAAAGCCGGAGCCCGGTCGGCCGTGCCGGGGACCGGCTCCAGCGTAGCCGAGTGCATCCCATCTTCCCGCGCGGCGGACTGGGCCCCGGCTTCCGCCGGGGAAGGGAGAGGAGCAATCAGTCTGCGGGAAGGCAGGAGCTGCAACTACAGCTTCCGCCCGATCACCTCCTTCATGATCTCGGTCGTCCCGCCGTAGATCCGCGACACCCGCGCCGCGCGCCACATCCGCGCGATCGGATATTCGTTCATGTACCCCGCCCCGCCGTGGAGCTGGAGGCACTTGTCCATCACCTCCCATTGCAGCTCGGTGTGCCACAGCTTGGCGGCGGCGCCCTCCTCGTTGGTGAGCTCGCCCTTCAGGTGGCGTGCGATCGCCCAGTCGAGATGCGCCCACCCGACCTGCAGCTTGGATTTCAGGTCCGCGAGCACGAAGCGCGTGTTCTGGAAGTCGAACACCATGCCCGCGAACGCCTTGCGGTCCTTGGTGAACGCAACGGTGTCGTCGAACGCGCGCTGCGCCGACGAATGGACCCCGACCGCGATCGCGAGCCGCTCCTGCGGCAGCTGGCTCATCAGATAGACGAAGCCCTGACCCTCCTCGCCCAGGCAGTTGGTCATCGGCACGCGCACGTCCTCGAAGAACAGCTCGGACGTATCGGCGGCGTCCTGGCCGATCTTGTCGAGCTTGCGGCCCTTGGAGAAACCCTCGCGGTCGCTTTCGACCAGGATGATCGACATCCCCTTCCACGCCGGCTTGGCGTCGGGGTCGGTCTTGGCGACGACCAGCGTCAGGTCGGTGTTCTGGCCGTTGGTGATGTACGTCTTCGACCCGTTGATGACGTAGTGATTTCCGTCCTTCCTGGCGGTGGTGCGGATCGATTGCAGGTCGCTGCCGGTGCCGGGTTCGGTCATCGCGATCGCGGTGACGACCTCGCCGGAAACGAGCTTGGGCAGCCATTCGCGCTTCTGCTCCTCCGAGCCGTAATGCTCCAGATAGCCGACGACGATGTCGGACTGGAGCGAGAAGCCGGCGGGGACGCCGTTGTAGCTCATCTCCTCGTCGACGATGCAGTTGTAGCCGAAGTCGAGGCCCAGCCCGCCATATTCCTCCGGCACGGTCGGGCACAGCATCCCGACCTCGCCCGCCTTGCGCCAGAACTCCTTGGGAACGAGCCGGTTCTTTTCCCAGCTGTCGACATTCGGCACGCCCTCCTTCTGCAGGAAGGAGCGCACGGTTTGGCGAAAGGCTTCGTGGTCTTCGGTATAGGCGAGGCGGCCGGGGATGGTGTCGAGGGACATGGGGCTCTCCTTTGCACGCCAGCCTGGCCGGGACCGGCTGCGAACGTCAAGTCACCAGAACAAAAGTTATGGAGCCATCCGTCACCCCGGCCTTGAGCCGGGGTCCAACGTGCCGCAAAGACGGCGTCGTGGAATTCGCGGCGGGTTGGATGCCGGGTCGAGCCGGGCATCACGAACAGGAGAGAAGCGCATGAAACTGGCCAGCCTCAAGCACGGGCGCGACGGCAAGCTCGTGGTCGTGTCCGACGATCTCGCCTGGTATGCCGACGCGGGCCACATCGCGCCCACGCTTCAGGAGGCACTGGACGACTGGGACCGGGTGCTGCCCGACCTTCAGGTGCTGGCCACCGACGTGCGCAACAGCGCGATCCCGCTGGAGCGTTTCCACGAGCACGACGCCGCCTCGCCGTTGCCGCGTGCGTATCAATGGGCGGACGGCTCGGCCTATGTGAATCACGTCGCGCTGGTGCGGCAGGCGCGCAATGCGGAGATGCCCGACAGCTTCTGGCACGATCCGCTGATGTATCAGGGCGGTTCCGACGGGTTCCTGGGCCCGCGTGACCCGATCCCGCTGTCCGACGAAAGCTGGGGGTGCGATCTAGAGGCAGAGGTGGTGGTCGTCACCGGCGACGTGGCCTTGGGCGCGAGCAGGGACGAGGGGCTGGCGGCGGTGCGGCTGGTCGGACTGACCAACGACGTGTCGCTGCGCAACCTCATCCCCGCCGAGCTGGCCAAGAATTTCGGCTTCTTTCAGTCAAAGCCGGCGTCGGCGTTTTCGCCGGTGTTCGTCACCCCCGACGCGCTCGGCGACTGGTGGCGGGACGGCAAGCTGCACCGCAAGGTGATGGTCGATCTGAACGGTGAGCCTTTCGGCCGCGCTGACGCGGGCGAGGACATGACCTTCGACTTCGGCACGCTGATCGCGCACGCGGCCAAGACGCGCAGGCTGGGCGCGGGGACGATCGTCGGTTCGGGGACCGTATCGAACCGCGACGCGGACGGCGGGCCGGGCAAGCCGATCGCGGACGGCGGCGTCGGCTATTCCTGCCTCGCCGAGGTCCGCACGGTGGAGACGATCGCCGGCGGCAAACCCGTCACCGAGTTCCTGAAGCACGGCGACACCGTCCGCATCTGGGCGGAGGACGACCGCCACCATTCGATCTTCGGCGCCATCGAGCAGGTGGTCGGCGGGTAGGAACCGTCGCGAGGGCGCTTGAAATATTCTTGCGCAAGGCCGATTGGGCGGCGCGGGCGCTAGCGCCGCGAAGAGGAGAGTTCATGGCTGGCGAGCCGCCCATCGAGCCATTGCGCACCAACCTGCCGCCGCTGTCGCTCCACGTCCCCGAGCCGAAGTTCCGGCCCGGCGACGAGGTCGACTTCGCAGAGGTCGACGTGCCGCCTGCCGGTTCTGTGCGCCGCCCGGATACAGCGGCGCCAGCGCGCGACTTCACCGACCTCGCCTACACGCTGGTGCGCGTACTCGACGAGGACGGCCGTGCCGTCGGCCCGTGGGACCCCAGGCTGTCGCCCGACCAGCTCCGCCGCATCCTGCGCTCGATGGCGCTGCTGCGTGCGTTCGACGAGCGCATGTTCCGCGCCCAGCGGCAGGGCAAGACCAGCTTCTACATGAAGGCGACCGGCGAGGAGGCCGTCGCGGTCGCGGCGACGTACGCACTCGACCGCGACGACATGTGCTTCCCGTCCTATCGCCAGCAGGGCATCCTGATCGCGCGTGGCTACAGCCTCGTCGAGATGATGAACCAGATCTATTCGAACAAGGGCGACAAGCTGCAGGGCAAGCAGCTGCCGATCATGTATTCGGCCAGGGATCACGGCTTCTTCTCGATCTCCGGCAACCTCGCGACGCAGTTCCCGCAGGCGGTCGGCTGGGCGATGGCGTCGGCGGCGAAGGGCGATACGCGCATTGCCGCGGTGTGGTGCGGCGAAGGCTCGACCGCCGAGGGCGATTTCCACTCCGCCTGCACCTTCGCCAGCGTCTATCGCGCCCCGGTGATCCTCAACGTCGTCAACAACCAATGGGCGATCTCGAGCTTCTCCGGCTTCGCGGGCGCCGAGTCGACCACCTTCGCGGCGCGCGCGGTCGGCTATGGCATCGCCGGCTTACGGGTGGACGGCAACGACGCGCTGGCGGTGTTCGCGGCGACGCAATGGGCGGCGGAGCGGGCGCGGACCAATCAGGGTCCGACGCTGATCGAGCACTTCACCTATCGCGCCGAGGGACACTCGACGTCGGACGATCCCGGCCAGTATCGCTCGGCGGGCGAGCCCAATGCCTGGCCGCTGGGCGATCCGATCCGGCGGCTAAAGGCTCACCTGATCCAGCTCGGCGAATGGGACGAGGAGCGCCATGACGCGCAGGACAAGGAGCTGGCGGAGCAAGTCCGCGCCGATCAGAAGGAGGCCGAGAAGAACGGCATCCTCGGCCACGGCCTGCACCAGCCGCTCGATACGCTGTTCGACGGGGTGTTCGAGGAAATGCCGTGGCACCTGAAGGAGCAGCGCACGCAGATGCTGGCGGAAGAACAGGCGAGCGGACGGCCATGGGCAAGAAAATCATGATGGCGACGCGACGTGAGATTTTGGTGTCCGGTGCGCTCGGCGCTGCGACGCTAGCGCTGCCTGCGAAGATCTTGGCGGCGGCGGCGGTCGGGCAGCCCGAGAAGGTTGAGCTCACGGTGGGGCAGAGGCGCACGACCATGGCCGTGTGGCGTCCGGCGCGCCCGCGTGGTGTGGCGTTGTTCAGCCACGGCCATGGCTCCTGGCCCGACCGCTACGACCATTTCGCGCGCGCGTTGGTGAGGGACGGCTTCGTCGTGCTGGCACCGATGCATGTCGACTCGGTGCGCTACCCCGAGCGCGACAGCTTTACGCTCCAGCAGAGTTTCCTCGAGCGACTGGCCGACATGCGTGCCACCGGCAACTATGCCGGTGCGCGGTTTGCCGGGCTGCCGGTGATCGCGGCCGGGCACAGCTTCGGAACGCTGACCGCCCTGTGCCTGGGCGGAGCGCTTGCCGGCATTGGGCCGTTTCGCGATCCGGCGGTGAAGGCGGTGCTGGGCTTCTCCACGCCCGGCAAAATCCCCGGCCTCATCCAACCCGCCGCCTATGCTTCGGTGCAGGTGCCGGTCATGATCGTGACCGGCACGGCAGACATCGTTCCGGGCTTCGTGACCGATCCGGCGGACCACCTGTTTCCGGCGGCGACGGTGCCGACGGACAGCTATGCGCTGACGGTTGCCGGGGCCGACCACGTGCTGGTTGCCGGTCCCGCGTTTGCGCGTGCGGCGCGGCCCGCGCAGCTGTTTGTTCAGGCCTATGGCTTGGCCGATCGCCGATCGCTGGCCCGGCTCGGTGCGTTCAGGGCGGCAAGGGGTGATCGCTTCACGGTTCGAAAGGGCGCGGCGTGAGCGAGACCTTGGCTATGAGCGCGGATGAGGCACCCCCCACCACCCGCATGAACATGATCCAGGCGATCAACTCCGCCATGGACGTGATGCTTGCCCGCGATCCCGACGTCATCATCATGGGCGAGGATGTCGGCTATTTCGGCGGCGTCTTCCGCGCGACCGCCGGGCTGCAGGCAAAACACGGCAAGACCCGCGTTTTCGACACGCCAATCACCGAGATCGGCATCATCGGCGTCGCGATCGGCATGGGCGCGTACGGCTTGCGGCCCGTGCCGGAGATCCAGTTCGCCGACTACATCTACCCCGCACTCGACCAGATCGTGTCCGAGGCATCGCGGCTACGCTATCGGTCGGCGGGCGAGTTCACCTCGCCCATCACCGTGCGCTCACCGTTTGGCGGCGGCATCTTCGGCGGGCAGACGCACTCGCAATCACCCGAAGGCATCTTCACGCACGTCAGCGGCATCAAGACGGTGATCCCCGCGACGCCCTATGACGCCAAGGGCCTGTTGATCGCCGCGATCGAGGACAATGATCCCGTCCTCTTCTTCGAGCCGAAGCGTATCTACAATGGCCCGTTCGATGGTCATTGGGATCGGCCGTCGCAGAACTGGTCGAAACACCCCGCTGGCGAGGTGCCGACCGGCTATTACCGCATCGATCTCGGCACCGCGAACGTGGCGCGCGCCGGCGAGGCGGTGACGATCCTGTGCTACGGCACGATGGTGCATGTCGTCGCCGCGACCGTCGAGGAGATGGGCGTCGACGCGGAGATCGTCGACCTGCGCACGCTGGTGCCGCTCGATATCGGCGCGATCGAAGCGTCGGTGAAGAAGACCGGCCGCTGCATGATCGTCCACGAAGCCACGCGAACCGGCGGGTTCGGCGCGGAACTGTCCGCGCTCGTGCAGGAGCGGTGCTTCTACCACCTGGAAGCGCCGATCGAGCGCGTCACCGGTTTCGACACGCCCTATCCGCACAGCCTCGAATGGGCCTATTTCCCCGGCCCCGTCCGTATCGGCGAGGCGCTCAAGAAACTGATGAGAGACGCATAATGGCGCGCTTCACCTTCAAATTGCCGGACATCGGCGAGGGCATCGCCGAGGCCGAGATCGTCGCGTGGCATGTCGCGGTCGGCGATCGCGTCGAGGAAGACCAGAACATCGCCGACATGATGACCGACAAGGCGACCGTCGAGATGGAGTCGCCGGTGTCGGGCATCGTGGTCGAGCTGGCCGGCGCGGTCGGCGATCAGGTCGCGATCGGCGCGGCGCTGGTGGTGATCGAGACCGACACGGACGCGGGGGCGGACGAGCCGTTCTCGCTGGGGGCGGAAGTCGCCGAGCAGCTCGGAGTCGAGGGCGAGGAGCAATTCGAGGCGGAGAACCCTGGCGTCGAGGAAGCTCTCGACGATGGCGATCAGGCGCCCCTCCCGCCTGCCGGAGGGGCTGGGGGTGGGCCTGTCGCCCCCTTTACAATTGCGAGCACAGTCCCCGCCCCAACGCCTCCCGCAAGCGGGAGGGGGGAAAGAAAGCCCGTCCTCGCGTCCCCTGCGGTGCGGCAGCGGGCGAAGGAGCTCGGCGTCGACCTCGCCACCGTCAGAACCGACGCGGACCGCGTTCGTCATGCCGACCTCGACGCCCACCTCCGCTACAGCGGGGGCGAGGGCTACCACGCCCCCCATACCAGCCGCGCGCGCGACGACGAGCAGGTCCGCGTCATCGGCATGCGGCGGCGCATTGCCGAGAACATGGCCGCCGCCAAACGCCACATCCCACACTTCACCTATGTCGATGAGATCGACGTGACCGAGCTGGAGCGCGTCCGCGCCGACCTGAACGGCGCGCGGGGCGACCGACCCAAGCTGACCCTCCTGCCGCTGATGATCGTCGCGATCTGCCGCTCGCTGCCTGACTTCCCGATGCTCAACGCGCGCTACGACGATGAAGCGGGCGTGGTGACGCGCCACGGCCGGGTGCATCTGGGCATGGCGACGCAGACCGACGCCGGGCTGACCGTTCCCGTCATCCGCGACGCGCAGGATCGCAATGTGTGGCAGCTCGCGACCGAGATCGGCCGGCTGGCGGACGCCGCGCGCGCGGGCAAGCTGAAGCCGGAGGAAATGGGCGGCGGCACGATCACCGTCACGTCACTGGGCCCGCTCGGCGGCATCGCCACGACCCCGGTCATCAACCGCCCGGAAGTCGCGATCATCGGCCCCAACAAGATCGTCGAACGGCCGGTGTTCACAGGACGCGGCGACGAGATCAGGCGCGCGAAGCTGATGAACATGTCGATCAGCTGCGACCACCGCGTCGTCGATGGGTGGGACGCGGCGAGCTACGTTCAGGCGCTCAAGAAGCTGCTGGAAACGCCCGTCCTGCTGTTCGCGGACTGACGTTCCGTCACCCTGAACTTGTTTCAGGGTCCATGCGAAACCTTCGATGGGGGGATATCGGCTCGAATTGCGCATGGATGCTGAAACGAGCCCAGCATGACGGGCCGATACCGGATCGCGGCAAACGCTAACCGAACCTTCGTTCCGACTGCGCTCCTGGCAAAACATGCGCGGGCAAATGCCTGAAGCCCGGACGTGCGATCAGGTAACCTTGCATATAGCGCACGCCCAGGTCGCGGAGGACGTCATACTCCGCCACCGTCTCGACGCCCTCCGCCACGACCGTGATGTTCATACGGCGCAACATGCGGATCAGGCCCTCCACGATCATGCGGCGGGGCAAGCTGGCATCGATGTTTCGCACCAGCTCCATGTCCAGCTTGATGATGTCGGTCTGGAGCCGGGCAAGGAGAGACAGACCGGCGTGTCCCGCGCCGAAGTCGTCCAGCGCCGTGGCAAAACCCATGCGCCGGTATGTTTCGATGATGTTCGCCAGGTGGGCGGGGTCGGCAACCTCTTCGTTCTCGGTGAACTCGAATATCAGCCGCTCGGTGGGAAAGCCGACTGCAGCCGCCGTCTTCAGCGTCAGCTGGATGCACGCGACGGGCGAGTAGACCGCGTTCGGCAGGAAATTGATCGACAGCCGCGCGCCCGTGGCGACGATGCCTGCGGCGACCGCCTGCGTGATGGCGGTGACGCGACATTGCTGATCGAAGGCGTAACGGTTCTCAGGCGTGACCGCACCGAGCACCTGACCCGCCGACTCACCATTGGGGCCGCGCACCAGCGCCTCATAGGCCCAGGCTCGCCCTCTCTCGACATCGACGATCGGCTGGAAGGCCATTGCCAAATCGAAAGGTGCGCCAAGCTTTCGGCAGCCCTCGCATCCGCTCATCGCCAACCCTCCATTGGCAGCGGCATCGCAGCAGAGCGCTAATTTACCGTTAGCTCTAACCTTTGTGGGGTTGAAGGTTACCTCCTACCTGCTCCTCACGCCGTCCTCGCCTTTTGCAACGACCCCGCGATGCGCCGCGCCACGCTGCGCGGGGTAAAGCGGATGCTCTCCGCCATCACCGCGTTCACCGCCCCCGATACCTTGACCGCCTGATTGGCCCGGAGCGCCGCCAGCCCGTCGCGAACCACCGCCTCGGGGCCGCTCGCCAGCCTGGTGAACAGCGCCATGTCGGTCATCCCGGCGCGCCCCGCGAATTCGGTGTTGGTGGGGCCGGGGCAAAGTGCCGCGACACGGACACCGTGCGGCTTCGCCTCTTCGTGGAGCGCTTCCGAAAAGCTGAGCACGAACGCCTTGGACGCATAATAGACCGCCATCCACGGCCCGGGCTGGAACGCGGCGGTCGATGCGATGTTGAGGATTCCGCCCGAGCGCCGCGCGATCATGCCCGGCAGCACGGCGCAGGCGAGCGCGACGAGCGCGCGGCAATTGACGTCGACGATGCCCGCCTGCGCGTCCGCATTCAGCTCCGCCACCGCGCCGCGCAGGCCATAGCCGGCATTGTTGATCAGCGTGTCGACGGTCAGGCCAGCCGCGGCGATGTCGGTCATCAGCGCGGCGGGCGCGGCGGGGTCGGCGAGGTCGGCGGCGAAGACGTGCACCGCGACGCCGTGCTGCGCCCGCACCTCGACGGCGAGCGCCTCCAGCCGGTCAACCCGGCGTGCGGTGAGGATCAGGTCGTTGCCGGCAGCCGCCAATGCTCGCGCGAAGCCTTCGCCGAGTCCGGCCGACGCGCCGGTGATGAGGGCGGTGGTCATGCCTGTTCTCCCTGCCTCACCATGAGGCTTGTGCGCAGGCCTGTCACCCGCAAGGACGCCGGCCATGACCGATCGCGAAACCAGAACCGGCCTGCTGCACGCACTCGGCGCCTATCTGATCTGGGGGCTGTTGCCGCTGTACTTCAAGCTGCTGGGCGACGTGTCGCCGCTGCACGTCCTGTCGCATCGCATCCTGTGGTCGCTGCTGTTCCTGCTGCTCATCGTCGCGGTGCTGCGGCGGTTCGGCACGATCCGGGCGGCGGCGCGGGGCAGGGTGCTGCTGATATTGTGCGCCAGCGCGGTGCTGATCTCGGTCAACTGGCTGGTCAATATCTGGGCGGTCGCCAACGCGCGCGTGCTGGAGGCGAGCATCGGCTATTTCATGAACCCGCTGGTGAACGTCGCGCTGGGCGTGCTGGTGCTGCGCGAGCGAATCAGGCCGGTGCAGGCGATGGCGGTGGGGTTGGCGGCGGCGGGCGTGCTGGCACTGGCGCTGGGGGGCGGGGCGTTGTGGATCTCGCTCACCCTGGCGGTGAGTTTCGGACTGTACGGGCTGCTGCGCAAGGTGGTGGCGATCGACGCGCTGGGCGGGCTGCTGGTGGAAACGCTGATGCTGGCGCCGGTGGCGGCGGGAGTGTTGGCGTTCTCGGCGGCGACGGGGGGACAGGCATGGGGCGGCAGCATGCGGCTGGACGCGCTGCTGGCGTTCTCCGGCGTGGTGACCGCGATCCCGCTGCTGCTGTTCGCGTCGGCGGCACGGCGGCTGCGCTACACGACGCTCGGCCTGCTGCAGTACATCGCGCCCGCGATGGCGTTCGCGCAGGCGGTGTTCCTGTTCGGCGAGCCGCTGCGCCCGGTATATCTCGTCACCCTGGCGCTGATCTGCGCCGGATGCGCGTTGTATGCGTGGGACAGCGTACGCGCCGCGCGGGCGAGTGGCGGCGGCAAAGCCGTCGCCTGACGTCGAACGGGTCAGGCTTCGCCCGCCCGCCGTCCGGGCTGGCCTGCCGCGCTGCCGCGCGAGCGGCGCGGAGGTGGCCGCGCCTCAGACCAGCTCGAACAGCCCCGCCGCGCCCATGCCGCCGGCGGTGCACATCGACACCACCACCCACTGCACGCCACGCTTGCGACCCTCGATCAGCGCATGGCCGATCAGGCGGCTGCCGGTCATGCCGAACGGATGCCCGACAGCAATCGCGCCGCCGTTGACGTTGTATTTCTCCGGGTCGATGCCGAGCTTGTCGCGGCAGTACAGGCATTGCGACGCGAACGCCTCGTTCAGCTCCCACAGGCCGATGTCGCCGACCGACAACCCGGCGCGGTCGAGCAGCTTGGGGATCGCGAACACCGGGCCGATCCCCATCTCCTCGGGGCCGCAGCCCGCCGCCTGGAAGCCGCGATAGATGCCCAGGATCTCCTTGCCCTCGGCCTGCGCCGTCGCACGATCCATCACGATCTGCGCCGCCGCGCCGTCCGACAGCTGGCTGGCGTTGCCCGCCGTCACGCTAGTGCCGGGACCGCTGAAGTCGCCGCCGGCCCACACCGTCTTCAGCCCCGCCAGGCCTTCGTAAGTGGTGCCGGGGCGGATGCCCTCGTCCTGCGTCACGGTGACGGTCTCGGTGCCGGTCCGTTCGCCGGCCTTGTCGAACAGCGCCTTTTCGACCGTGATCGGGACGATCTCCTCGGCAAAGGCGCCGTTGGCGAGGCCGGCGGCGGCGCGCTGCTGGCTTTGCGCGCCATATTCATCCTGCGCCTGACGGCTGATGCCGTATCGCTCGGCGACGATCTCGGCGGTCTCGATCATCGGGATGTAGGCGGCGGGTTCCCTGGCGAGCACGCTTTGATTGACATAGCGCGGTGCGTCCTTGGTGACGGTGAAGCTGATCGACTCCATCCCGCCCGCAAGCGCCACGTCGATGTCGCCGGCGATGATCGATCGCGCGGCAAGTGCCACCGCCGTCAGCCCGGAACCGCACTTGCGGTCCAGCGTGAACGCCGGGACGCTGTGCGGCAGCCCGCCGGCGAAAATCGCCATGCGCCCGGCATTGCCGCCCTGCGTCCCCCATTGATTGCCGACGCCCCAGAACACGTCGTCGATGCGGGCGGGATCGATCCCCGCGCGCTCGACCGCGGCGGCCATGACGTGGCCTGCAAGCGCCGGCGCTTCGGTGGCGTTGAACGCGCCGCGATAGGCCTTGCCGATTCCGGTACGGGCGGTGGAGACGATCGCGGCTTCGCGCATGGACAGACCTTTCCGGCTTTGGGTATGCGACGGTATAGCGCCGCAGGAAGCAGGAGAGAAGATGACGGTCACCAGCACGCGGGACGGCCATGTCGCTGTCGTCACTTTCGCGCGGCCACCGCACAATTTCGCCGATCTGTCGCTGATCGAAGGCGTCGGCGCTGCGTTCGCGGCAGCGGATGCCGAGCACGACGTGCGCAGCATCCTGCTGCGCTCCGAAGGTCGGGTATTCTGTGCGGGCGCAGACCTCGCCAACGCCAATCCCGTATCGGCCGACCGGGCGGCGGCGGGCGAGCGCAACCCGTTCTACGTCGCCGCCGCGCGGCTGTTCGCGGTGAAGAAGCCGGTCGTCGCCGCCGTTCAGGGTGCGGCGGTGGGAGCGGGGCTGGGGCTGGCGCTGGTCGCCGATTTTCGTGTCGCCACCCCGCAGGCGCGTTTCGTGGCCAATTTCGTTCAGCTGGGTTTTCACCCCGGCTTCGGCATCTCGGCGGTGTTGGAGCGCGTGATCGGCCGGCAGCGCGCGCAGCTGATGCTGCTCACCGGCCGCCGCATCGGCGGCGAGCAGGCGTCCGACTGGGGCTTGGTGGATCAGCTGGTCGCCGCCGAGGAACTCGACACGGCGTCGCTGGCGCTGGCGCGGGAGATCGCCGCCGCCGCGCCACTGGCGGTGCAATCGACGCGCGCGACCATCCGCGGCGACCTGCATGCGCTGGTCGAACGCCAGACCGACCACGAACTGGCGGAACAACAGCGGCTGCAGGCGACCGCCGACTATGCCGAGGGCGTGCGGGCGGTGAACGAGCGGCGGCCTGGCCAGTTTACCGGACGCTGACCGCCGGACGTTAACCTTAAGCAGTACGATAGTGCCGGCGGGGCGGGACACATTGTCCTGCACCCGCTGTTGGTGTGCCGATCTCAGGAGAAGCCCAATGTTCATGCGCGTCGACAAGCTGCAGGCCGATCTGCCGCCCCCCGAAAAGCAGGACCCCAACGCCGCCGCCGCGCTGCGCGAGCTGCTCGGCGGCAAATATGGCGAGATGTCGACGCTGGGGAACTACATGTTCCAGAGCTTCAATTTCAAATCGAAGTCCAAGCTGCGCCCGTTCTACAGCCTCGTCGCGTCGATCACGGCGGAGGAGCTGGGCCATGTCGAACTGGTGTCGGCGGGCGTCAACATGCTCGCCAACGGTCCCGACGGCGACGACACCGGTGACGGCGGCGACGTGTCGATGACGCCGTTCGCGGCGATGGCCGAGATCCGCGACGCGGCGAGTTTCCTGTCCAATGGCGGTGGTGCGACGCCGACCGACTCGATGGGCCGGTCGTGGAACAACGACTTCATCACCACCACCGGCAACGTCGTCACCGACCTGCTGCACAATTTCCACCTCGAATGCGGCGCGCGGCTGCACAAGCTGCGCGTATACGAGACGCTGAGCGACCCAACGGGCCGCGAGGTGTGCGGCTATCTGCTGGTGCGCGGCTCCGTCCACGCGCACGCCTATGCGCTGGCGCTGGAGAAGATCACCGGCGTCGACATCAAGAAGATGCTGCCGACCCCCAACATCGACCTGTCGAAGATCCCGGAAAGCCAGAAGTATTTGGACGAAGGCTCGCATCGCCGGCTCTACACCTGGAGTCCGGACGATTATAAGGAGATCGCGGGCATCTGGTCGAACGATGAGGTCGCGCTGCCGGGCGATCCGCCGGGTGCGCTGGAGGTGGTCGACGGCATTCCCGAGGGTCACAAGATCGCCCAGCTCGCAGGCGTGCCGTGCGCGTTCACCCCGGACTATGCGCCCGAGGAGATGTTCGAAATCGCGAACAAGCTGTACAAGAAGTCGCGTTAGCCCCGGGTGGTCGTTCGGGAAGATACGGGGGCTGGGTGATCCCGGCCCCCTGCCCGATCGGTCGAAGACGCGCGGCGGTTATCGGTATGCATCGGGCCGTGACCCTCAGCGACGAACCCGGCGCTTACAGCGGCGCGCCCGTTCGATCCGTAAGCAGGACTGCCGCCTACTGACCGCTCTGATAATGACGCAGAATATTGATCTATATTTTAATCCGGTAACGTTTCGTAAGAGTGCCGCTGCGATATCGCCCCGTCAGGTTGGCATGGCGACCCGGTGGATCGCGCGATCAGGTGCGGTCAAGCAGGAAGAGCGACATTGGAACGTCGGGTTGTGATCGTCGACGATTCGCGGACGATCCAGGCGATTCTGGACAATGCGTTCAGCAGCCGCGCGGACTTTCGCGTGGTGGGCTTCGCCGCCGACGCCGCCACCGCGCCCGAACTCATCCGCCGCCTGATGCCGGACATCGTCACGATCGATTTCTGCATGCCGTATCTGGACGGGGAGGCATTGCTTGCGCTGATCAACGATCTGCCCTCCGTCTGCAAGATCATCGTATCGGACAAGGCCGTGGAGAACCGGCTCCTGTACTCGCGTCTTCTGCAAGCGGGTGCGTCGGTGTGCCTGGCGAAGAGGGATCTGGTGGAGAACCCCGACCTGTTCTTCAAGCAGGTGAAGAGCGCCGCGAACAAGGTTCGCGCGAGACGTCATCACCTGAGCACGTTCGGGGGCGACATGACCACGATGCCGACCGCCGCCGAACCGACCTCTGCCACCGTGATCCCGTTCCCCGTCCCCGCCGACGAGCGGCACCGGCTGATCGTCGGCGAGCGCAAATTGTTGTTCGACGCCAAGCGAGAGCCCTGTTTCGATCTCGTCACGAAGAACGCGGCGAAGCTGACCGCGTTTCCGGTGTCGCTCCTGACCTTTATCGACCGGGATACGCAGTGGGTGAAATCGTCTTTCGGCCTGCCGGTCGAGCACACCCCGCGCGATCAGGCATTCTGCAACTACACTATCTCTCAGGGCGGAGCTTTCGTGGTCTCGAACGCCGCGACGGATGAGCGTTTTTCCGCCCATCCCCTGGTGACGAACGCGCCGAACATCAAAACCTATACGGGTCTTCCCGTCATCACGAGCGACGGCGTCACGGTCGGGTCGCTGTGCGTCATCGATTCGCGTGTACGATCCGTCTCGAAGCACGCCCTCGATCAGCTCGCCGCACTGGCGGAGATCGTGGCGGCGATGATCGACCTGCGACCCGCCCGCGCGGCGTAGAGACACACGGCCTGGTGACGGGCGTTGCCTGGCCGCAAGGGACGCCTGCACCATCGCCTAGGAACTCCGCGCCCTCATCGCCCGGATAGGGGCATGGCCAGTACCGGCCCGAGGCTGAGGCCCGGGCCGCGACCAGCGCAGCCCGGGCCTCCGGCAACGGTGCGCCCGTCGTTACATGCCGTTGGCGAGGTTCGTGTCGGCGTCGTTCGTCCGCATGTCCTCGGCCTGGTTCTGGCCGGTCTCGCGGATCGCGTCGGCCTGGTTCTCCAGCATGCCCTCGGCGTTGTCGGTGGTGGCGTTGTCGGCCATCTCTTCGATGTTGTCGGCCATCATCTCGGCGTTCGCCTCGATGTTATCGGCGGCCTGCTCCTTCGGGGTCTGGTTGCAGGCGGCCAGCGAGGCCAGGCCGGCGGCGAGGCCGAGAACGACAAATTTCTTCATGGTGGGATGCCCTTTTGTGATCCGAAACCGATGAGCCCGGCTCGTCGGTCATGCGGGTTGTTCCAAAAAATACACGTGCTGTCTATGGCCGAAATAAGGCATGGACGTCGCCTGACCTGGCTTTACCTCAACAGCACCAGCTCCTCCGCCATCGTCGGGTGCAGCGCCACAGTCGCGTCGAACTGCGCCTTGGTCAGCCCCGCCTTGACGCACACCGCCGCGGCCTGAAGGATCTCGGGCGCGTCCGGGCCGATCATGTGGATGCCGACGACGCGGTCGGTGTTGCCGTCGCAGACCATCTTGTACAGCGCGCGCTCGTTGCGGCCGGCGAGGACGTTCTTCATCGGGCGGAAGTCGCTGGAATACACCTTCACGCTGCCCAGCTTCTGCCGCGCCTCGCTTTCGGTCATGCCGACCTGCGCGATCGGCGGGTGGCTGAACACGGCGCTTGGCACGCAGGCGTAATCGACCCGCGTCGGCTTGTTGCCGTAAAAGGTGTCGGCGAACGCCTGCCCTTCGCGGATCGCGACGGGGGTGAGCTGGATGCGGTTGGTGACGTCGCCGATCGCGAAGATGCTGTCGCACGTCGAGCGGTTGTCCGCGTCGACCCGGACCGCACCGTTCTCCAGCTCGACGCCGGCGCTCTCCAGCCCCAGGCCGGCGGTGTTGGGAATGCGCCCGGTCGCGAACAGGACCAGGTCGACGGTCGCGGGCTCGTGGCCGGTCATGTGCACCGTCAGCTCCTCGCCGTTCTTCTCGATCCGCTCGAACGTTGCATCGAAGCGGAACTCGAGTCCCTTCATCAGCGAGATCTGGAGCAGCCGGTCGCGCAGCGCGATCTCGTATCCGCGCAGGATCTCCTGGCTGCGGTTCATGATGATGACGTGCGACCCGAACTGGTGGAACACGCCCGCGAACTCGTTGGCGATATAGCCCGCGCCCGCGATCAGCACCCGCTTGGGCAGGGTGGGCAGGTGGAACACGTCGTTGGACGTGATGCCGTGCTCGTTGCCGGGGAAGTCGGGGATCGCGGGATGCGCGCCGACCGCCACCAGGATGCGCTCGGCGGTCTTCGTCTCGCCGCTCGCGAGGCGCACGGAATGGGGGCCGGTCACCTCGGCGCGCTGCGCGATGATCTCGACGCCGTTGTTGCAGAGCGTGTCGGTATAGGCCTGGTTGAGCCGGTCGACCTCGGCATTGACGGCATCGCGCAGGCGCGGCCAGTCGAACGGGCAGTCGTCGGGAACGTCCCAGCCGAAGCGTCTGGCGTCCTTCAGATCCTCGGCGAAATGCGCGCCATAGACGAGCAGCTTCTTGGGCACGCAGCCGCGGATGACGCAGGTCCCGCCGACGCGAAACTCCTCCGCCACCGCCACCCGCGCGCCATGCGCGGACGCGACGCGCGAGGCGCGGGTGCCGCCCGAGCCTGCGCCCAGGACGAAGAGGTCGTAGTCATAGGGCATCAATCTGTTCCAAACGCGGTATTGAGTGCAGATCTGAGGCCGAGATGCTCGACGAAGGGGTCGAAGTCGCGATCGCCGTACAGGAGAGGTACGTCGTCGATGATGCGGCGAGTTGCGATCAGCGTATCGATGGTCTTTCGGACGGCGATGCCGCGTGCCTTCAAAAATTGTAAATTTCGGGCGGCATGGACCGCGATGTAGGCATCGACAACGGTGAGCTGATCGAACGTGCTTAACCAAGCGAGCTTGCGCGCGAAGTCGCGGCGATCGCGAGTACCCTGTAATATCTCGGTCAGCACGAGATCGCCCACTACCACCCTTTCAGCGCGAGCGATGAAGCGACGGCCGGCCGTCGCTTGCATGGTAGGCCGACCACCGGCGAGATCGATCCAAACGCTTGAGTCGACGACGACCCTCACGCTTCTACGGTGTACCTATTGCCGCGAATTTCCTGTTTATCTCCGACCCGGCCCGAGCCACGCATCTTGTCCCAAGCACGCAGTTGCCGCTTGATCCACACCGCCTCGCGCAGTGCCTTGTCGACCGCGTCGCGCTTCGTCGTAACACCAAGCTCCTTCATGGCTTCGGCCATGAGGTCATCATCGATCTCGATATCAGTCCGTATGTGTATGAACTCCACCGTTTATACACATAGTGCGCGGAACGCTTCAGTCCAGTCCCGCCCGCCGGATCAGGTCCGCCGTCGAGGCATCGAACTCACCACCGCTCCCCGCCGCCTTGGCCATTTCCTTGCCCAGCTCGACGCCGAACTGGTCGAAGCTGTTGATGCCGAGCAGCGTGCCGTTCACGAACACGCGGTGTTCGTAGAACGCGATCAGCGCGCCCAGCGTGCGCGGTGTCAGGTCGTCGAGCAGGATGGTGGAGGACGGCCGGTCGCCCGCGTACGACCTTGCCGGGTCGTCGACCTGCTTGCCCGCCATCAGCGCCGCCCCTTGCGCAAAGGCGTTGAGCAGCAGCTGGCGGTGGTGTTCGTCGGTCAACGTATCGCCGGGCTCGATCGCCGCGACGAACTCGACGGGGACGAGGTGCGTGCCCTGGTGGAGCAGCTGGAACACCGCATGCTGCGCGTCCGTGCCGACGCCGCCCCAGGTGATCGGTGCCGTCGGGCGGCCGACGGCCGCGCCGGCGACGGTCACGCCCTTGCCGTTCGACTCCATCTCCAGCTGCTGGAGATAGGGCGGCAACAGCCGCAGCCGCTGGTCATAGGCAAAGGTCGCGCGCGTCTCCGCGCCGCGTACCTGGGTATAATAGAGATCGGCAAAGGCCGCGAGCGCCGGCGCGTTCGCCTCCAGCGGGGTGAGCCGGAAGTGCCGGTCCATCTCGGCGGCACCCTCCAGCAGCTCCTCGAACGCGCCCCAGCCCAGCGCCAGCGCGGCAGGAAAGCCGATCGAGGACCACAGCGAATAGCGCCCGCCGACACCCTCGCCGAACGGCAGCACGCGCGTCTCGTCGACGCCCCACTCGACCGCCTTGTCGGGTGCGGCGGTGAGCGCGATGACGCGGCCATAGGGATCGGCGACGCCGTGCTCGGTCATCCATTGCAGCGCGCTGGTGGCGTTCAGGATCGTCTCCGTGGTGGTGAAGGTCTTGGACGCGATCACCAGCAGCGTCGCGGCGGGATCGAACCGTGCCATCGCGTCCTCCAGCGCGACGCCGTCGACGTTGGAGACGATCGCGACGTCGTAGCGCTGCTCGTCTC
Source organism: Sphingomonas bacterium (assembly GCF_028292945.1). Taxonomy (GTDB): domain Bacteria; phylum Pseudomonadota; class Alphaproteobacteria; order Sphingomonadales; family Sphingomonadaceae; genus Sphingomonas. The sequence continues at coordinate 6,282 of NZ_JAQGLJ010000027.1, read as the reverse complement.
GGCCGAGCGCGTCGACGATCAGGTCTGGGCCGAGCGCGGAGCCGCCGATGCCGACATGCAGGATGTGCCGCACCGCGCCCAGCGCGCCGCCCTCGATCGCGTCGATCAGCTGGCGCATGCGGGCATGGAAGCGCTTGGCGAGCGCCACCGCGTCGACCTGACCCTCGCCACGCTCGGCCGTGTGGAGGACGGGGCGGTCCTCGGTGACGTTGACATGCTCGCCGCCGAACAGCGCGTCGCGGCGCGCGGCAAGGCCGGTGTCGGCGGCAAGCGCAGCAAAGGCGGCGATTGCATCGCCGGTCAGATGCGTCTTGGACCAGTCGAAATGGATGCCGGCGACGTCGCAGGTCAGCCGCGAGACGCGATCCGGCTCGTGCTCGAACAGGTCGAGCAGCTTGGGGCTTGGCAGCGCGTCGATGCGGGACCAGTCGGCCATGAATATGCGACCTTGCAGTTGGTGGTGTCGGGTCAACGCCTAGCGGTCTCGCTGGTGCCCGAACAGGTGATGCGCTTGACGTTCCCGTGTCGCGCCGCCAACGCCGCCGCGATGGCGAAGCGTTCCCGGCCCAGGCGCAAGCGCAGCGAGACGCACGAGACGCTCCGCTTCATGGCGACCCTGCTGCTGGGCGTCCTGATCCTGCGGTCGTTCGTCATCGCGCCATTCTCGATTCCATCGGAATCGATGCTGCCCCGGCTGTTCATCGGCGATTACCTGCTGGTGGCGAAATGGCCGTACGGCTATTCGCGCTGGTCGCTGCCCTGGGGCGTGCCGCTGTTGCCGACCTTGCACTGGAGCAGCCCGGCGCGTGGCGACGTGGTGGTGTTCCGCTCGCTCGCGGATCGCGACGTCATCAAGCGCGTGGTCGGCCTGCCCGGCGATACGATCCAGGTGCGGGGCGGCGAGGTGATCCTGAACGGCCAGGCGGTGCCGCGCCAGCGGGTGGCGGACTTCGTATTGCCGATCACCCCGAATTTCCCGCTCGCGCTGTGCCCGGCGGGCCATGCGGAGGTGCTGGAAGCCGCGCCCGTGTGCCGGTTCCAGCGTTATCGCGAGACGCTGCCCGGCGGCCGCAGCTACGCCGTGCTCGACACGAAGCCGGGGTCCGATGGCGACGACACGGGGCTGTATTCGGTCCCCGCCGGCCATGTCTTCCTGCTTGGCGACAACCGCGACAATTCGCTCGACAGCCGTTTCCCCGCGCCGCGCGGCATGGGCTACATCCCCGTCGGCCGCGTGGAGGGCCGCGCCAGCGTGACCGCCTTCTCCACCGACGGGTCGGCCGAGTATCTCAAGCCCTGGACCTGGTTCAGCGCCGCGCGGCCCGAGCGCATCGGCGAAGGCTTCTGAGCGACCTGGCCGCCTGGGTAAGTGCGACGTTCGGACACGAGCCGCGCGACCCCGCGTTGTGGACGCGCGCGCTGACGCACGGCAGCCGCGAGGATGAGGGATCGTACGAGCGGCTGGAGTTCCTGGGCGATCGCGTGCTGGGGCTGAGCATCGCCGAATGGCTGTACCAGCTGTTCCCGGCGGAACCCGAGGGCCAGCTGACGCGGCGGCTCAACCTGCTCGTCTCGGGTGCCACCTGCGCGGAGGTGGCGCGCGAGATCGGCGCGGCGGACCAGCTGCGGCTCAACAAGCAGGCGGCCGACGACGGGGTCAAGGACAGCGATTACGTGCTCGGCGACGTCGTCGAGTCGTTGCTGGGCGCCCTGTATCTGGAGGCCGGCCTGGACACGGCGCGCGGCTGGGTGCGTCGCGCGTGGGCCGACCGCGTCGATCGCGACGCTCCCGCGCCGCGCCACCCCAAGGCCGAGCTGCAGGACTGGGCGCTCGCGCGCAATCGCGGGCTGCCGGTCTATGCCATTGTCGAGCAGACCGGCCCCGGTCACGCCCGCCGCCACACGGTGAGCGCGCGACTGGGCGAGGCGGAACGACAGGCGACCGGCTCCACCAAGCGCGAGGCGGAGACGGAAGCGGCGCGGCTGCTGCTGGCCGCGTTGCTGGCGGAAGCGCCGCCGAAGCGGAAACGCGTCAGCCAGCCACGCACCATCCTGCCAAAAAGGGCCAGCTCATGACCAGTTGCGGTCTCGTCGCCATCGTCGGTGCGCCCAATGCGGGCAAGTCGACGCTCGTCAACCGGCTCGTCGGCCAGAAGGTCGCCGCCGTCAGCCCCAAGGCGCAGACCACGCGCGCGCGGCTCATGGGCGTCGCGATGGAGGGCGACACGCAGCTGCTGCTGGTCGACACGCCGGGCATCTTCGAGCCGCAGCGCCGCCTCGACCGCGCGATGGTTGCTGCCGCGTGGGGCGGCGCGGACGGCGCGGACCTGCTGTGCCTGGTGGTCGACGGCAAGGGCGGGATCGGGCCCAAGGTCACCGCCGTGATCGAGGCGATCGCGCAGCGGCCGGAGCCCAAATGGCTGATCCTCAACAAGGTCGATCTGGCGGCGAAGGAGAAGCTGCTGATCCACGCCGAAAAGCTCAACGCGGCGGTGCCGTTCGCCGAGACCTGGTTCGTCAGCGCGGAGACCGGCGACGGCGTGCCCGAGCTGAAAACAGCGATGGCCAAGCACATGCCGGCGGGCGCGTGGCACTATCCCGAGGATCAGGTGTCCGACGCCAGCGAACGGTCGATGGCGACGGAGATCACGCGCGAACAGATCTTCCGCCGCCTCCACGCCGAGCTGCCCTATGCGAGCCTGGTCGACACCGAGACGTTCGAGGAACGCGCCGACGGCTCGGTCGAGATCCGCCAGCTGGTGATGGTCGAACGCCCGACCCAGCGCGCGATCGTGCTGGGCAAGGGCGGCCAGATGCTGAAGGCGATCGGCGCGGCGGCGCGCGCGGAATTGTCCGAGCTATGGGGCAAGCCGGTCCACCTCTACCTCCACGTCAAGGTCAAGCCGGGCTGGGACGAGGACCGCGAGAGTTACCGGGGGATGGGGCTGGACTGGGTGGAATAAGGGGCCGTTGCCCAAACCCCTTCGCCGGGGAAGGGAAAATGGCCCACACTCCCACTCAGCCCAACACCTCCTCCACCCAGGCCGGCACCAGCTCCGTCGCCGGCCCCAGCCGGCTCTCGTCGAACCAGTCGCTGCCGGCGGAGGCTTCCAGGTTCAGCTCCAGCGTCCGCGCCCCCGCCTGCGAGGCCAGCTGGACAAAGCCGGCCGCCGGATAGACCGCCCCCGACGTGCCGATCGACACGAACAGATCGCACCGCTTCAGCGCCTCCAGCACCTGCTCCAGTCCGTACGGCAGCTCGCCGAAGAAGACGATGTCGGGCCTCAACTTACCCCGACAATAGCAGGCCGTGCCGGACGGCAGCGCCTCTGCCCAGCGTTGCCGACGGTCGCAGCGCACACACAGCGCGCTCAGCAGCTCGCCGTGCAGATGGAGCAGCCGCTTGCCATGGCCGTCGATGCCCGCGCGCTCCTGCAGGTCGTCGACATTCTGCGTCACGATCAACAGCTTGCCCGGCCACTCCGCCGCCAGCCGCGCGAGCGCCCGGTGCGCCGCGTTGGGCTCGACCGACGCCAGCCCGGCGCGACGCTCGTCATAGAAGCGGTGCACGAGCTGCGGGTCGCGCGCGAGCGCCTCGGGCGTGCAGACATCCTCGACCCGGTGCCCCTCCCATAGCCCGCCGGGGCCGCGAAAGGTGGCGAGGCCGGACTCCGCGGACAGCCCGGCGCCGGTGAGGATGACGAGGGAGTGCATTGCGGTCTGTATAGCGGGTCGCGGGCAGCGCTTAAATCCTCCCGGGGACGGGAGGCCTTGAGTGGTATGCCGGCCCACATTTCCTATCTCTCCGCCCGTGACCATGCGCGACACCATTCGGGACGAGATCCACCGCCTGGTCGGCGCGGGGCAGATGAAGCTCGCGCGCGAACCCGGCGATCCCGGCTTGTTTGGTCCAGGCTCGGTGGCCTGGCAGGTCCATGGCGATTTCTCCGCGATGATGATCGGCGGGGTCGCGGCGCTGATGACGCAGATGCTCCATCCCGGTGCGCTGGCCGGCGTGTGGGACCATAGCGACTGGGAGAAGAACCCGGCCGGGCGGCTCAAGCGCACCGCGCAGTTCGTCGCCGGCACCACCTATGGCCCGACCGCGCTCGCGCACGCGCAGATCGCGCGGGTGCGGGCGGTCCACGAGCATGTGAGCGGCACGTTGCCCGACGGGACGCCCTACAGCGCCACCGATCCGCACCTGCTGACCTGGGTGCATGTCGCCGAAGCCGACTGCTTCCTGCGCGCCTACATCGCCTATCGCGAGCCGGGGATGACGGGCGCGCGGCAGGACCGCTACCTGGCCGAGATGGCGGTGCTGGCGCGGCTGATGGGCGCCGGGGACGTGCCGGAAAGCCGCCGCGCGATGGCGGCGTACTTTCGCGAGATTCGTGCCGAGCTGCGCTTCGACGGCCGCACGCATGCGGTGGCGACGGCGCTGCTCGGCCAGCCCGCCACCAACGGCGCGACCGCGCCGATCCAGGCGCTGCTGCTGCAGGCGGGTGTCGAGCTGATGCAGCCCTGGGCCGCCACGCTTCACGGCCGCGCGGTCGGCACCTTCAGCCGGCCCGCCATCCGCTTCGGCGCGAACGCCACCGCAGGCGTGCTGCGCTGGGCGCTGGCGGCGCGGGCGCCCAAGGCAATTGAGGCGTGATCCTCCTGGCCGCGCTCTTGCAGCTCGCCCCCATGCCTGCCGAAATCGTCGTGGTCGCCCGCAAGCGCCGCTGCGACATCGCAGTCGCCAACCGAATCCTGTCGAGCAGGGAGTTCAACGCCCGCGCCGCCGAGTGGGCCGCCGGTGTCCCGGTCCGCGTCTCCGCGCCGGACAGCGCCAGCCGCAAATGTCTGGCGAAGATCGTGTTCAAGCTCGCGGATCGGGGCGTGGCGCAGGTGGAATTCGTCGAGCCCTAGGACGTGATTGCGGCGCTCAGACCGTGACCGAAGACCAGCTCTTCATCTTGAACTCGATCTCGACGGTGGTTTCCATCGGTCGCGCGTCGAACGTCCGCACCAGCCGCGGGTCGAAGAAATCGCGCAACAGCGGCGGGCGCTTTGCCCGGAAGTAGAATTCGGGCCGATCGGACACCGTTTCGCTGGCGGCGATGCTGAGCTCGTCGGTTCTCGTCACCGTCTCGACGATACACGGCGCGTGCGTGATGCCGAGCGCGCGCAGCGTGTAGGCGCGGTGATAGCCGTTGTGCAGCACCAGGCGGTTGTCGCTGCGGATCGCGGTCAGGAAATTCGAACCGAAACCGACCAGCAGCCCCAACGCGCCGGCGATCGGTCCGAAACTGTCGATTCGCGCGGTCTGGTCCGCATTGAGCAGCTTCGGCTCATGCGCGCGCAGGTCGGTGGATGGCGAGGAGAACAGGTAACGGTTCGACGCCAGTCGCCGGATCGTCACCGGCGGATTGGTGCGCTCCAATGGCTGACAGAAGCGGAACAGTTTTTCGGCATCGGGCGCAGGCCCCAGCGCGTCGGCACGCGCATCGGTGAAGCGCTTGGCGATGTGCTTCTGCGACACGATCAGCTTGTCGAGTTCGACCATTCGGATCTCTGTCGGAAGCGTGTCGAAGGTCTCGCGATAATAGGGGTCGGCGCGCAACTGCGTCGCGAGCGCCTCCATCTCGCTTGGTAGCGGCAGGCATTGCGCCGTGTCCGCCACGCCGGCCTCGCTCGCTTCCAGATCATAATACAGGTCGTTGGCGCGCCGCCATTCGTCGGCAAGCAGCGCGGGAGCGAGATCGGCGCCGCCGACCGCCTTGTCTCGAACGAAGGAGAGATATTCCTCCAGGCTCGGCTGCCCCAGCAGCCACAGCATCTGGGTGTTGTACGATCGCGGGTCCATCAGGTCGGCCGATAGGCCGCAAAGGCTGAAGATCGAGTGACCCGGCCGTCTGCCCGGACCGTCAAAGGACGATCCGGGCGTCACGGTCTGGTGCTTAGCTGGAGCCGCCCTTGCCGTGACGGTACTTGCCGCTGCCCGAACCCTTGCCCGAGCCCTTGCCGCCGCCCGAACCCTTGCCGCAGCTGCTCTTCTTGTGCTTGGGCTTCTTCGACGGCGGCGTCGGCGACATGCCCGCGCCATAGACGAAGCTGAGTTCCTGGGTGCAAAGATCGCGCATGTTTCGCTCCTATGTGGCCTGTTCGGCGCGCTACGATCAGGCGCCTTTGCCAGCCGCAGGAGTTACAAATCGGAGCGCGAGTCGCCAGCCCTGATTCCGGGGCGTCCCCGCGTGGGACAGATGAACAAAAGCTTATAGATTCGCGAGGTTCACC
>NZ_JAQGLJ010000019.1 GCF_028292945.1 Sphingomonas bacterium | reverse complement strand
CCCTATTCAGAACGGGGAAACGATGATGAAGTTGCTGCCTCTTCTTGCTGTAGCATTGATATCCTGTCCGGCCTCGGCCATCGACCTCGAGGCGGTGCGCAAGGTCGTTTCCGACCCGAAAGGATCCGCGGCGCCCGGTTGCGCAGTGGGCGCATTCCGCGGCGGCAAGACGCTGTTCATCACCGCAGCCGGCTCCGGCGACATAGAAACGGGTCGTGCGCTCGACGCGGACACCCTGTTCTACGCGGCCTCGGTCTCCAAGCAGTTCACCTCGCTAGCCGTCGCCATGCTCGTGGAGAGCGGCAAGATCGGCCTCAAGGACGACGTCCGCAAGTACATCTCCGAATTGCCCGGCTATCAAGTTCCGGTCACGATCGAGATGCTGATGCATCACACGTCCGGCATTCGGGACGTACTCGGCCTGATCCGTCTCGCCGGTGTCGAAAGCGCCAACGGGATCGACAAGAATTCCGCTCTGCAGCTCCTGTTCAGCCAGAAGGACACCAATTTTGTTCCAGGCACGGCCTACACATACTCGAACGGCGGATATCTGTTGCTGGCCGAAGTCGTCGAGCGCGTCTCCGGCGTCCCTTTCGCCGAATTCGCCGGCAAGGCGATCCTAAAGCCGCTCAAGATGAACCGCAGCTTTTTCATGAGCGGGGCCGATCCGAAGGGCGAGAACATTGCTCATGGCTATGTGCCGGCAGGCGATGGTTTCGAGATCCGCGACACCTATCCCCGCTTCAGCGGCTCGGGCGGCCTGATGATCTCGATGCGCGACCTTGCCAAGTTCGACCATGATATCGAATTCGGCCACAAGGTTTGGCGGCCCTCGATTCAGAAGATCATGTTCGCGCCGGGCACCTTCACCGATGGCGATCCTGCCGTCGAAAAGAGAACGGGCCTCGTCTATGCGGCCGGACTCCAGGTCGGCCGCCGCAACGGCCAGCATTTCATCCAGCATGGTGGCGGCGCAGAAGCGTTCAAGAACATGTACGCGCGACTCCCCGAGAGGAAGCTGGGCGTGGCAGTGCTCTGCAACCGCGGGGATTTCGTCTCCCAGGACAAGGCCGATCAGATCATCGAACTGGTCGAGGGCGATATTCTCACCGACACCCCGCTAGCTCCAGACCAGGTCGTCGCCGGCCAGTATCGCTCGGAAGACCTCCAGGCCACCTACAATCTTAGCCTCGAGGAGGACGTTCTCACCGCGTCGATCAACTCGCCGTTTGCCAAATCGGCCGCTCCACTTCGCTTCAAGCGCAATCCGGGTGGCGGCTACAGTTCTGAAGGCATGACTCTGGTCTTCGACGAAGATGAACAGGGCTTCACGATCAAGTCCGAGCGCGTGAAGGCGATCCACTTCCGGCGCGCGGCCTGAGGGCGCGCCCACGGCGGCGCTCCAACAACACGATCCGCCGTGCAGGCGATCATTTCGGCGCGCCGCCGCGCAGCTTCCATCGACCATCGGCCAGCGCGGCCGAGACAATCTTCATCAATCGAGGACACAATAATGCGACAAACTGTTGGCCTGACTCCGTCCAGTGGAAACGAGCCTGCGCCGTTCAGCCGCCGGAAATTGATCCTCTTCTCGACCGCGGCGCTCGCATTTGCTCCGCTTGCTCCTGCCTACGGCCAAGTCGCCCCGGTTCCCAGGCCGGACCAGCCTCAGATCGCCGAGGACGAGAGCGCCGGGCTACCGGCGGAAGCCGTGGCGGAACCGCAAGCGGCCGAGCAGGGGGAGATCACCATCACCGGTTCCCGCATCGCCAGCACCTTCTCCACCCCGACGCCGGTGACCAGCCTGAGCACCGACGATCTGACGCGCACCGGCCAACCGGACATCGCCAACGTCATCAACGAACTGCCCCAGGTCAGGCCGTCGATGACTCCGGCCAGCACCGGCAATCTGTCATCGATGGCCGGCAGCAACTTCCTCGACCTCCGCGGCATCGGCTACACGCGAACCCTGACGCTGGTCGACGGCAGACGCTACGCGCCGACCACGCCGACCGGCGGCGTCAGCATCTCCTCCATTCCCCAAGCGCTCGTCCGCGGCGTCGACATCGTCACCGGCGGCGCCTCGGCCGCTTACGGCTCCGATGCGGTCGCGGGAGTCGTCAACCTTCGGTTGAACGACCGGCTCGAGGGCGTGAAAGGGACGCTGCAGGGCGGCATCACCGATCACAACGACTACCGGAACTTCCTGGCATCGGTTGCGGCCGGCTTCGCCGCCGCGGACGGCCGGATCCGCCTCGTCGTAGCCGGCGAGGCCACCCAGAACAGCGGCATCGGTTTCATCGGCGACAGAGACTGGGGTGCGCGCAGCCCGGGCATCATCGCCAATCCCTATTACACGGCCACGAACGACGAGCCGCGTCAGCTGCTGACCGACTATGCCTATGCGTCGAACTCAAGCTACGGCGGCGTGATCAACTCGCCGGGCGTGCTGCGCGGCATCCAGTTCGCACCCGACGGGTCGGCCGTGCCGTTCCGCTACGGGGATCTGGTCACCACCTCGTCGATGCGCGGCGGCGACGGCACCCGCGGCTCGGCCGACGGCGTCGGCGCGGTTCCGGTCGATCGCTACAGCGCCTTCGGACGGGCATCCGCCGATCTCAGCGACTCGATTAGTGTGTTCGCGGAGCTCGGCTGGAGCCAGGTGGAGTCGAACTTCCAGGGCCTGGCCACCAATCTCCAGCTGACCATCCGGGCCGACAATCCGTTCGTGCCCGCCTCGGTGCGGAGCGTGATGGCCGCGCGCGGCATTCCAAGCTTCGTAATGGGGCGCAGCGTCCTCGATCATGCGCGCGTACAGGTCGAAGCGAACATCAAGACAATCCAGACCGTCGCCGGGGTCAAAGGGGAAGTCGGCTCCGACTGGAGTTGGGACGCCTATTACAGCTATGGCAGGACCAACCACCTGCTGACCCAGAACAACAATGTCATCACGGCCCGCTTCAATCAGGCACTCGACGCCGTGCTGGATCCGACGACCGGCGCGATCGTCTGTCGATCGACGCTGACGGACCGGACCAACGGCTGCGTGCCGATAAACCTGATCGGCGAGGGGCGCGCCTCGCAATCGGCGATCGACTGGACCAGCACCAGCGGCTGGCGAAGGAATGAAATCGATCAGCACGTCGTAGCAGCGACCCTGCGCGGCCAGCCGTTCTCGCTGTGGGCCGGCCCAGTCGCAGTGGCGGCCGGCGCCGAATATCGCAAGACCAGGAACGTCACCACCGCGGACCCGATCTCGCAGGTGCAGGGCTACCGCGGTGGCGGCACGATCCCCTACACCGGGTCGGTCAAGGTCAAGGAAGCCTTTGCCGAAGTGCTGGTTCCGCTCGCGTCGAAACAAGCCTGGGCCAAGGATCTCAACATCAACGTCGCCGGCCGCGTCACCGACTACAGCACGTCGGGGACGGTGGTGACCTGGAAGGCGGGCCTCAACTGGACCGTGAACGACACCCTGCGCCTGCGTGCGACCCGGTCGCGCGATATTCGAGCGCCCAGCATCGAGGAGCTGTTCGCAGCAGGATCGACCAGCTCGCTCGGGATCGACGATCCGGTGCTCGGCCTGTCCTATAACGTCACCGCGCGCAACACCGGCAATCCGAACCTGGATCCGGAGAGAGCGGACACATTTACCGCAGGCGTGGTGTTCACGCCGCACGCTCTGGTGCCGCGGCTCAACTTCTCGATCGACTATTACAACATCAGCATCGGCAACGCGATCATCGCGATCACCCCAGGATCGATCGTCACCCAATGCTACACCACCGCCCCCCAGCTCTGCTCGCTGATCGAACGCGCTTCCACCGGAGAGATCAGCTCGGTGCTCAACGGCCCGGTGAATCTGCAGTCGGTGAAGCTGAGCGGGATCGACGTCGAGGCGGCCTACAGCGTGCCGCTGGGGAATGCCAGGCTGCAGCTGCGCGGCCTCGTTAACTACATCATCAACGCGGAGATCAATGACGGCACGACCAGCATGCGGTTGTCGGGAGCGCTTCAGCAGCCGACGATCGCCGCCATCGGCGGCTCGCCGCACTGGCGCTTCAATGTCGGCGGCACCTACGATGCCGACTCCTGGCGGACCACTCTCGCCGCCCGTTATGTCGGCGGCGGCGACATCAACTCGGCTTTCACCGAGAAGGACCTCGACGTGCTGACGGTCAATGGCCGGCTCTATTTCGATCTGTCCGGTGAGTTCGACGTCGTAAAGACCGGCAGCCGCACGGTCTCGTTGTTCGCGTCGATCCGCAATGCGCTCGATCAGGATCCGCCGATCACCGGCGCCGGCGGCTACGGCACGACAAGATCGCTCTACGACACGATCGGCCGTATCTATACGGCGGGAGCGCGTTTCGAATTCTGATCGCCCGCCGAAGCCGGCCGGCTTCGGTCCGACGAGAGGGACGGGTGGCGCCGCCGCCGCTCGTCCCTCAAATGACGGACGGAACCGCCGGCAGTGCATCGGGCAGAACGGCGGCCGCCGACAGCAGGCTTGGAGCACCGGGCACCATCCTCGCGCTCGCAACCGCCGGCTCGCCTCGTCGAAACCGCCTCACGCGCGGGTTAGGAGAGCGACGTTCACCAGCACGCCCGCCGGGGCGCAGCAATGCAAATTGAAGACGGAATGTGCCGTCGAGCCCCGGCGAGGATTGCGCCGACACCGCGATCGCGCCCGCCCGAAATTGCGACCCTCGGGGGATGGGTGGCCGGCGTGCCTCACTCGAGGACGGCGAGCACCTCGATCTCGACCTTCCCCGCCGCCAATTCGCAGAACACGGTGGAGCGCGCAGGGAAAGGTTCAGGCATGACGGCGCGGTAGACCTCATTGAAGCCTTCCATGTCGCTTAAATCGGTGATCCACGCGGTGACCTTGACTACGTCGGCAAGCGTCGCCCCCTCACCTGCGAGAACGGCCTCGATGTTCGCCAGAACCTGGCGGGTCTGGATCCTGATATCGCCGTCGACGATCGCCCCGTCGGCACCCCGCGCGAGCTGGCCCGAGAGAAAGAGCAGATTGCCGGCGCGGCGAGACTTGCTGAGCGGCGGAGCTTGATTCTTGGTCATCGCAGTTCCTCGATCCAGGGTCATTCGAGCAGGGCGGCGGCACGTTCGGCCGCCCCCATGGCCAGGGTCCAGCCGAGCATGCCGTGGCCGAGGTTCAGGACGACCTCGGGACGCGGCCGGCTGATCACCGGCAGCGAGGACGGCGACATTGGCCTGAGCCCCGCCCAGCCCGCCGAAGCGCTCTCGTAATCGGCGGCTTGGGGCAGAGCTTCGCGCGCCGTCCGCAGGAGAAATTGCAGCCGATCCTCATCGACCGAAGGATCGGTCGCGCCGAGCTCGGCCAGACCCGCGATCCGCATCCTGCCGTCAAGGCGGCAGAACACGATCTTTCGGGCAGTGTCGGTGATGCTGACTGCGGGCGCCGACGGCCCCAGTTCCGCAGTGAAGGAATAGCCCTTCATCGGCCAGATCGGCGGAGCGAGGCCCAGCTTCCGCAGCAAGGGGGCACCTTCCGTCCCGAGGCAGAATATCACATGCCTGGCGACAACGCTCTCCCCTTCGCGGGGGATCAGGCGGACGCCGCCCGGCTCCAGACGAAGATCGGCGACATCGCAGCGGAAGCGGGATTGCACGTCATAAGTCCGCTCGAGCAGAGCGATCAGTGCGGTGGAGAAACGATAGGGATCGCCGACTTCGTCTCCCGGCGAGTAGATGGCTCCCACCAGATTTGGCACGTCGGCGAGGGCGGGTTCGACGGCATTCGCCTCTGCGGACGTCAGCGCCTCCTGGCGTCCACCATGCGCCGCCTTGAGCGCCATCAACCCCCTCGCCGCAGAAAAGCTCGCCTGATCGTAGTGAAGGTGGATCTTGCCGGCCGTGGCATGACCGAAGTCGATCGAATGACGCTCGAGCAGGCTGTTCATCGCGGCGCGGGATTCCGCTGCGAGCCGCAAGGCTTCGATCGTGTTGTTCGCGAATCGCGGCGCGGTGCAATTGCGCAGGAAATCCAGTCCCCAGCGCCAGAATGCAGGATCGAAGCCGCGCCGTATTTGAAAGGCCGGATCTCCGCCGCGCATGAGCGAAGGAAGCTTCCGCAGCATGGCGGGGCTGCCGAGGGCGTCGGTATAGGCATAACTGAGCTGTGCGCCGTTGGCATGGGACGCACCCTCCGCCGGCCCACCCTGCCGGTCCAGAACGATGACCGATTTCCCGCGCCGGGCGAGTGCCCAGGCGGTGGCGACGCCAACCACGCCGGCGCCGAGGACGGCGACGTCGGAGGCGCGGGTCAGCGCTGCTTCCGACAAGGCGAGACCATCACTCTCGTGCGCAGCTGCGTGCCGCTCGTCCTCACGAGCAGCTGCCTGCCCTGGGCACTTTCCTGAGCGGCCGGCCGGCGGCGACACCGGTCGGCTTACCCGCGCTGATCGCAACCGCGCCGTTGACGAGCAGAGTCTGCACGCCCTCCGTCAGCCGCTCCGGCTCGATGTAGTCGGCTTTCGGGCGATAGAGATCCGGGTCGAAGACGACGATGTCTGCAAAGAAGCCGGATTTCAGATGCCCGCGCCGATCGAGCTTGAAACGATCCGCGGTGCGGCCGCTGCTGCTGTTGATGAAATCGGCCAGTGAGATCGTCTTCTCGCGAAGCACGTATTTGGCGTATTTCTGCGGAAAGGTGGCGTACATCCGGGGATGTCCGTGCGACCCGTCGGAGCTGGTCATCACCCAGGGCTGCTTCATCAGCAGCTTGATGTCGGCTTCCGCCATGTTGAAGGAGACGACGGAACTGCCTTCCTCGGTGGCCCGGATGATTCTCAGCGCGGCCTCGATCGGCTCCACGCGCCACTCCCGCGCGATTTCGCCGAGGCGTTTTCCCGTCCAAGGCTGATCGCGCGCCGTCAGGAGCAGCGACTCCCGCCCTCCCCGCCGCCTCAGATTCTCGACCATCTCCGCTTTCACCCTGGAGAGCTGGGCGGGATCGCCGAGGCGCTTCAGCAGCGCCGGGCGACCGCCGTCGACCGCCCAGCGCGGGAGCAGCGAGGCTTCGAGGCTGGAGCCCGACGCCTCCCACGGATATTGGTCGGCGGTGACGTCGACGCCGCTCGCGCGCGCCTTTTCGACGGCCGCGATCAGCTCCGGTGCCTTGCCGTGAACGTCGACGCCGAGCGCCTTGAAATGCGCGAAGTTCACCGGCATTCCGGCGGCGCGGCCGATCTCAATCGCCTCCAAGGTCGAGTTGACGACGCCGATCGTGTAGGAGGATTCGTCCCGCTGGTGGGTATCGTACACGCCGCCGCGTTTTGCCGCTTCCTTGGCGAGCTCGATGACCTCATCCGTCTTCGCAAAGCTTTGCGGGGCGTAGAAGAGCCCGGAGGAGAGGCCCATCGCGCCTTCGCACATGCCGTCCGCGGCCATTGATCGCATCCTGCGCAGTTCATCGGCGGTCGGAGCGCGGGCATCATCGCCGATAACTGCGCGGCGCACTGCGCCGAAGCCAACATAAGCGGCCGCATTGATGCCGAACTTGTCGGCCTCGAGGCTCTTGAAGAACCCGCCGATATCGACCTTCCCTCCGGGCTGGCCGTGGCCATCGACCCCGGTGAAGATCGTCGTCACGCCCTGCATCATCCACGGAAGGTTGAGGCGGTTGGTCGGGTCGTTCGCGGTGAGGAAGGTATCGGCGTGGGTGTGCGGGTCGATGAAGCCCGGCGCGACGATCATCCCTCTGGCCTGGATCAGGCGCCGCCCTCGATAGGGATTGCGGCCGGTCGGTCCGACATAGACGATCTTGTCTCCTGCAATGGCCACGTCACCGACGAACGGCCTTTCCGACGAGCCGTCATAGATCGTGCCGCCGCGTATCACGACGTCGCTGGTCAGAACCCGCCCTTCGGCTGAGGTGGAAGCGACGGCGGAGACAGCGGCAACCGCAAGCAGGATTGGGCCGGTCAGCCGGCCACAGGTGCAGCGAAGTGTGGAAGATGATGTCATGTCGCGCCCCCCAGGCGGGTTTCGGGATATCCGGCCACCCGAAGACGGCGGCCAAGCCTCTCGGAGAAGAGCCGGAAGCGGGGAAGCAGACAAGCCAATTCGATTTGGACTTGTATATCCGTAGGGCATCGATTGCCGGCCAAGGGCCTCATCGCTTCTCGCCTTCCGCCATCAGGCCGCGGTGCCGCTGCGCCCCCGCTGGAAATATCTATCAGCTCCGGCCGTCGGCCAGTCAGCTACCAGGTTGATCCGCTTCTCGCGGTGCAGATCGTCTGGCGATCGACGATAGCAGCCTTTTTGCCGCCCGCCGGCTGATTGCCTTCAGACATGGATCTTGACTTGGCGGCCGGTGTAGTGGCGCCTCTTGGTGTTCGCCCGGGCTACGCCACCTGGGCGGACTTCGATCGGTGAGCAGGATGTTTGGAGTAGCGGTTGCATGATGAACCTGCGGCACATCGAAGTCTTCCACGCCGTCTATCAGACTGGCTCTGTCAGCGCCGCGGCACGCGCGTTGCACGTATCGCAACCGACCGTCAGCAAGGTTCTGAGGCATGCCGAGAGCCGCATAGGCTTTGTGCTCTTTCGCCTGGTGAAGGGGCGATTGGCCCCAACCGACGAAGCCCATGTCCTCTTCCACGAAGCGCGCGAATTGCAGGCACGGATGGAGTCGCTGCAGGAGACCACGGCCAATCTGCGGCGCGGCGGCGACGGTCACCTCAGGCTAGCGATCCTTCCGTCGCTCGGCCTCGACGTTGCTCCGACCGCCGTCGCGAGTTTTCACAGGAGGAATCCCCATGTTTCCTTCGAGATCAAGACACTCCACAACGAAGACATATTGAGGTCGCTGTACGAACGTAACAGTGATCTTGCCCTGGCCTACGACGCCCCACGCCACCCGCGGCTATCGCAGATCTCGATTGGCTCCGGTGAGCTCGTCGTCCTCTTCCGCGAGGCGGCCTTCCCGGATGCACCGCCGCGGGTGTCACTGGAGATGTTCGGGGATCAGGATATCATCCGTCTTACAGGGGCCGGCTCCTTGGGGACGTTGTTCACCAGCGAGTTCGAAGACCCGCTTGAAGTGAGGGGGGCCATATCGGTTCAAACCTATTACGTAGCCGCCGCGCTTGTGCGTCATGGCGTCGGCATCGCGGTGATTGATGAATTCACGGCGCGGGCTAGCCTGGAACCCGGCCTTACCTTCAGGCCCTTTCTCGAATGTGCATTGTTCGAGGTCTATTGCGTCCACCTGGAGGATCGTCCGCTCTCGCGAATGGCGCGCGACTTCATCGTGGGTTTGCAGAAGGCAATCGAGACCATCCGCTCGTGACAGCCAGCATCTATGGATCCCATGTCTTCCTTTTTTAGAGGGTGCCGACACAAAGAATTGTTCCTCCGCCAATCGCCATGATCAGCCTGACCCGGCCGTATGATTGAAGCGAAGCTGAAACCCCGCCTGCTCCTCGCATGCTTGGCGAACCTCGCGCGGGGTCCAGAGTCGTCGGAAGGCGAATGACATAACGCGCCGTCCTGCATACGAAGGCGGCTGCCACCCGTGCACTTCTGGAGACGCGAGACCATGAAACTGATCGCCTTGCTCCTCCTTGGATCGGCTGCGGCCCTCGCGGCCCCGGCTTCGGCGGCCGCGATCGGCGGCCTCAAGGGCCGCGTGGTCGCCGGCGTCGAATCGCGGGCCAAGCTCGCGCAGGAGGTCAATGACATGATCTTCAGCTTCAGCGAACTGGGATTCCAAGAGGTCGAAACCTCGCGCTACCTCACCGCCTTGCTGGAGAAGAACGGCTTCACGGTCGAGCGGGGCACGTCGGGCATGCCGACCGGCTGGGTGGCAAAGTGGACGAACGGCACCGGCGGTCCAGTGATCGCGCTCGGCAGCGACATAGACGGTATCCCGAAGGCGTCGCAGAAGCCGGGAATTCCCTGGCGCGCACCGATGGTCGAAGGGGCGCCGGGCCATGGCGAGGGCCACAACAGCGGCCAGGCCGTGAACGTCGTCGCTGCGCTTGCCGTCAAGGAGCAGATGGAGCGGGAAAATATCCCCGGCACGCTCGTGCTGTGGCCCGGAGTGGCCGAGGAGCTGGTCAGCGGCAAGGCGTTCATGGTCCGCCAGGGCATCTTCAATGGCGTGGACGGGGTGATCTTCACCCATGTCGGCAACAATCTTGGCACCGGCTGGGGCGCTCCTGCGGGCACCGGCCTGGTTTCCGTTGAGTACACCTTCTCGGGGGAAGCGCCCATTCGGCAGGGGCGCCGTGGCGGGGCAAGTCCGCGCTCGACGCCGTGGAGCTGATGAACATGGGCTGGAACATGCGCCGCGAGCACCTGCGCCCGGAGCAGCGCTCGCACTACGTGATCACCGACGGAGGCGACCAGCCCAACGTCGTCCCGTCCGCCGCCCGCGTCTGGTATTATTTCCGTGAGCAGGACTTCAAGGGCATCGCACGCAACTTTGAGATCGGCAACACCATGGCCGGAGCGGCAGCAGCGATGACCGACACGAAGGTGTCGCGTCGTATCCTGGGAACCGCCGCGCCGCGCCACTTCAACCGGCCGATGGCGGAAGCCGCCTACGAGAACATCAGGCTGGTCGGGCTTCCGAACTGGACGAAGGACGAGCAGGCCTTCGCTAGGCTCGTGCAGAAGAACGTCGGCGCGGAGAAACAGGAGGGGCTCGCGACCAAGCTCGACAAGCTCGAACCTCCCCTGCCCGAGCCCAAAAGCGGCGGATCGGACGATATCGGCGACGTCAGCTGGGTCGTCCCGACAATCACCATCGTCTATCCTTCGAACATCCCCGAGCTTCCTGGACACAATTGGTCGAACGCAATCGCAATGGCGACTCCGATCGCGCACAAGGGCGTGGTCGCCGGCGCGAAGGTGGTGGCCATGACGACGCTCGACCTTCTCACCAGGCCGAAGCTGCGCCGGGCGGCGAAGGATTACTTCGCCGAGGTTCAAACCAAGAACCAGAAGTACCAGCCGGTGCTGTCGGCGAGCGACAAGCCCCCGATCGAGATCAACCGCGAGATCATGGCCCGCTTCAAGCCCGAACTGTCCAAATATTTTTACGATCCAAGCCGCTACCCCACCTATCTCGATCAGCTCGGCATCACGTTCCCGACGCTCGGCGAGGCTCCGGCGACGACCGCCGGCACCGACTGAGCGGCCGGACACGGTATTCCTGACGGTGAAGCGCTCGCCGGACCGGACTCCAGGCTGACCGCCGGTCGGTTCGAATCCGGTGTTCTGCTGCTCTGCCGCCGGTTCTGGCCGGGAGCGGAATGGCAGGTTCCAGGTGATCGACCGCGAGAAGCGGACGCTCGCTCCTCCAGATCGGTAAGCGGGCAAAGACTCTTGGAAGGACGTTTATGGGCGCTAAGCCGCCTACCAACTTCAGCGTGGGCCCATTGTCAAAGTGCCGATGCAATGACCGACCCGGCCACTACACGCTGCGCCCACACTTTGCGCGCGCAATGGCATCGCGCGGAATTTAGGCAGAAGCCGTTGCGTCCCAAGAGAATCGTGCATAGCATCCGGCCTTTCTGCGTGACGTTCGTCATGCCGATGGGGGAGGCATGAGGTGGGTCTTGCACCCAGCGCGACTAACATCACCGTCCGCCAGGTGCTTGAAAAGCTCGACGGAGACTTCGCTGCCACGGCCAAGGCGGTCGAGAACGGCGAATTCGCGCTCTGGGCCGCCGCTCCTTGCCGTCGAAGCGATACTTAAGTCGCCAAGAGCGATGTCCTGACTTCGTGACAAAAAGGTAGAGGCCGCCCGCATCGGCGAGCTTGTAGTCCTTGTCGCGCGGCTTCGCCTTTCTGATCGTGGCGTCCGTCAGCATGCCCCCATCTCCCTTTTTCATGCCCCCAATAATGCCCCCAATCGACATCGGATGAGACTGGATTGGCCCCGAACCCGGCTGGACGCCCTGATGCAGAAAAGGTCAACGATTTTCGGGAGTTCCGGACGGCCCCGGATGCTGCTGGACGACTAAGTGGCGGAGAGGGAGGGATTCGAACCCTCGGTGCCCGCAAAGGCACGCCGCATTTCGAGTGCGGTACAATCGACCACTCTGCCACCTCTCCGCAGAGGACATGTCAGCTCCCGAGAGAGCCGGCCGGCCGGTCGAGCGCGCGACCTAACGCAACCGGTCGGGACGCACAAGCACGCTTGTGCGAGAACGATCCGCGCCTAGATTGGCGGTCATGTCGCGCCACCCCACCGCCGGTCTGCCGGCCCGCAATCCCGTCGCCCCGTCCATTGTCGCCGCCCGCTTCGGGATCGGCGAGGTGGTGCGTCACCGGATGTTCGACTTCCGCGGCGTGATCTTCGACGTCGATCCGAGCTTCGCCAATTCGGAGGAATGGTACGAGGCCATTCCCGAGGGCATCCGCCCGGATCGCGACCAGCCCTTCTACCACCTGCTCGCCGAGAACACCGAGTCGAGCTACGTCGCCTATGTCAGCCAGCAGAACCTGGTGCCCGACGACAGCGACGAGCCGGTCGACCATCCCGCCATCGCGGGGCTTTTCACCGACTATGAGGACGGCAGGTATCGGCTGCGACCGGTTCATCGGCATTGACGCCGATACCGGTCCGGCGGACGTCCCGATAGGCGTCCGCCGGGTCGGTAATCGGTCTAGAATTGCGCGGTGAACCGCCCGTAGAGGAACCGGCCGTTGAACCCGAACGGCGAAAAGCCGCTGTACGGAATGTAGATCTGGTTCGCCGGAGCCTGGCCGCCGACGGCCGCCGGACGCGCGCCAAACGGAAGACGGTCGGGATAGACATCGAACAGATTGTCCGCGCCGATCGCAAAGGTCGCATGGTCTTTGAACGTATAGCGGATCTCCAGATCGGTGATCCATTTCGGCTTCAGGAACACGTCGTCGGGACCGAAGTCGCTGAGGCCGAGCGTGGTGCCGGTCAGCGAGGTCGCGGTGGGAGCGATCACCCGGCCAAAGCGCGTCGTGCGCGCCGTGATCCCGAACGCGCCGAAACTGCCGTCGCCCGACAGCACGATCTTGTCCTTCGGCTGGCCCTTCTCGAACCGGATGCCCTCGACCCGTCCGAACAGGATGATGTTGGGGTTGGTGGCGAGCGGGCCGAGTTCGTTGATGCGTTCGTCGATCGTGTTCTTGGTGTAGTTGTACGCCGCAGACAGCGACCAGTTGCCAAAGCTGGGGATGCCGAAGCGGTAGGTGCCGACGACATCGAAACCCTGGGTCGTGGTATCGAGGCCGTTGATGAAGAAGCGGGCCGCGCCTACCGAACTGAAGCCAGCACTGTTGAGCGCAGTGCGTGCCGCGTTGTCGGTGGCCGTGTTGTTGGACGCGCCCAGATTCTCGGTCAGGACGATCCGGTCCTTGATCTTGATATGAAAATAGTCGGCGGTCAGATTGAAGCCGCGGAACGGGTTGGCGGTGAAGCCCCCGGAGAAGTTGACGGACTTCTCCGGATCGAGCGGCGTCGCGCCCAAGGCTAGCGCAACCGGGCTGCCGACCTGGGCGGTGACGATGTCGACGGGCACGCCCGCGACGAAGTTGGTCGAGGTGGTGGTGAAGAACTGCTGGTGCAGCGACGGCGCGCGGAAGCCGTTCGACACCGATCCGCGCAGCGAGAAGCCCGCCACGAGTTCATATCGCGCGGCAAGCTTGCCGTTCAGCGTGTCCCCGAAATCGGAATAATGCTCGAACCGGCCCGCGGCGGTGACGGTAAAGCCCGTGAAGATGTCGGTGTCCAGCTCGCCATAGACCGCATAGCTGTCCCGGCTGTTGTCCGTCAGCGCCGAGGCTGGGATGCCCGGAAAACCCTGCTGCCCGGCCGGCGCGTTGCGACCGGGAAAGGAGCAGATGCCGGTCGCCGCCGTGAATACCCCGCCCTGCGTCGCGCAGTTCGGCGCGGTGGACGCGACCGACGCCCGCGCGAACGGCCCCACGACATAGGATTCGAGCTGGCCCGGCCGTTCTTTGAAGTTCTCGCGCCGGTACTCGGCGCCAAAGGCGAGCGTCAGCGGCTTGGCGAAGCCGACCTCGAACTCGCGGCTGATGTCCAGGTTGGCGGTAAACTGGCTGAAGCGGATGCCGCCCGAGTCGACATTGCGCGGCGCGAACGGTCCGAGCGAAGCGTTTATCGAATTGAGCGTGCGGTAATCGATCTCGTTATGGCCGTAGACGCCAGACAGATCGACCTTCCAAGTACCGACATCGCCCCTGATCCCGCCAGCGATCGAGTAATCGTCATAAGTCGACTCGATCAGCGGCAGGAAGCCGTTGGGATAGATGGCGGTGAAGTTGGCTTCGCTCGGCGTCGTGGCGGCCGTGATGGTGGTGTAGTCGCGGTTGCCGTTCTGATCGAACGCGCGGCGATAGTTGGCGGCCGACAGCCCGTTGCGGCGGCTGTAGGTGCCGAATGCATAGGCTTCGAACACATTGCCCAGCGGCATGCCGGCGTTGAGGACGAAGTTGTAATCCTCGGTCTTCGGATCGCCGAGCTGAAAGCTCAGCCGATTGAAGGTCAGTTCGCGCGCGTCGAATGCCGAGGGTGCTCCGACCGGATCGGGGCGGCGATACTGCTGGCGTGTATCGTAGCCGGCGCGATTGACGGTATCGCGATCGCGATACTCGGCGGTGACGTTGATGAAGCCGGCCCCGATCGGCACACCGAGGTTCATTCCCAAGGTCCAGGTGTCGCCATCACGGCGCCTGGCCTCCTCGCCATAGGTGCCCGCAAGATAGCGCGAGCCGGCAGCGGCCTGGCCGTTCGCGGCTGCGACCGCGTCGAGCGGATCGAAGAAGGGCTGACCGGCAGCGTTGGTCTGCAGCCCGAGCAGTTCGGGCACGCCGTCCACCTGGGTGACGTACTTGCCGTAGCTGACGCTGGCCTTGCCGCCGTTACGGGCGGACTTGAGTCGGACGTTGATGACGCCCGCGATCGCATCCGAGCCATATTGCGAGGACGCGCCGTCGCGCAGCACCTCGATACGGTCGATCGCGAGCGCCGGGATCGTGTTCAGATCGACTGCCGCCGAACCGCGCCCGACCGTGCCGTTGATGTTGAGCAGCGAGCTCACGTGACGGCGCTTGCTGTTGACCAGCACCAGCGTCTGGTCGGGCGACAGGCCGCGCAGCGTCGCTGGACGGATCACGTCCGACCCGTCGGCGATCGAGGGCCGCGGGAAATTGAACGAGGGCACCAGCGCGTTGAGGCTGCGGTTGATCTCGCCCGTTCCGCTGGTCGACAGCGCCTCGCTGCTGATCACGTCGACGGGCACGGGCGAGTCGGCCACGGTTCGGTTCTGGACGCGGCTGCCGGTGACGATCACCTCGCTGCCGGGCGAATCGTCGGGCACGTTGTCCTGCGCGGTGGCGCCGGGAGTCGGCTCGGCCACCGCGGGCGTGCTCTGCGCAAAGGCCGGGCCGGCCAACGCCGTGCTGGAAAGTGCGAGAGCGACGAACAACTGACGACGCATGGTAATCCCCCTAGGCAATGCTCGCGACAGGTTGCGCGCCACAACGGATGTCGCAAGGGTCGTTGCCGTCGTGTGACGATATTGTGACCGCTGTGTTGCCCCTGCGACACAGCCAGGCATCGGGCGCTTGCCGGTTGACAGCGCGAGGCCGGTTCCTTAGCGGACACTCTCTCCCGACGGGCCTGCCCGGACGGGTATTTGTATTTGCGAAAGAGAAGCCATGTTCGCCATCGTGCGCACGGGCGGCAAGCAGTATCGCGTTGCCGCCGGAGACAAGATCGTCATCGACAAGATCGAGGGCGAAGCGGGCGCGTCGATCACGCTGGGCGACGTGCTGCTCGCGGGCGAAGGCTCGGAGCTGCGCGATGCCGCCGGGCTGACCGTCGCCGCCGAGATCATCGCGCAGGCGAAGGCCGACAAGGTCATCGTCTTCAAGAAGCGCCGTCGTCACAACTATCGCCGCCGCAACGGTCATCGCCAGCGCCACACGATCCTGCGGATCCTGTCGGTGGGTGGTGAGTCTCAGCAGCAGCATGCGGGCGACACCGCCCCCGCTGCCCAGGCGTAAGGAGCATCTGAGCAATGGCACATAAGAAAGCAGGCGGCTCGTCGCGCAACGGTCGCGATTCGGCCGGTCGTCGCCTCGGCGTGAAGCTGTTCGGCGGGCAGGAGTGCGTCGCCGGCAACATCATCGTCCGCCAGCGCGGGACGAAGTTCTACCCGGGCCGCAATGTCGGCATGGGCACGGATCATACGCTGTTCGCGCTCGTCGACGGCCGTGTCGAGTTCGCGAAGGGCAAGCTGGGCCGAAAGTTCTGTTCGGTCGTGCTCCCGGCGGCGAACGACACCGCGACCGACACCATGGCCGTCGCGGCCGAATAATCGGGTAACCGGACGGGTTGCCCACCAGGGCGACCCGGGTCCACCAGGACCAGCCACACAAGGGAGACGGGTCCGCCCCGGCTCCCTTTTTTCTTGCTCTCCTCACCCATGTTGTCGCCGGCCCCTCATGCGGGCGTGCTTGGCGGCAGGAAAGGAGGGAGCATGTTCGCCCGCACGCCCAGATTGACGCTGCGCCCCGGCTGGCCCGAGGACGCCGCCGCGCTGCACCGCGCGATCGCGCACGAGGCGGTGGCGATGAAGCTCGCGCGCCTGCCCTGGCCCTATCTGCCGGATCACGCGGAAACATGGCTCCGCACCGCCCCCGCCCCGGGCAACCACCCGCTGCTGATCTTCGCGCACGATCTGGGCGCCACGCCGGTGCTGGTCGGCGGTATTGGCCTGCATCCGGCGGAGGACGAGCTGGAGATCGGTTACTGGCTCACGCCCGCCGCCTGGGGCCGCGGCTATGCGACGGAGGCGGGCCGCGCGGTGCTCGACATGGCGCGCTACGCCCTCGGCCGCGAGCGGCTCACCGCATACCATCATCTCGACAACCCGGCGTCGGGTCAGGTGTTGCGCAAGCTCGGCTTCCGCGAGACCGGTCGCGCCACGCGTCACAGCCTCGCGCGCGGCGAGGATGTCGAGTGCCTGACGTTCGAGCTGGACCTGGTGGAACGACCGGTGCTGATGGCGGCCTAAAATCCTCCCCGTTCACGGGGAGGGGGACCGCTTGGCGTAGCCGAGTGGCGGAGGGGGCTCTCAACCAAGGGAACCACGCGTCGAGAGCCCCTCCGTCACGCCTTCGGCGCGCCACCTCCCCGTGAACGGGGAGGATTGTAAAGAACGCCATTCTCCCCGACACCCCCGCCGATGTCCGTCACGCCCCTCCCCATCCGCCGCCGCCTGCCCCCCGGAGAGTCCCGCGAAGCCGCGCTCGACGCCGCGCGCGACCTGCTGGTCGAGGTCGGCCCGCAGGCGGTGACACTGAAGGCGGTCGCGGCGCGCATCGGCCGCACGCACGCCAACCTGCTCCACCATTTCGGCTCGGCGGACGAGCTGCAGAAGGCGCTGATCGCGCGCATGGCGGCGAGCATCACCGGCACCATCCGCGACGCCGTGATCCGCTCGCGCGAGGCGCATGACCCGGCCGAGGTGGTCGACCTCACCTTCGACGCGTTCGGCAAGAACGGCGCCGGCGCGCTGGCGAGCTGGATGATCCTGTCCGGCAACGAAAACGCGCTCGACCCGATCCTGACCGCGATCCACGATCTGGTCGACGAGCTGGTCGAATCGCACGACACCCCCGGCCTGCCGATCCACGAGGAGACGCTGCAACTGGTGCTGATGGCACTGGGCGACGCGCTGCTGGGCGGACCGCTCGCGCGGGCATTGGGGGTGCCGAGGGAGCGCGTGCGGGCGCTGGCGCGGGAGATGTTGTTGGTGGGGCGGGGGTGAGTTCCTTCATCATACTAGCGCAGCTCTATTTCAGCGCTGTCGCGCCGACCGCAAGTACAACGCTACCGGCTCGTCCGATCGAGATCATAGTCGGTGTCGACGACAATGGCGTATGTACTCGCCTAATAAACGGGCAAGTCATGCCTGATGACGATTTGGTTCGTCTCGCGCGGCGACAGAAGCGCAAGCGACCTGTGATAGTTCGCGGCTCCGCTCTGACACCCTTTCGTTGTGTTGGCGGGACAATCTACTCCCTCCAAGTAGCTCGCGTACCTCTAAAGGTCGAGTTTCCTGCGGAAACGCCCATGCAAATCAAGTAGCGCGCCGTTAACTTAGCCCCGCCGCGGCAAAGCCGCGTCGTCGGACGGGTTCGGCTTTGCCGGCCCGCCGGCCGGGCTCGCCCTCGAGCCTCGATTTAGCTGCGCTAAATCGCTAGGGCGAGCCATGCACTTTCTCGACCAAGCTAAAATCTTCTGCCGCTCCGGCCTGGGTGGCCCCGGGGCCGTGTCGTTCCGCCGCGAAAAATTCATCGAATATGGCGGTCCGGACGGCGGCAATGGCGGCAAGGGCGGCGACATCATCTTCCAGGCCGTCCCCGGCCTCAACACGCTGATCGACTTTCGTTACACGCAGCATTTCCGCGCCCCGCGAGGGGCCGGCGGCTCCGGTTCGAACCGCACCGGCGGCGGCGGAGACGACCTGATCATCAAGGTGCCGGTCGGCACGCAGGTGCTCGCCGACGACGAGGAGCGCACGCTGCTGCTCGACCTGACCGAGCCCGGCGAGAAGGTGCTGTTCCTGCGCGGAGGCGACGGCGGGCGCGGCAATGCCAGCTACAAGACGAGCACCAATCGCACCCCGCGACAGCATGGCGAGGGCTGGCCCAACGCGGAAGCCTGGGTCTGGCTGCGGCTGAAGCTGCTCGCCGACGCCGGCCTGGTCGGGCTGCCCAACGCGGGCAAATCGACCTTCATCAACCAGGTCACGAACGCGCAGGCCAAGGTTGGCGAATACGCCTTCACCACCACGCGCCCGCAGCTGGGTGTGGTGCGGCACAAGGGCAACGAATTCGTCATCGCCGACATCCCCGGCCTGATCGAGGGCGCGGCCGAGGGTGCCGGCATCGGCGACCGTTTCCTGGGCCACATCGAACGCTGCCGCGTGCTCCTCCACCTGGTCGACGCGCAGGACGACGATGTGGCCGAAAGCTACCGCATCGTCCGCGACGAGCTGGAGAATTACGGCGCGGGGCTGACCGACAAGCCCGTCGTCGTCGCGCTCAACAAGATCGACACGCTCGACGACGAACTGATCGCTGCGCTGTCGGCGGAGCTGGAGGACGCCAGCGGGGCGCAGGTGATCCCGATTTCAGGCGCGAGCGGCGTCGGCGTCGACTGGGCGCTCGACCGGTTGCTCGAGGCAATCGGCCCGACGGCGAGGAACGCGGTGCAGGACCCCCAGGGCGATTGGGGCGACGAGGACCCGGTGGAGTGGTCGCCGGTTTAGGTGTATGCGGGCGGAGATGCGCACCGATCCAGCCTACCGGAAAATCACCGCGGACGAGTTCCTGGCGATGGACTTTGGCACCGATAAGCGGTTCGAATTAGCGGACGGCGTCATTGTGATGATGACGGGCGGCACGGTTGCGCACTCATGGGTCAAGGGCAACATCTACGCCTGGCTGAGAGCTAA
>NZ_JAQGLJ010000013.1 GCF_028292945.1 Sphingomonas bacterium | reverse complement strand
AAGAAGCCAAAGCGCAACTTCGCCGCAGTCGCCGAACTGCGCGGCACTACCTTCGTTTCCAGGTTCGTTGACGACTTCGATCGCAATTCTATCACCGGCGCGGTGGATGTGACCGGCTCGCTGGTCGGTGACACCATCCTAGGACGGATCGTTGGCGAGATCAGTAGCCGGGAGGGCTTTCGCGACTTCGCGTTCAGCAAGTCCGAATTTATCATGCCCAGTCTGACCTGGAATATCGGCGAGCACACGGCGCTGACTGCGCAATATGAATATCGTCACACGCGCGAGCATTTCGACCAATTCCTGGTCGCGCCGCAGGTGACCGTCAGCGGTGTGACGTTCTTCGACCCCAGCCAGATCGCGGACATCACCACCACGTATCAGCAGCCGACAGATTTCCGTGCGGAAACGGGATCGGCGGTCAATCTGTTCCTGCAGCACCAGTTCGGTGCCGATTGGCGCGCCAACATCGGCTATCGTCGGGTGCGGTACGACAGCAACCAGAAAGAATTCAGCAACACCGGCTATGCACTTGTGGCTGGCGAGCGTCGTGTTCTGCGGCGCGCGCGCCATCTCCAGACGGCGCGCCAATACGACTATGTCGACGCGAACCTCTCCGGCAATTTCGACACTTTCGGGGTCGGGCACAAGCTGCTCGTCGGGCTCAACTTCGGCAAGGACCTGGTCAATGAGAACCGGCTGAAGTTCTTTAACTCCAGCAACCGCAACGCCACCACGGGCCTGTGTCCGGTAAACGGCACCTGTCTCGATATCGGGCTGTACAACCCGATCTACACAACGACGCCGGCATTCGACAGCCTGGGCGCGACCAACCCGCAGCTTGCCAATCAAGCGATCCTGCTGACCGACCGCTATGTCAGGCAGAGCAACTACGGCATCTACGTTTCCGACCTGCTGACATTGACCGAATGGTTGAAGGTCAGCCTCGGCGGCCGAAACTTCAGCGAGACTGCCGACGTGGAGGCGAATCGCCGCCTCAACTCGCCGCGGCTCAAGCGTACCGACAAGCGCAGCTTTCTGCCAAGCGCGGGCGTGCTCATCCAGCCGTCAAAGAAAGTCACTTTCTACGGCAGCTATGCCCAGTCCTTCGTGCCCAATGACCCGGCATTGCAGGACTTCAACGGCAATCTCGGCGTGTTCACGCCGATCACCGGTACGCAGGTCGAAGCCGGGGTGAAGGCCGAGAACCTGCTCGACAATCGACTCTCGTTCACCGCCGCGGTCTATCGCATCGATCAGCGTGGGCAGGTCACGACCGACGCCTGCACCTTTGGCACGTGCGCGACGCAGATCGGCCGCGGCAGGTCGGACGGTTTTGAGATTGAGGGCAATCTGACGCCGGTCGACAATTGGCAGGTCATCCTCGGCTACACGCACATCAAGGCCTTCGTGCTGGAGGCCCGCCCCGGCTCGGAGTTTCAGGAGGGCCGGCAGCTGCCGAACGTCGCCAAGAACGCGGCCAACATGTGGACGCGCTACGACTTCTCGAACGGCATCGGGATTGGCCTGGGCGTGATCTATACCGGTGAGCGGACCGGTGTGCTGCCGACCACCGCCACGGATCTCAGCATCATCCCGCTGCCGGCCTACACCATCGTCGATGCCGGTTTGTATTATACCGGCAAGGGCTTTTCGGTGAACCTCAAGGTCGGGAACATCTTCGACAAGCGATACATCGAGAACACGGGTGCCACGGCACGGATCCAGATTTCGCCCGGCGCGCCGCGCTATGGGACGCTGACGACGCGGTTCACATTCTGATGCAACGGTTCGCGCTTGCGCTGCTGATCTGCGCGCTGCCGAACGCGGCGGCGGCGCAGGGCGGCGCTCCGGCACCCATCGCCGGCGAGATTCGGAACTACGGTTTTGCGCTCGGCGGCGTCTTGAAGAAGTGGGAGGAGGCGTTCCAGCGCCGCTTTCCACAGGTGACCTTCAAGGACACGCTGCCGACCAGTGATGCGGCGTTCCCAGGCCTTGTTACCTATCAGGCCGACCTAGGCCCGAACGGGGGCGAGCCGTCTATCGTGGAAGCGCTGAGCTTCTACGAGACGCGCGGCTACCCGGCGTCGTTCGTGGTGGTCGCGTCGGGGGCTTTCGACGTGGATGGGCGATCAAACGGGCCGGTGGTCTTCGTCCACCAATCTAATCCGCTCACCGAGATTTCGGTCGATCAGCTTGATGGCGTCTTTGGCGCGGCGCGCAATGGCGGACTGGACGGGTTCGTCTGGACGCCCGCGGGCGCGCGAGGCGCCGACAAGGACATCCGCAGCTGGGGGAGGCTCGGCCTGACAGGCAAGTGGAAGGACGCGCCGATCCAGACCTATGGGCACGGACCTTCGGGCACGACACGCTTCTTCCAGCTCCATGTCCTTGCGAACACGGACAAGTGGAACCCGAACTACAAGGGCTATGTGGAGACCGGCAGCAAGCAGATCGCCGCCATCGACAAAGCCGGGCAGACGTTGGGCGCCAAGCACATGCTGGGCAACGAGCTAGCAACGGACCCTTACGGCATCGGCTGGACCACGATGAGTCAGGCGAAAGGGATTCCCGGCTTGAAGCTGCTGGCAGTCGCGCCGCGCGGAGGCGGCAGGGCCGTCGTCCCGACCCAGGCGAGCTTTCGCGACCGTAGCTATCCGCTGGTGCGCAACATCTACATCTATTTTGACCGCAAACCAGGCGCTCCGCTCGACCCGAAGCTGAAGGCCTTTCTAAGTTTCGCATTGAGCGATGAAGGTCAGACGCTGGTCGCCGACGGAAACTACCTCCCGCTGCCTGCCGCAATGCGTCGCGAGCAGCTCGCCAAGCTCGATTGATCTTTCAACAAAGGACCCGTTATGCGCTTCCTGCCGAAATCTGTCCTCCGCGCCGCCGCACCGCTGGCGTCGTTCATCGCGCTTGTCACCGCCACGCCCGCGCTGGCGGATCCCGCCAACATCGTCATCACGGTACCAGCCGGCGCCCAAGCGCCGGCCGACCTGGCCGACAAATTGTCGGCGTGGCGTCAGTCCGGCGAGGTGTCGGACGTGCTGTGGCTGGACGCCGAACAGCGTGCCAACCCTGGCTTTGCAACCTTTGTCCAAGTCGAGTTTCCGACCGAAACCGACTATGAGGCGTGGGTCCGTACCAACCAGTCCAAGCTCGGCGCCGTGACGGTGGTGCGTGTCGACCGGCTGTCGCATGGCGAACGTACCCCGCGCGACAGCAACTATTCGGTCTTCAAGGTCAACGAGTACCAGCCGACTGCACCTGCCGCGGCAACGCGGGATTTCGCCACCAACTACATTGCACCGTTCATGGAGAGCCAGACGAACGCACGGATCATGATGCGCCATTCGATGTATCAGGCGCGCCAGGCCGACGGGAAAGGCAAGACCTGGCTGGTGATGGAGTATCGGGATCCGATCTCATTCCGGCGGTCCGAGGAGGTCAAGACCGGGCTGCGTGCCAATCTGACCAGCAGCAACGCGGGCTACGCGCGTCTCGACAAGGTCAAGGAAAGCCTGCGCACCACCGGGCCGGAGACGATCGCGCGCTACACCGAACTGCCGCCCCCGTCGCTGCCCGATCTCCCGGGGTACAAACCCGACACCAAGATCACCGGCACCCTGCGTGTGTACGGCTCCGAACTGAAGAACGCGGTCGAGTACCTGATGAAGGGGTTCCAGGCGTTTCATCCCAACATCCGCATCAGCTGGAGCAATGCGTCATCGTCCGAGGGCGGCATCGCGGGCCTGTACACCGGCATTTCGGATGTCGCACCGATGGGTGACGATGCGAAGATCACCGACATGATGCCGTTCTGGAACACATTCGGTTATATGCCGACCGAGATCTCGGTCGCGTCGGGTGGCTATGAGAAGCGCGGCTCGCTGTGGGCCTGGGCGATCGTGGTCAACAAGGACAATCCGCTCAACGAGATATCGGTGGACGAACTCACGCGGGTATTCGGGTCCGAGCGGTCGGGCGGCTGGAAAGCGGCTGAGAACGACTTCCGCTTCACGTCGGAATTCGCGCGCCCCAAGTCGACAAACATTCGTAGTTGGGGCCAACTCGGCGTTCGAGGCGCGTTGGCGAACAAGGAAATCCAGACCTACGGCTACTCGGCGCCTGGCTTCGCGACCTATTTCGAGCGCAACTGGTTCAAGTGGTCCAAGAAGTGGAACTCCAACTTCATGGAATATGTGGAGGCGAAGCAGACCACGTCCGACGATTTCGGTCTGCAGGTTGACTCGCGGCGGCCGCTGGAGGTTCTCTCGAAGGATACCACCGGCATCGGCATCGCCGGCCTCATGCACGTCAAGAACTTCCCCAATCTCAAGGTGCTGCGCATTTCGGAGAAGAAGGGCGAACCGGCGATCGCGCTGACGCCGCAGACCGTCGCCAACCGCAGCTATCCGCTGCATCGCGA
The DNA here is from genome assembly GCF_028292945.1 of Sphingomonas bacterium. Taxonomy (GTDB): domain Bacteria; phylum Pseudomonadota; class Alphaproteobacteria; order Sphingomonadales; family Sphingomonadaceae; genus Sphingomonas. The sequence continues at coordinate 33,862 of NZ_JAQGLJ010000013.1, read as the reverse complement.
CGGCTTCTTCTACGTCAACAAGGCGCCGGGTCAGCCGCTCGATCCCAAGGTGCGCGAGTTCATGCGCTTCGTGCTGAGCCGCGAGGGGCAGGAAATCATCGCCAGGGTCGGCTATTACTATCCGCTCGACGCCAAGTATCTGGCCGAGCAGCGCAAGAAGCTCGACTGAGCGGAGCCTCGACCATGATCCGGTACACCAGGATGGGGATCGTCGCGGTCGCACTGCTGAGTGCGGCCGTGGCGGGCGCGCAGGACGACAAGCGCCCGACCGGCGAGACCTATCAACAGCTCCTGGATCGGCTCGGCGACGGCATGCGCGAGAACCTCGTCATCCGTGGCGAACATGATTCGCGGACCGACGCACGCAAGCACAAGCGCTTCTACACCGATCTGCAGCCACTTGCAGACCTGCCCGCCTATCGCCCTGCCGAACAGCTTTCGGGGACGATCCGCGTCTCAGGGCTCTACCTTCACGATGGGTTGATCAAGGATCAGTGGGTCGCGGCCTTTCAGGGCTTCCATCCCAAGGTGAAGGTGGTGATCCTGCCCAAGGGCACGATCGCCTCGGGAGCAGTCGACATCGAGACCGGTCCGCGCATCTCCGATCGCTTGCGCGCGGCATCGCAATACGAACTCGCCACGGGCGAGCGGCTGTTCGAGATCGATTGGGCAACCGGCAGTTACGACGTGCCCGGCTGGAGTCCCGGGTTCGTGATCTACGTTCACCAGGACAACCCGCTAACACATCTAAGCGTCAGCCAGCTCGACGGCATCTTCGCAGGCGCGCGTACCGGCGGCTGGAAGGGCACGACCTGGGATCGGTCCGCCGCTCGCGGGCCGGAGAAGAACATCCGTACCTGGGGTCAGCTTGGCTTGACGGGAGAATGGGCAGACAAACCGATCGCGATCTACGGCCGTCCGCTCAAATACAACATCCAGCTCGGCTTCGAACGGAAGGTTTTCGACGGCGGCGACATGTGGAACGAGAACACGCGCGAATACAGCCACGAGGCCAACGCCGACGGCACGCGCTATTCCTCCTCCGTCGAGATGGTCAAGGATCTGACCAAGGACCGCTACGGCATCTCCTTTTCCGACATGGGTTCCAACCGGCCGGGGGTGCGCGCGGTGCCGCTCGGCGCGACCGCGGCCGGGCCGTTCGTGCCGATCTCCCTGCAATCGCTGCGCGACCGATCTTATCCCCTATTCGTCGAACAATGGGCGCAGGTGCGACTGGCGCCGGGCAAGCGGCTGACCCCGCTGGTCAAGGCGTTCCTGAAGTTCATGCTCAGCCGTGACGGCCAGGACGGTGTGCAGCGCGACGGCAAGTGGATTACCCTGCCCGCGCCCCGCGCGGCCGAGATGCGACGCAAGCTGGATGCCGTCGGCGAGCGCGTCGATCCCCACGCGTTGGGGCTTCAACTGGCGCAGCTGGCGCCGAGGAAGTGGGACGGCGACAGCCCCGATGAAACGGGTCGCACGCCGGCGTCGAAGGCCTTTTACACACAGCGCTTCGATCTCTCGGGCCTGCCACGCTACACGCCCGAGCGGCCGGTCGCGGGCGTTATTCGGATGCCGGCCAGCGGTCAGTTGACAACCGGGACCGCCGGCAGGGCGCTGATTGCGGCCTTCACCCGCCAGCATCCAGGCATCAGCTTCGATCTGAAAGATGGCGACCTGATCGACGGTGCCGTGGATCTGTCGATCGGGCGCAAGTGGAGCAGCTATTTCGCCGGCGAATTTTATGACTTCCAGCTGAAGCACGATCGCTCGCCGCGCGAGATCCAGGTCGCGACGGGGTCGTTCGACGTCCCCGGCTGGAGCCCGGCCTTCGCGATCTACGTCGCGCGCGACAATCCGCTCAAAGGCCTGACAATCCGTCAGCTCGACGGCATCTTCGGGGGGCCGCGGCGCGGCGGCTGGGTATCGACCACCTGGCGGCGGCAGGCCGGGCGGAGCGCCGACGCCAACATCCGTTTCTGGCGGCAGCTGGGGGTGACCGGGCGCTGCGCCAGTCGGCCGATCACGGTGTATGTGCCGCCGCTCAAATACCATCTCATGTCGGTCTTCGAACGCAAGGTGCTGGTCGGCGGCAACATGTGGAACGACGCCGCGCGCGAGATACCGCTCGCGCTCGACAGCACCGGGGCCCGCACGCAGCCGGGTCGCGACCGTGTGGCGGCCGCGGTGCGCGATGGCTGCGGCATCGCCTTTGCCGAGCCCGGCATCGGCGTCGCGGGGGCGCGCATCGTCCCGGTAGCACATGACGCGACCGGCCCTTTCGTCGCGCCGACGCTGGGAACGGTTCAAGATCGCACCTATCCCTTGCACCTCGAAACCTATGCCTATGCCGATGCCGCGCCGGGGCAGCCGCTCGATCCCCGGGTGCGCGAGTTCCTCCGCTTCGTGCTCAGCCGCGATGGGCAGGAGATCATCCAGCAAGACGGGAAGTGGCTGCCGCTCACCGCCGCCGTGTCGCGCGTCGAGGCGGCCAAACTGGACCGCATCGTGCCCCAGGTCACTGCCAGCTCGGGAGATCGTCCATGAAAACGCTGTTCACGTCCGTCGTCCTGCTTCTCAACGCGTCGGTGCTGGCGCAAGAAACGCCTCCGCCGCCCGCGCAGACCAGCCAGAACCCCAACGCCAAGCGTAGCATCTGGACGCTCAACGTCACCGACTTCCGCAAGCGCAACGCGGAACTCGGCGGCTACACGAAGAAGTGGGATCTGAGCGATCTGCCACGTTACCAGCCCCGACGGCAGGTGTCGGGCACGCTTCGGATCTGGGGGAGCAACTACCTCAAGGATGGGCCGCTCGGCGGATATTGGGCCACCGAGTTCAGGAAGCACCAGCCCGGCGTCGTCATCGAGTATAATCTGCCTACCGCCGGCATCGCGGTGCCTGGTGTGGCGGGCAAGGTCGCTGACCTGGGCGTCGGCCGGCCGGCGACGCTGATGGACCACCTGACCTTCGAACAGGTATTCAAATATCCGATCACGGAGATCACTGCAGCGACCGGCTCGCACGACGTTTATGGCTGGTCGCCCGGGTTCATCATCCTCGTCCACAAGAGCAATCCGATCACCCGCATCAGCATGAAGCAGCTGGACGGGGTGTTCGGAGGCGCGAGGAATGGCGGCTATGACGGCAGCACCTATCGCAACGACTACCCCTTCAAGCGCGGACCCGAGGAGAACATCCGCACCTGGGGCCAACTGGGCCTGATGGGCGAATGGGCGAACAAGCCGATCCATACGTGTGGACAAAGCCCGCGCGCAAACATCCAGGGCGTGTTCCAGAATCGCGTGCTTCGCGGCAGCGATCAGTGGGTGGAAGGCTATCAGGCTTTCGCCAACTACGCGACGCCAGAGAACACGATCAACTCGTGGAGCAAGCAGGTGCTTGCCTACGCGGAGAGCGACCCGCTGGCGATCTGCATCGCCTCGCCCCTAGCACTGGGTCCGAAGCTGAAGGAACTCGCCGTGCAGGGCTTCGACGGTGGGCCCTTCGTTCAGCGGACGTTGGAGACGACCCGCGACCGCAGCTACCCGCTGATCAACGAGATCTTCTTTTACGCCGACAAGCCGCCTGGCCGGCCGATGGAGCCCAAGGTCGAGGAGTTCCTGCGTTTCATCCTCAGCCAGCAGGGCCAGGAGCAAATCCAGCGCGAGGGCCGCTACACTCCGCTGACCGCCGCGGTGGTCAGGGCACAACTCGCTAAGCTGGAGCCCGCGCCATGACCCGTACCATGCTGATCGCGCTCGCCCTGACCACATCTGCCGTCGCGCACGCGCAAACGACACCGGTGGGGTCGATGAACTCGCTCGACCTGCAGAAGGCACGCGCCGACGCACTGAAGACCAAGGGCCTGCGCCGCGCCTACACCAAGGCATTCGACCTGTCTGGCCTGCCTGAATACAGACCATCCAAGCCGATGAAGGGCCTGATCCGGCAATGGGGGTCGAACTACCTAGCCGACAGTCCCCTGGAGGGATATTTCGAGAACGCGTTCAAGAAGTATCATCCCAAGGTACGCTTTCAAAACAAGTTGGAAAGCACCTTTATCGGTATGGCCGGGCTCTACACGGGTCAGGCCGAGTTGGCTCCGATGGGTCGACGTCCAAGCTGGGAGGAGTTGCAGGCCTATCAGCGGGTGATGGGCACGCTACCGGTCGAGATTATGATGGCGACCGGATCGTTTGATGTGTCGGGCTGGTCGTTCGCCTTGGTGCCGTTCGTCCACAAGGACAATCCAGTGTCCAAGCTGTCCATCGAGCAGCTTGACGGAATCTTCGGGGCTCAGCGCGACGGCGGCTGGCACTTCAACAGCTGGGACGAAAGCGTCGCGCGCGGCCCTGAGAAGAATATTCGCACCTGGGGCGAGCTTGGGCTGACCGGCGAATGGGCGAACAAGCCGATTCGCGTGCTCGCCTACACGCTGAACTTCCACTTTCCCCGCGACTTCGCCGAAAAGGTGTTCGGCGGCGGGTACAAGTGGAACGAGACGCTGACCGAATACAGCAACAAAGTTCGCGAGAGCGACGGCGACTATGGCAAGCTGTGGAACGCGGGCGATCAGATGATGGACGACCTGGGCAAGGACAAGTACGCTATTACGTACACGGCGATGCTCTACGCCGACAAGCCGAATGTAAAAACCGTGCCGCTGGCGAAGACTGCCGCCGGGCCGTACGTCATGCCGACGCTGGAAAGCGTCCAGGCACGACAATATCCACTAACGCGGGAAGTGTATTTCTACGCCAACCGCAAGCCCGGCGAGAAGCTGGACCCGCTGATCGCCGAATACCTGCGCTTCGTCGTTAGTCGCGAGGGTCAAGCGTTGATCATGAAGGACGGTAAATACCTGCCTCTCACGGCCGAAGCCGCGCATGCCCAGCTACGAGCTATCGACGCCGTGGGTGCGGCCACGCAGGGAGAGGGAGGTTGAAGCCAGTGACGATGTTGCCGCGAACCGCACAAGTCGCTGCCGCAGAGTGGCGAAAGCCGGAGACTTCGGCATGAATTGCCTAAAAGCATGGAGCGGCTTCACGCTCGCCGTGGCGATCACACTCTGCCCCGCCGCGGTCGCACAGGACAATCCGGCGGGATCGACGCGAGATGCCGACGCACTCTCCAAGGCGCGTGCGATCGGCACCAAGGCGCGCAAGGTCAAGAAGTTCTACCAGCCTCAGTTCGACCTGTCGGGGCTCCCCGAGTATCGGCCGTCGCCGCCGATGAAAGGCACGCTGCGCCAATGGGGCAACAACTACATCAAGGACTCGGGCCTGGTGGAGATCTGGGAGGCCGGATTCCGCAAGCATCATCCGGACGTGAAATTCGAGGATAATCTTACGTCCTCGGCAGTCGCCTTTCCGGGGCTGATCGCGGGTGTCGCCGATCTCGCGCCGATGGGCAGGCAGGCTTTGTGGGACGAGCTGAAGGGTTTCGAGCGCGAAGGCGGCGCGGGGGGCGGCGAGGTGGGCGTTGCTACGGTCGAGCCGCTGGAGATCGTCATGGCGACCGGCAGCTACGACGTGCGCGGCTGGTCGTTCGCGCTGGCGATCCTGGTCCACAAGGACAACCCGCTCAGCCAGTTGAGCTTCGAACAGCTCGACGGCATCTTCGGCGCGCAGCGCGACGGCGGTTGGGACGGGCTGACCTGGCGAACCGACTGGGCGCGCGGCCCCGAGAAGAACATCCGCACGTGGGGCCAGCTCGGCCTCAAAGGCGAATGGGCGAACAAGCCGATCACCATCTACGCTTACAACGCGAAATATCATTTCGGCGACGAGATCGACAAAAGGGTGATCAAGGGCTCGTCCAAGTGGAACGAGAATATCCGCGCCTTCTCCAACGCCGCAGGGCTGAAGGCCGACGGGTCGCTGACCCCCGGCGGCGAGTTGATCGCAGACGCGCTGTCGAAGGACCGCTATGGCATCGCCTATACCGGCATCCCTTTCCTGACCCCCCAGACCAAGGCGCTGGCGCTGTCCAAGGATGGGGCTGCGCCCGTGCCGCTCACGATCCGCACGGTGCAGGATCGCAGCTATCCGCTGCTGCGCGACGTCTACTACTATCTGGGCAAGAAGAAGGGCAGGCCGGTCGATCCGCTCAAGCGCGAGTTCCTCCGCTACGTCCTTAGCCGGGAAGGTCAGGCGGCGGTGCAGGACGACGGCAAGTATCTGCCCCTGACACCGTCTGCGGCACGCGACCAGCTAGCCAAGCTGGACGCGCGGTGACGACTCGGCGCGCCGTGTTGGGCGGCGTCGTCACCAGCCTGGGGCTGCCGGCGATGGCGCAGCGCCTGACGCCGGCCGTGCAGCGTATCGATCCGCGGCCGCAGCCGCCTGGCAGCGTCGCGGTGCGCGTGGTGGCCACTTTCCCGCCATACCGCCCCGATAGGCGGTTCGACGGCCCGATCCGGCTCTGGGGCCATGGCAACCGCAAGCTTCCCTGGATGCACCATCTCGTCGATCTGTGGCAGGAGGGTTTCCGGCGCTTCCATCCCCGGGCGCGGCTCGACGTTCACCTCTACGGGACCTCGTCGGGCATCCCGGCGCTCTACAACGGGCTCGGCGACGTCGCCTTGCTGGGCGAGGAGATCCTGCCGGACGCCGCGCGCGCGTTCGAACGCGTGAAGGGCTATCCGCCGACCGGCGTCGAGCTGATGACCGGCAGCGTCGACATCCGCAACTTCGATTTCGCGCAGATGATCTTCGTCCATCGCGACAATCCCCTGGCACGCATCTCGTTGGTCGAACTGGATGCGATTCTGGGCGTCGAGCACCGCCGCGGCGACCGGATCATTCGCCGCTGGGGCGAACTGGGCCTGCGCGGCCGCTGGGCCGAACGGCCGATCGTGCCGTATAGCTGGGCGATCGACGACAGCTTCGGCTTCTACCTGCAAAACGCGGTGCTGCTCGGCAGCCATCGCTGGAACTCGGCCTTGCGCGAGTTCGCCCACATCAACAATCCCGACGGCACGATCTACGATCACGGGCAACAGATTCTGGACGCGCTCGCCAAGGATTCTGGCGGCCTGGCCGTGTCCAACATCCGCTACGCGGGACCCGACGTCAAACCGCTGGCGCTTGCGCACACGCCGGCGGGGCCCTTCGTCACGGTCGATCAGGCGAGCCTGATCGAACAGCGCTACCCGCTCGCGCGGACCTTGCCGGCGGTGATCGATCGGCGGCCGGACGGTCGCATCGACCCCGGCGCGCGCGCATTCCTACAATTCGTCCTCAGCCGAGAGGGGCAGGAGGCGATCAACCGCGACGGCCGTTATCTGCCACTGTCACCTGCCGCGGCAGAGCGGCAGCGCAGGGTGCTCGCATGAAGGCCGCACCGATCATCGCCTCGCTCGCGGCTGTGCTGTTGGCGTCGGCCACGCGGGCGGAGCCTGCGGTCGCACCGATCCGCATCTGGGGCACGCCCGCGCTGCTGGGGGTCGCCGAGGCGTGGGCGACCGCGTATCGCAAGGCGCACCCTGACGCGCGCATCGAATTCCACATGAAGGGGTCCGACAGCGCCATCCATGGCCTGACTGGCGGGGTCGCCGATGTCGCACTGCTGGGGCGGGAGAACGACATCGTCGATGACAACGGCTTCTCCCGGCCCAAGGAATATGCGGCTACGCGGATCGAGATCGCGACCGGCAGCCTCAGCGAGCCCGGCAAATCCGACGCGATCGCAGTTCTGGTCGCGCGCGACAATCCGATCCGATCACTGACCCTCGATCAGCTGTCGCGCATCCTCGACTGTGGCGATCAGCCGCGCGCGATCACGACCTGGGGCCAGCTCGGCGCCGGTGGATCATGGCGCCACGGGCCCATCCGCATACACAGCTATGACCTTGCGACACGGACCGGCGCGTGGCTCCAGAAGCGCGTCACCGGCAACGACCGGCGCATGTGCTGGGACCGGATCGTCGAATATCGCGATCGTCACCGCCTCGACGGCACGGTGGCCAAGGCTGCGGACCGCATCGGCGAGGGCGCGCGGGGCGACCGGTTCGCGCTGGCGATCGCCAATCCGGCGCAGGCGGTGGACGGGCTCAAGCTCGTTGCGCTGGCGGACGGCGACGGCGAGGCGGTATCGCCGACCCGGGACAGCGTGGCCGCTCGGCGATATCCGCTCGCCCGCCGCGCCTTCGCCTTCCTCGCGCGCAAGCCGGGCGCGCCGCTCGCCCCTCACGTGCTTGCCTTCCTGCGCTTTGTCTTGTCGGAACAGGGGCAGATGCTGGTGGCGGAGACGGGCTACCTGCCGCTCTCGCGGGATATCGCCCGGGCTCAGCTGGGCAAGCTGGAAGACGTGCGATGAAGCGCCTCGTTCTTGCCGTCGCCCTGCTTTGCGCGGCCGCCAGCGAGCCGCCCCGCCCGGCGATAGACCCTTACGTCGCGCGCACCCTGGCTTCGCTGCCGTCCTACACGCCCGGCCCCAGTGTGCGCGGCACGATCAGCGTCTGGGGACATGGCAGCCCGCGGCACGATTTCGTCGGCGCCCTCGTCAGGCGGTGGTTCGCCGAGTTCCAGCGCGATCACCCCGACGTCCGGCTCGATTACCGCATGTACGGAACGGCCTCTGCGGTCAGCGCGCTTGCCAGTGGCGCGGGTACGCTCGCCATCTTGGGCGAAGAGATCAGTCCGGCGTCGGCGCGCATGTTCCGCCGCGCGAAGGGCTATGCGCCGACCATCGTCGAGATAGCGAACGGCAGCGTCGACACGAACTTCTTCGATTATGCGCACATGGTCTTCGTCCATCGCGACAATCCGCTAGCTGGGCTGACGGTCCGCCAGCTTGCAGGGGTGTTCGGAGCGGGCAATCGCTGCGGTCCCGGCGACATCCGCACTTGGGACGGGCTCGGCCTTACGGGGGCGTGGGCGCGACGTCCGATCCAGCCCTATGTCTGGAAGACCGATGTCGACTTCGCGCTGTTCTTCCGCGAGCGCGTGCTCTGCGACAGTCACCGGTGGAATCCGGCGTCGCGCGAATACATGCCGGTCACCCAGCCGAACGGGCAGGTCATCCAGCACGGGCAGCTGATCCTGGAGGCGCTCGCCAAAGACCCCGGCGGGATCGGCATCTCCAATGTGCGCTTCGCCAATCCGATGGTACGTGCGCTGCCGCTCGCCTGGAGCGCGAAGCGTGGTTTTGTCCCGGCGACCAATGCCACGCTGATGGCGCGGCGATATCCCCTGGTGCGGATCATCCCGGCAATCGTCGATCGCGCACCCGGGAAGGGCATGACGCCCGCCGATCGCGAGTTCCTGCGCTACATCCTCAGCCGCGAGGGACAGACGGCGTTGGTCGAGGACAGCGGCTACCTACCGCTCGACCGCGCGACGCTGCTGCGCGAACGGGCGAAGCTGCAATGATCCGCTACCTTATGCTGCCGATCGCGGCGCTCGCCCTCAGCGCCGAGATCGCGCCGCCCGCGCGCAGCGGACCGGTGTTGGAGGTGGCGACCAGCGCCCAGCTCGCGCCGACGCTGCGGGCGCTTGCCGCGGCCTATGAGCGGGCACGTCCGGGCCGGCGTGTCGCCATCCTCGCTGTCGGCAGCGACGTGGCGATGGCACGCTTTTCGACCGGTCGTTCCGAACTGGCGATCATCGGCCGGCGCGGCCATGATCAAGAGCTGAAAGCCTATGAGTGGATCCACCGCAAGCTGCCGGTGGCGACACCGGTGTTTCGCGGCAGCGTTGCAACGCCGGGCCATTCGCCCGCGCTGGCGGTGCGGGTGCATGTGGACAATTCGCTCCGGGCGATAACCCGTGAACAGCTTACGGTCGCCTTTCGGGCGTACGGTGACCCACCGCGCTGGACAGAACTCGGCGCCGGCGGCCCGCTGGCGCAACGGCCGGTCGTGGTGGTGATGCCATGGTCGGACGGCGGCACCGGCCGCTACCTGCGCGCGTCGTTGCTCGCCGGCCGCGTCCAGCTCGACTGGCGCCGAGTCCGCGAGCGAACCGACGTCCGCGCACCTGATCTTGGACGCGACAGCTTCGGAGCCGAGATCGCGGCTGCAGTTGCGCGCGACCCGGCTGCGCTTGGTCTTGGCGATGCCACCAAATACCCCGGCACGCGCGTGCTTCCCGTCGTGGTCGACGGGCAGCCACGCTTGCCCGGTCAGCCTGGCTATCCGTTCGAGCGCGAGGTCGTGGCGTATGCCGATCCCGTGCCCCGTCCGATCGCAGCCGACTTCGCCGTCTTCATAAGCAGTGCGGCCGCCCGCGCGATCATCGCACGCGGCCCATATCGACCGCTCGACTGACCGTCCGTCGCCCGGGGTTCCGCCCTACATCGGCTTATAGGTCAGCACCGTGAAGCTGTTGGGATGGAAGTAGGGCGGCGCGGGCTTGCCGTCGACGCCGGGTGCCGGAAAGGTCGCATCGGCGGTGACGAGGTACAGCTTGCCGTTGCGCTCGTCGATCTGCATCGTGCGTGCCTGCGGCCGGGTCTGGATGTTGCCGAGCAACCGATAGCTGTCCGGCCCGTCCTGCTTGATGACGGTGAGGCTGGAATCGCCGCCGTTGGATGTGATGATCCGCCCGCGCTTTTCGTCATGAACCATGCCGTCGATGCCCTTGCCGATCGGCACCGACGCGATCTGCCGGCCCGTGGTCGCGTCGAGCGCCAGGAAGACCGGCTTGTCGCCCCTGCAGCCGATCAGCAGCCGGTTGATGTCAGCCCGATGTTCTACTGCAACAACCTGCTCGCAGTTGATCTCCCAACGACCGATCTCCTTGAGCGTCCTGGAATCAAGCTTCAGGAGCAGCTTGTCGTACCGCGCGGGCGCGAACAGCCCCCCCTTCCCGTCAGGCGCGGGCTCGTCCATCTTCTTGAAAGGAAAGACGGTCTTGCTCAGCAGCTTGCCGGTCATCGCGTCCAGGGTGAACCATGCCGACTCGGCGGCCCGAGACCCCACCACCGCCTGCAACCGCTTGGTGGAAGGATCGTAGGTGATGGTGTTGAGCCCGCCGTCATTGGCGAGCTTGATCCGATTGAGCACCTTGAGCGACTTCAACGCGAACACCGTGATCGAGCCGTCGGTGTTGACCACATAGCCGCGATCGATTGCCGGCAGCAGCAGCGGGCCGTTGGCGCCATCAGTGTTCGCCACCGTCGCCGTGACCCTTTTTTGGTCGACGTCGAAGACGCTCAATCCGTCCTTGCGACGAGCGATGAACAGCCGGCTGCCGTGCGGCTCAAGCTTGATATAGTCCCAGTCGGTATCGGAGCTGGGCAGGACTGTTGCGCTCTCAAGCACGTAGAGCGGTTCGGCCGCTGCAGCAGGCAACAGGACGGCGGCGGCGCCGATGAGCGCCGCCAACAGCTTCAGGTTCTTCACGATATACCTCCTGGGGACTCGCTGCCCCGAACGATCAGCCGAACCGAGGCTTAGCCGGCGGGTGCGTAGAGGGATGCGAGGTTCGGTATCTGCCTGCTGAGCCCATCACGGATCGCGATCCCCGGCTGCATGAAGTCGGTATCCTTCTTGCGGGTGGCCGGCGACTGATGAAAGGCGATAACCATCGCAACCGGCAGGTATTTGCCCGCACTGTCCTTCAGCGGGATCACGATCGAGACCTTCTTGCCGTAATCTGGAGTACCCCATTTCGACTCGACCTGGGTCACGCCCTTCTTGGCGGTGATGATGTCGCCGGGCGAGGACGTGTTGCCGATCCGATCGGGAAACGAGCCCGCGATCATCGTGTATGCGTCGCCGGTCAACCCGTCAGGCTGAGCGTGCATGGTGATGCTCATGATCTCCTTGTGGCCGGCGATCAGCTTGTCGACCAAGGCTTGCGCCTTGATCTTGCCGGTCGGGCCGCGCCAGTTCTTGGCCGTCTGCGGGGTAGACGCCGCACGCGGGATATCCTGAGCGACGGTGGGAGCGGCGACGACGCCGATGAGCGCGGTGGCGAGCACTGCACGTAATTTGATGCGCATTTCAGCTATACCCTCTCTTGATGCTTCTTTTTTCTACAACGGGACTAGCGTGGAAAACTGTCAGCAACCTGTCGCCCGGCGCACGCCGCATGGCCTAGAAGTTCACCAGCAAGTTCAGCCGCAGCCGGTTTACCCAGTCATCGGGCAGAAATGCCGGAGTGAACAGCGACGACTTGGGCCGGTAATGAAATAGCGTCGCGTTCAGCACCACGCGAGGCGCCACCACATACTCTCCGAAGATGCTGTGCTGCCGATAATTGGTCGCCAAGTCGGTGTTGTCGTGGCTGAAGGCCGCCAGCACCGCGTCCACGCCGGTCTCGGCGTAACCGTACCCAAAGCGCCAGTCCCTGTGCTGCACACCGCGCCCCAGCAGCAGATCGACGCCGAAGCCGGAGTCCTGATCGGTGGTCGCACCGAAGTTGTGAACATAGTCAGCGACCAGTCGGACGGGCCACTGCGGTCCCAGGCCCGAGTAAGTGACGCCGCCGACAACGTCGAGCAGGTCGAAATCAGAAAGGTACGCTCCTGACGCGAATCGATTGGTGCGGATGTCCCCGGCGTCCGCACCCGCAACGCTTCGCAACGTATAGTCGTAATAACCGGCCGCGATCTCGAAGCGCAAATCACCCAAAAGCCAATCGAGCTGAACTTGACCGCCGACCATATAGCTGTCCGAAGCAGCGGCCGCCTCGTCGACAATCATGTAAAGTCCGTGCGCACGCGCCGAAGATCCGCCGCCAAGATCCGTACGATAGCTCGCCGCTACGCCCTGGATGTCCACATCGCCGTCCCAAACCATTTCCGTTCGTGCGAAGGGTTGCACGAACTTGCCACCGTTCAGGGTCAGGTTGCCGAAGGTGGCGCGAACATAGGCCTGATCCAGGCTAACCATCAGGTCGCTGTCAAAGCCTGTCAGCGTGATATCCGTGCTGTTGGGATCGTTGGGATCGCCGGTGGAAAGCTGGCCACCGATCGTCAGCCAGTCGTTGACGGAGTAGGCGGCGCGCAGCCGGCCTCGCATCACCAGCCGGCTCCGATCGATCGCGTCGGTATCGCCGGAGTTGTTTTCGTACCTGAGCCGCAGGTCGCCCGACAGCGCGAGCTTGGCCTGCGCCTGCATTGCTGGCGTGCCTGGACCGGAGCCGCCGGCGGGGTTGATTGCCGCGGCCGGCGCCTGGGAAGTGGAGTGTGCCGCCAGGTCAACCGGCCGGTTAATCGCTGCGGCTGCTGCGACGCCGGGTTCGAACCGATCCGCTGCAATCGGACTGGAGGAAGGCGTTCGCGTCGCCAGCGCAGCCTCAAGCTGAGCAATCCGTCGGGCGGCGATCTCCTGCTCGCCCTGAAGTTGGGCGATGCGGCTCGACGATCTTTCCTGATCGGACTTCAAGGCCAAAAGTAGCGCCCGAAGCTCGCCGATTTCCGGACGGCTCTGCGCTGCGGCCGGAGCAGCGATGGTGACAGCCGCGACGACACCGCCGCAGATCAGCGCGCTTCGGCACCCCAATCGTCCGATCATCACCCGCTCCCGTCATTGACCACTCGTCGCCATTGCGATTGATGGTTGCTTAGGCGCTCTTCCCTGACACCAAACTGTCAAGGCGCGCACGGAGTGAACCGACACTCAATATCGCAGCGAAAAGAACATGCCGCTTTGCATGCAACGCGCATCGTTACGCTGACCCACTCCACTGCTATCGCGTCGACGCAGGGTAGGCCGACTGGCGTAGGTGAACTGCGAGAAAGGCGGAGCTGATCCGAAGCGTTGCTGCACGGAGCATAGCGATCTGCAACAATGGCAAGTCTTCAAGAGCGAGCATCTGGAAGAATTGATGTGGTTCATCGGTCCAAGCCAATTTCTGACTCAGTCATGAACCTGAATAGCAAGCTAAGAATGGCTAGGAATGAAGTTCAACTCCCCGCTACCAGTTTGATATGCTAAGGCCCTTTCTACCAAACTTGATCTAACATCAGGCTGGGTTTCTTGATACAAATCTATCGGAACTGACGCGGGGCGCCAGGCGCTCTGTCACGACCCAGCCAAAGATCGCCCAGCTGCCACCCAATGCCCAGCCGGCAATCACGTCGGTGGGCCAGTGAACACCCAGATACATGCGCGATACCCCGATCGCCGCGACCAAGGCCGCCGCGATGCCGAGCAGGTAACAGCGCCCCGCGGCCGTGGGGACGGCGCGGCCCGCCAGGATCGCAAGTGCGAAATACACCACTGCGGAATTGGCGGCGTGGCCGCTGGGAAAACTCGCGCTGCTTACCTCGGCCCAGTGCTCGATGATCGAGGGGCGGGCGCGCGCGAACCAGAGCTTGGCCAGCGACGCCAACGAGGTGCCCACCGCCGCCTGGACGATCAGTATGCCGGCCAACCGGTAGCGCCGCAGCGTCAGCAGGAAACCGGTCACCGCGAGCACGGTGAATGTCAGGACGATGGTGTCGCCCAGCGCGGTAATGTCCAGCATCACGCGCTTCAGCCCGGAGTAGCTACCGAACATGTCGCGCAGCCACTGCAACACTGCGCGGTCGAAGATTTCGGTCTCCCGCTCGGCGATCTCCGACCCCAGCATCAGCAGGAACAGCACCGCTGCTGCTAGCAGCCCAGCGGCCACGGCTAGCGCAGCGGCGGGGCGATGGAGCAAGCTGATGCGCATGCTATTCATCACGGGATCCTTTGCGCCGGTGCCAGGTCGCGACCCGCCAGCCATACCAGCCCACAATCGCGACAACGATCGCAGTCGAGACCGGCCCGACCACATCGGCGACCGCACCATGGCGCCCGCCCAGCAACGTACCGGCGCCAGCGAGCAACCCGGTCCACACGGTCGTGCCAATTAGCGACCACAACAGGAAGGGCAGCAACGGCAACGCCAGCAGTCCGGCGGGTATGGACACGATCGACCTGATCGTGGGCACCAGCCGGCCGAGGCAGACGAATGTCGCGCCACTCTTGGCAAACAGGGAGCGACCCCGCTCGACTTCGTCCCAGTCCAGCGTCAACCAGCGGCCATGCAGATCGACCAGGGTGCGCATGCGCTCGACTCCGATCGCACGGGCCAGCGCATACCAGGCCAAATTGCCGATCATCGCTCCGGTCACCCCAGCGGCGATCGTCCCGGCCAGCGAGAAGCGTCCCGCCCCCGCCTGCATCCCGGCCAGCGGCATGATCACCTCAGAGGGAAGCGGGGGGAACACGGTCTCGGCGAACATCAGCAGCGCGATGCCGACATAGCCGAGTTGCGCGACGAGGTTCTGGATCCAGGCGGTCATGCGGGTCCTTCGTTGGTGTCGGGAAGTGTAATCGAGATGCTGGCGCCGGGCTGCGCATCGCCGATGGTGACCGTCGCGCCATTCCGCTCGGCTATCGCGCGGACGATTGCCAGTCCCAGCCCCGACCCCTGATCGTCGGCGGCGAGCCGATGGAACGGTTGGAACACCCGCTCGCGCTCCTCGACCGGAATGCCAGGGCCGGTATCACGCACCGCGATCGTCGCGCGGTGCCCGGCGCGCCCGACGACGACGTCGACCCGGCCAGCCTCGGGGGTGTAGCGAAGCGCATTCTCGACCAGATTGCGCAGGAGGATCGATACGTCGAGCTCGCCCATGGCGACCGTCACGTCGGGCTCGCCGATCACCCCCAGGTCGATCCGCTTGCGGACGGCGAGCGGCATCTGCTCGGCGATCACTGCGCGCAGCACCGGCCCGAGCGGGGTCGCCGCCGCCGGGTTGACCGCGGCCTGCTGTGCGCGGGCAAGCGCCAGCAATTGCTCGAGCAGGGAGCGGCTGCGCGCCAGCCCACGTCGCAGCAGCCCAAGCCGGTCGCGCGCATCGGTTGACAGATCGGCACCGTCCAGCCGCTCGGCTTGCAGGATCAGCGCCGCCAACGGGGTCCTGAGTTCGTGCGCGGCGTCGGCGATGAAGCGCTGCTGCGCCGCCATCGCCTGGCCGATGCGGTCGAGCAGGCGGTTGGTTGCGCCAACCAGCGGCCGGAGTTCGATCGGCAGCCCGGCATCGCCGATGGCGCTCAGATCGTCGTCCTTCCGAGCGTCGACCGCCGCCGCCAGCGCGCGCAACGGAGCGAGCATCCGCCTTACGATGACCGTCACCACCAGCAACAGCAGCGGCAGCACAACGGCGAACGGCAGCAGCGCACGCTCCGCGCCGTCCTGTGCCACGTCGTCGCGCAGGGCAGTCGACTGCGCGACCAGCATTTGGTCGGGATCGGTGACGAACACCCGCCATTCGCGGGCACCGGCCCGTTCGGTGTGGAACCCCGGGGTCAGCACGGCAGGCAAACCGCGCAACTCCGGCGGCAGGGCGCCCTGCCCACCGACTCGCCCGACCACGATCCGCGCTTCATGGTCGTTGGCGGATGCGATCCGCGCCGCGTCGGCGGCAGACGGGCTCAATTGTCCGGCCAGCGCCGCCGCCTCGCGCAGCTGGTCGTCCTGCAGCTCGATCGCTTCGGCGTAGGCGGAGCAATAGGAGAACACCGCTGCCGCCGACCCGGCCACGACGATGGTCAGCAGCAGCCACAGCGACAACCGGAACTGCAACGACTGCGACATCAGCCCTCCCGATCGACCAGCCATCCCGCCCCCCTGACGTTGCGGATCGTCGTCTGGCCCAATTTTCGACGCAGCGCGTGGATCAGGAATTCGACGGCATTGCTCTCAACTTCCTCGCCCCACCCATAGATGCGATCCTCGAGCTCGGATCGCGACAGGATCGCTCCCGGTCGAAGCAACAAGGCTTGCAACAGCGAGAATTCGCGCGCGGAGAGCCGAACCGGCTCGGCGTCATCGACGCGCGCCTCGCGCGTCGCGGGATCGAGAGCCAGCCGGCCGTTGGTGAGGAGCGGCGCAGCCCGCCCGCCCTTGCGTCGCGATACCGCGCGCATCCGCGCGAGCAGCTCGCCCATTTCGAAAGGTTTGACGATGTAATCATCGGCACCACCGTCGAGCCCGGCGATCCGGTCTTCCACCGCATCCCGGGCGGTGACGATCAACACGGGCACCGCGTCGTTGCTCGAC
Source organism: Sphingomonas bacterium (assembly GCF_028292945.1). GTDB lineage: Bacteria > Pseudomonadota > Alphaproteobacteria > Sphingomonadales > Sphingomonadaceae > Sphingomonas. The sequence continues at coordinate 16,871 of NZ_JAQGLJ010000013.1, read as the reverse complement.
CGGATCGTGCGAAGCACCTCGATCCCGTCGCGTTCGGGCAGGCCGAGGTCGAGCAGCACCAGGTCGTAATGCTGGTCGCGGGCAGCGATGATCGCCGTGGCACCATCGCGCACCCAGTCGGCCGCGCAGGCGGCGTCCTGGAGCGCGAGGCTCATCGTCTCGCCGACCATTCGGTCGTCCTCGACCAGCAAGACACGCATGTTCGACGTCCCTCCGACCCGGTCACGCTCAGGCGACGGCCGGACGCGCCATGGCCGTGCGCAGGTAGATCACCAGCCCGACGATCACGACAAGAAAGATGATGCTGGTATCGGTGGTGCCCAGCCCCAGCCCGCCGTTGCTAGGTGATTGCGCGAGCAGGTCGCCGCACGATGCGCCCAGCGGCCGGGTCAGGACATAGGCAATCCAGAAGGTCGCCACCGCGCTGGCGTTGAACAGGAAGCGCGCAGCCGCCACGACGGCGATCATCCCGCCGAACAACACGGCCGACCAGCTATAGCCCAGGCCCAGTCCCTCGCCCACCCAGTCGCCGGCCGCGGTGCCAAGCGCGAACGTGATGAGGATCGCCAGCCAATAGAAAGCCTCGCGCGGGCGGTTGTCGATCTCTGCGATCGACAGCGTGCCCTCGGCCCGATGCCACAGCGCGAACACCACGATCAGCCCAACCGCGAAAGCCCCGGTCGACACCGCAAGCGGCACCCCGAACTGGTCGGTGAGATTGTCCGTGACCAAAGTGCCGAAAATGCTGACGAGCACCACCGTCAGCCAATAGGGCTCGGGCACGTAGCGCCGCAGCCCCATCTGCCACGCGAGCGTGGCGACGAGCAGCGCACCCATGACGACGGAGGTAAGGGTCATGCCGTAGCCGAGGTTGAAGATCAGGAAATCGGCTCCCGTCTCGCCGACGGTGGTCGACAGCATCTTGATCAGCCAGAAGACCAAGGTGACTTCCGGCACCTTGTTCAACATGGTGTGCAACGACGCGTCGGTGAGTGGGTTCATGACAATACTCCTGATGGGACCGTGCGCGATCAGTCGGCCTTGTCTTCGCCGTGCTCGCCATCCTCATCGCGGTCGCCGTCGATGACGTCCTCCGTGGATAAGAGCGCCTGGCCGGAAGTCGCGTCGACGCGGACGTCGAACGTCTCGCTGCCGTTGACGACATCTACGTCATACGCCCAGCCGCCGGCGGTCTTCTCATACTCGGCGTGGGTCGCGTAGCTGCCCGCAGTCTGCTCGGCGGTCACGACTGCGGCGGTCAGCGGCACCGCAGGGCGCAGCATCGTCACGGCTTCGTTGTCGGCGTTGCCGACGACGACCGCATAGGCGCCGCTAGCTTGCGCCGCGCTCGATCCCACTACGGCGACGAGAAACAGCGTTTTACACGAGTGCATGATTCGCGCTCCGATTGACGGCGCGTTACATTGCGCTGCGACCCGCATCGGCCCGCCGACTTAGCGCAGACTGAGGATGGTCCGGATCAGCTGGTTGGCGGGTCGGTCGAATGCGCAGCGGGCGACCTTTTGGGCAATCAGCGCATCGCGTAGATCCGAGGCAACAAGCACAAGAAGAAACTCGAATTGGACGGTGATGAGGCAGCGGTGGTCCGTCTCATGTACGACCTCTCGATTACCGGCTGCGGCGCGGGGGCAGATGGGCGTGCGCGCAATCGCGAAGTGGCTGAACGAACGCGTGTCGCTCCTCGTCGAGCAGGTGCGGGTGTCGAGCCGCGAGGTTCACATCACCGGCACACGATCGGCAATCGAGCACCTGCTCGTCAGCGATAAGCCCGTCTCAAACGGGACATTGCCCAGTTTTGACCGGGACTGGTGCGGCCGAGAAGACTCGAACTTCCACGTCCTTTCGGACACAGCCACCTCAAGGCTGCGCGTCTACCAATTCCGCCACGGCCGCACGTCGCTTGCCGGTTCCCTCGAAGGTTCCGGCCGGTAGGAGCGGGGCGTTAGCGCAGCGTCCCGTCGCTCGCAACCCGCCTAGGACGCAGTGTCGCCGACGAAGCTCAGTTCGAGGCGCTTGGAATTGGCGGGCACGTCAAGCTTCGCGGAGTTGAAATCGACCGCGCCGCCGGGCGGCAGCGTGCGTTGCTGCGGCGTGATCGTCCAGCTGTAGACCATCCGGCCCTGCGCATCGCGAAGCTCGGCGCGGATGTCGGGCACGCGCTGGCGCGTGGCAGAGGGGTTGGTGACCTGCCCCGACACGGCGAAGAGTTCGGAGCCGTTCTCGAGCTCACGTCGCTCGATCGGGTTGTCCTTCAGTCGCAACGCGCTTTCTGCCGGCGCGAGGCCCAGCCACGAGCCGATATTCGGCGCGCCCAGCCAGGTGATCGCCGCGACGGCGGCCAGCATCAGCGCCCCCGCGACCAGCGCCGCGGCGGTCCAGCGGCGGACCGGATTGGCGCGCGCGCGAAACGGCGCGCGCGGGGCGTAGGCGTCGGCCGGCTCGGCGATCGGGTCCGAAACTGGCGGGCGTGTCGTCTCGACGAAGGAAGGCGGGACCTCGGTCGCGACCGGGGGGAGCGGCGCGGGAGGGGGTGGCGCGGGTAGCGGTGGCGCGATGTCGTCCGACAGGTCCAGCGGCGCGGGTTCCTGGAACCAGCTATGCTTGCAATTGGCGCAACGCACGGTGCGGCCGTCGCTGCCGATCGCACTGTCGGGAACGAGATAGCGGGTCTGGCACTCTGGGCACTGGAGGATCATCGTCCCGAATCTAAGCACGGCGCGGCCCGATGTGGCAAGCTTGAGAGCGGGCGGCTGGCGTGCCAAGGTCGCGGGCCATGGCGACCATCGTGCAGTTCGAGAATGTGGGACTGCGATACGGCAGCCCGGGCGGGGCGGAGGCGCCGGCGCCCGAAGTCCTGTCGGACGTATCGTTCAGCCTCCGCGGCGGCGCGTTCTATTTCCTGACCGGCGCGAGCGGGGCGGGCAAGACCTCGCTGCTCAAGCTGTTGTACCTCGCCCAGCGCCCGAGCCGAGGGATCATCCGGCTATTCGGCGAGGATGCGGTGACGATGCCGCGCGCCCGGCTGCCGGGCTTTCGGCGTCGGATCGGCGTGGTGTTCCAGGACTTTCGCCTCGTGCCGCATCTGTCGGCGGCGGACAATGTCGCGCTGCCGTTGCGGGTGGCGGGGGTGCCGGAGGCGGACGTGCTGCAGCCGGTCAAGGAGATGCTCGCCTGGGTCGGGCTGGGGGAGCGCGCGCATGCCCGGCCCGAGACGCTGTCGGGCGGCGAGCAGCAGCGCGTGGCGATCGCGCGCGCGGTGATCGGGCGGCCCGAGATGCTGGTCGCAGACGAGCCGACCGGCAACGTCGATCCGGACATGGCCGAACGGCTGCTGTTGCTGATGGACTCGCTCAACAAGCTGGGCACCACGGTGGTGGTGGCGACCCACGACTTCCACCTGCTCAGCCGCCTGCCGCACGCGGTGATGCTGCGGCTCGACAAGGGGCGGCTGCTCGATCCCACGGGCGCGCTGCGCTATCCGCCGCCGAGGCAGGAAGGGTGAACCGGCGCACCGACGAGCGCCGCGTGCTGGACGAGGCCGGCGGCCTGCGCGCGATGACCGGGGTGATGGCGGTGATGCTGTTCCTGCTGGTGCTGGCGGCCGCGGCAGGGCTGGCGACGGCGAATGCGCGCGGGGCGCTGGACCGGCAATTGGCGGGGCGATTGACAGTGCAGGTGGTGGACGGCGAACCGGCGCGGCGCGACGCGGCGGTGGCGGGCGTTCTGGCCGCGATCCGGGCGCTGCCCGAGGTCGCGCGGGCGACGGTGGTGCCGCGCGCGGAGCTGGAACGCCTGTTGCGGCCTTGGCTCGGAGACGGCGCGGACCCGGCGCTGCCGGTGCCGGCGCTGATCGACGTGGACCTGGCCGACCCGAGCGAAACGGGCGCGGCGCGGGTCGCGGCGGTCGCCAGGCGCGTGAGCGGCGCCGCGCGGGTCGACCGGCACGAGGCGTGGATGAGCCCGGTCAGCGACTTCATGGCCTCGCTGACCTGGCTGGCGGGCGGGCTGGTGGCGTTGATGGCGGCGGCGGCGGCGGCGGTGGTGGTGCTGGCGGCGCGCAACGGGCTGGAGACGCACCGCGCGACGATCGAGGTGATGCACATGCTGGGATCGACCGACGTGCAGGTGGCGCGGCTGTTCCAGCGCCGGCTGGCGCTCGACGCGGCGGCGGGAGGCGGGCTGGGCGCGCTGGCGGCGGCGGGGGTGGTGTGGCTTATGGGCGCGCAGGTCAGCGCGCTGGGATCGGAGCTGCTGGGCGGCGCGACGCTGGGTTCGGGCGACTGGCTGCTGCTGGCGCTGACGCCGCTGCTGTTCGTGGTGCTGGCGACGCTGGCGGCACGCTGGGCGGTGCTGGCGAACCTCAGGCGGACGCTGTGATCCGGCGGTTCTTCTCCGTCGCGGTGATCCTGTACGCGCTCGGCTTCGTGGCGTTCACGCTGCTGTTGCCGGGGCCGCTGGAAGGATCGACGACCGACGCCGTCGTGGTGCCGACCGGCGGGCCGGGGCGCATCGAGCGCGGGCTGGAGCTGCTCGCGCGCAAGCAGGCCAAGCGGATGCTGGTGACGGGCGTCGGCGCGGGCGTACGCAAGGTCGATCTGCAGCGCGAACAGGGCGCCGACCCGCGGCTGCTCGCGTGCTGCGTCGATCTGGGGCCGGATGCGGTCGATACCCGGTCCAATGCCGATGAGACGGCGGCGTGGCTGCGGCGCAACCGCTTCAAGACGGTGCGGCTGGTGACGTCTGACTGGCACCTCGCGCGTGCGGAGATGGAGCTGCGCGCCGCGACCGGACCGCGGCTGGTGGTGCTGGGCGATGGCGTGCCGACCGCGCCGCGCTTCGGCACGTTGTTCAACGAATACAACAAGCTGCTGGTGCGCCGGGTTGCGATCTGGGCGGGGCGGACGTGATCGCCAGCTTGCGGACGCTGCTGTTTCGCATCGTCTTTTATGGCGGATCGATCCTCGTCGTGCTGACCACGCCAATTTCCGCCTGGTTCGGCCGGGCGGCGATGATCCGGCACGCCAGCGCCTGGTCGCGGTATCAGCGTTGGTGCGCGCGGGTGCTGTTGGGCATCACCGTGCGCGTCGAGGGGCCGCGACCCGATCGGCCGGTGCTGTACGCGGTCAAGCACCAGTCCTTCTTCGAGGCGATCGACCTGGAGCATGAGCTGGGCGGGCCGGCGATCATCCTGAAACGCGAGCTGACGCGCATCCCGCTGTGGGGCTGGGCAACCACGGTCTACGGCGCGATCGCGGTCGACCGCGAGGCCTCGGCGGCGATGCTGCGGCGAATGATGACGGAGGGCGCCGCGCTGACGGCCGAGGGTCGCTCGATCCTGTTGTTCCCGGAGGGAACGCGCGTCGCGCCGGGCGAGCGGCCGCCGCTAAAGGCGGGATTCGCCGGCCTGTACAAGGTGCTGAAGCTGCCGGTGGTGCCGATCGCGGTCGACAGCGGCCGGCTGTGGCCCAAGCGCGGAGCCAAGCGCGCCGGCGTCATCACCTATCGCTTCGGCGAGGCGATCCCGCCGGGGTTGCCGCGCGAGGAGGCGGAGCGGCGCGTATGGGAGGCGATGAACGCGCTCGACGACCGATAGACGATCAGGCCGTCGCCACCCTGGGCGCGATCGCCGCTTCATAATCGCTTTCGGCAAGGTTGATGAGCGCGCGGTCGTCGTGCTTCCAGGGGTGGAAGCGAGGCAGGAAATAGGCCGCCCAGACCCCCGCCACCTTGCGGGCCATGCCGGGGTTACCGAAAGCGTACCACGCCAGCCGCGCCCATATGCGCGGACCCGACAGCCCGTCCTGGCGCAGCAGTTCCAGCATGCCGCGCGTGCGCCCGGTGAAGAAGCGCCAGGTGGTGACGAGCATGACCAGCGACTTGACCTGCCACCGCTTCGCCCGCGACCAGTCGCGCGTCGCGTGCAGCCAGGTGTCGTAGGCGACGCCCTTGTGCTCGATCTCCTCCGCCGCGTGCCACAGCCACAGCGCGCGCGCCTGCTCGTCACCGCCCGCCAGATGCTTCGGGTTGGCGATCAGCTCGTGGGCGAGCATGGCGGTGAAGTGCTCCAGCGCAGTCGTCGCGGCGAGTGCTGCGATCGCCGGGCGATCCCTGGTCAGCGCCAGCGCCGCATCGACATCGCGATCGAGCGGCGTCGTGTCATAGCCCTGTTCGGCGACATGGCGATTGAACGCGACATGCTCGCGGGTGTGGATCACCTCCTGCTTGACGAAGGCCTGGATCTCGCCCGCCAGCTTGGGCGGCGTGCCGTCGCGGAAACGGCGGACACTGTCGACGAAATAGGCCTCGCCTTTGGGGAAGGTCACGGACAGCGCGTTATAAAAGGCGGTGGCGACCGGATCGTCGTTCAACCACCAGCGCGACATCTTGTGACCGCGCCCGAAGCGACGGTCGCGCGGCGTGATGGTGAGATCGTGGGGGGTGGGCGAGATCGGGGGCGTGTTCGACATGATCGGCTCCATGTGCATACCACGGTCGAGGCGCGCGACGAGGAGGGGCTGGAGTTCGGCGACCTGGCCGCCGCCAAAATCTCGGCCGCTGCCGGCGCTCCCTTCCTGGTCGGGGAGGAGATGAAGCAGGAGCATCGCTTCAGCCCCAGTCATTCGATCAGGATCACCGACACCGCCGGCCTGCTGCTGCACACCACGCGCTATGGCGACCGTGTGGACGTTCGCCTTTAGAGCTTGGCGAACGCGCGGAGCACAGGTCGTTTCTGTTCGACCGCGACCGCATCGTCGCCTGGTTTTGGCAGCTGCTCCAGATACCGGTTCGCAAGCTCGTAATGCGCCTTGACGGCCGCCGGCACGGTGGCCGCCTGCGCCATCTTCAGCTCCGCTTCGGCGCGGCGGTAGTAATAGTCTTCGGTCTCGTTCGAGACGGCGATCTGATCCTGCACCGTCAGGCTCCTTGTTGCTGGTGACGCGGCGAGACCGACACTTCGGCCCGCTTTGGTTTCAGATATTGTTCATCGAAGCCCGCCATCCTGGTCAGGCCCGCCCAGTCCGGAATGGTGACCCGCCCGCGGCCACGACGGATCAGCCCCGCCTCGTCCAGCGAACGCAGCGTACGGTTGATGTGAACCGCGGTCAGCCCGGCGCAGTCGGCGATGTTCGCCTGCGTCAAGGGCAGCTCGAACTGGTCGCGGCTCCCCAGGCCCTGCTGCTCGTTGCGCACCCCCAGTTCGCACAGCAGGTGGCCCAACCGGGCGGAGGCGCTGCGGCGGCCGACATTGACGATCCATTCGCTCTGGATCGCGCCGTGGAACAGCGACTCGCTCCATATCGCGCGCGACAGTCCGGAGTGAGCGGACATCAGCGCCTGCAGATCGGCGGCGGCGATCGTCGCGACGGTTCCGTCGGTCAGCATCTCCACTTCGTGATCGGCGCGCTGGAACAGGCAACGCTGGATGCCGACAAGGTCGCCACGCATCAGCACGTTGAGGATCTGGCGACTACCGTCGCGCAGCAGCTTGTAGCCCGCGGCGTACCCGTCCAGCAGCACGCAGCAATGCAGCGCGGGGTCCACGCCCCGAAACAGTTGTGCATGCGCGCGGAGCGGACGGCGCTCGAATCGCAAGCTCAGGAGCGCCTCGCGCTCCTCGCGCAACAGATCGCTGTGGAGGGCCAGCTTGCGCACCAGCGGCTCCAGGGTCGCGTCCGAGCGAGGCATGTATGGACCTTCAGGCTGCTCCCCGCCCAGCACAAGCAGCGGAAAGCGGGTTGAACATCTCGCGCAATACGCGGCGCGAATGTGGATCAATAATTCGAGCTAAATCGCGTCACAATAATGTGTGCGTTACCGAACGGAAGGTCCCCCATTCCCAACGAGTTGCGCGTTACCCGATGATCTAGGTTCGGATCGACGGACAGGAGGGGTTCGCGTTACCGCGATGCCCGACGGCTCGCCTTTTCGGGAGAGCGTACGCCAGCGCACAAAGAGCGGCGACCCGGGCGATCCGTGCTATGTGCATGCAATCGCTTGCCGACATCAGGGCGCGAGCGGCTGAGAGATGCGCGCGCTCCCGCCCCGACCCGGAAGCACCGCCATGACCTCGGCCTCGCAGGCGTCGACCGCCAACCTCCTGTTGCGCGCGTTGGCGCCCGAAGACTACGCGCTGCTGGAACCCAGCCTCGAGCGAACCCACCTCCCGGTGCGAAAGCACCTGTTCGAGAGGGAAACCCCGATCGAGCGCGTCTACTTTCCCGAGGGCGGCATTGCGTCGATCGTCGTGGACGACGAGGAGGGTGAAACCGTCGAACTGGGCCTATTCGGCAGGGAAGGCATGTCCGGCGCGCCCGTGCTCCTCGGGGCGGGCAAGTCTCCGCACCGGTGCTTCATGCAGATCGAGGCCGCGTCATCGCTCCACATCGCCTCGGACGCGCTGCTCGCCGCAAGCGACCAGAGTCCCGGGTTGCGCCGCGTGCTGCTGCAGTTCGTCCATGTGCTCGCGGTGCAGACCGCCGCGACCGCCATGGCCAACGCTCACTATCAACTGGCGGAGCGACTCGCCCGCTGGCTGTTGGTATGCCACGACCGGGTCGACAGCGATCGACTGGAGCTGACGCATGAGTTCATGGCGCAGATGCTCGCCGTGCGGCGGTCGGGGGTCACCGTGACGCTCCACACGCTCGAGGGAACCGGCGCGATCCGCAGCACGCGCGGGCTGGTGACGATCCTCGACCGCGCGCGCCTCCGCGAGATCGCCGGGGACAGCTACGGCTTGGCCGAACGAGAATATTCCCGCCTGATCGCGCCGCTCGGAAAAGGGTAGTTCGGGGTCGCCTGCGCCCGTGACAGTCTAGGCGGTGATCGTCACGGCATCGCCGAACGCCAGGCTGTGCACGATGCACCCCGCCTCATCCTCGACATCGATGCGCACGGTCAGATCGATGATTCCCTCTTGCGCACCGCCGGCGATCACGTCGCGCGCGTTTCGCAACGCGTAATCGGCGACCGTGCCCAGGTCGCGACACTCGACGCCGTCCGGGTCCAGAACTTCGCCGTCAGGGTCGCGCGAATGGAAATAGAATCTGGCCACACATGCCTCCACGGCGCAGGCAGGAGCACGGCAGCGTGTCGCAGCCGGCAATGCCTGGGCGGTTTCTGCCGATGCCGCCCTTGGTAGATGCTGATGGCGCGGTGTCGACAACCTCCATCATGATAGACGGCAGCCGACCAGCCGAACCTGACGCTTTCGGCCCGTTCAGTCGTGAGTGCGCCCGAAATCCGCCGCCGCGTCGTCCTGCCCCTGCTCGACGATCGACCGCCGCACCGCGCGCGTGCGGGTGAAATGGTCGAAGAGCTGGTCGCCGGCGCCGACCCGGATCGCGCGTTGCAGCGCGGTCAGGTCTTCGCTGAAGCGTTGCAGCATTTCCAGCACCGCCTCGCGGTTGGTCAGGAAGACGTCGCGCCACATCGTCGGGTCGCTGGCGGCAATGCGGGTGAAATCGCGGAAACCCCCGGCGGAATATTTGATCACCTCGCTTTGCGTCACCGCCTCCAGATCGCTGGCGGTGCCGACGATGGTGTAGGCGATCAGGTGCGGCAGGTGGCTGGTGATGGCGAGCACGCGGTCGTGGTGGTCGGGGGTCATCACCTCGACGTCGGCGCCGAGCCGCTGCCAGAACGCCTCGACGCGCCGGGTCGCAGGTTCGGGCGTGTCGTCAAGCGGCGTCAGGATGCACCAGCGGCGGTGGAACAGCGTCGCAAAGCCGGCTTCCGGCCCGCTCTGTTCGGTGCCGGCGACGGGATGGGCGGGGACCAGCGTCGCGTTCGGCAGCGCCTCGCGCAGCGCGCGCGCAACCTCCGCCTTGCAGCTGCCGACATCGCTGACGATCGCGTCGGTGGGCAGGTCGCCCGCGAAGTCGGCCGCGACCGTGCCGATCGCGCCGACGGGGACGCACAGGATGACGAGGTCGGCGTCGATCACCGCCGCGCCAGGCGTGTCGGTGATGTCGTCGCACAGGTCGATCCGCCGCGCCGTCTCGCGCACCTGCGCGTCGGCGTCATGCCCGGTGACGCGGACGCTCGGCATCTCGGCGCGCACCGCGCGCGCGATTGAGGAGCCGATCAGGCCGAGACCGATGATCGTGACGCGGGCGAAGGGGAGCATTAGTTCGTCACCCCGGACTTGATCCGGTGTCCAGCAGGCGGCCAGCACAGGACAAGCGGCTCAGAAGCTTGGGCTTGCGGCACGTTGGATCCCGGATCAAGCCCGGGATGACGGAGCGAGCGGATCACGCGCCCTCCACCAGCGCGCGCAACGCCGCCGCGACTCCTTGCGTCTCGTCCGCCGTGCCGATCGTAATGCGCAGGCCGTGGGGCAGGCCCTGGCCCGGCAGCCAGCGGACGATGTAGCCGGCGTCCATCAGGCCCTTGTACGCGACCTCGGCGGTGAGCTTGCCCTCGAAGATCACCAGCACGAAATTGGCCTGGCTCGGGATCGCGCGCAGGCCGGCATTGCCCATCTTGGCGATCTCGTCGGAGAACCAGCGCCGCCATTGCGCATTATGCGCGCGGGCGTGGTCGACGAACGCGGTGTCGCCGAGCGCCGCGACGGCAGCGTGCTGGCCGGCGATGGTCATGGAGAAGGGCAGGCGGATGCGGTGCATCGCGTCGATGATCGGCGCGGCGGCATAGCCCCAGCCGATGCGCTCGGCGGCCAGGCCGTACATCTTCGAAAAGGTGCGCGTCACGAGCACGTTGGGCGCGCTGGCGGCGAGCGCCATGCCCCCATCGTCCTTGGCGTCCTGCGCGTTCCCGTCGATATACTCGGCATAGGCGTGGTCGAGGACGAGCAGCACGTGCGCCGGAAGCGCGGCGTGGAGGCGGGCGATCTCATCCTTGGCCGCATAGGTGCCGGTCGGGTTGTTGGGGTTGGCGATGAAGACGACGCGAGTGCGATCGGTGACGTGAGCAAGCACCGCGTCGATATCGGTCGCGTAGTCCTTGTCCGGCGCGATCACCGGCGTCGCACCGACGCGCCGTGCGGCGATCTCGTACACCGCGAAGCCGAAGCGGACGAAGATCACCTCGTCCCCCGGCCCGGCGAACGCGCCTGCCGCGAGGTGCAGCACCTCGTCCGAGCCGTTGCCGTAGATGATGCGCGCCGGGTCCAGCCCGTGCTTCTCGGCGAGCGCCTCGCGGACGATCGAACCGGATGCGTCGGGATAGCGTTCGAGGCTGGTCGCGGCGTCGATGAACGCCTGCCGCGCGGCGGCGGGGGTACCGAGCGGGTTCTCGTTCGAGGACAGCTTCACCACCTTGCGGCCGTCGTCGGTGGTCGAACGGCCGGGGATGTACGGCGCGATGTCCATGATCCAGGATTTGGGCTGCGGAGCGGTGGCGATGGTCATGGCCGGGCGTGTAGCGGCAGCGGCGCGGACCGTCATCCCTTGCGCTTCGAAGCGCGGCTTTCGAGCGGACAACGACATAGCGCGTGACGCGCGCGGGCATGGGCGCAATGGTGCCGACATGCAGGCGGACGGGGCAGCGGAACGCGAGGCGGGGATTCCGGCGATGAGCCATGCCGCGTTGTTTGTGCGGTTCCTGCGCTTCGGGTTTCTAGCCTTCGGCGGGCCGGTCGCGCAGATCGCGATGATCCGGCGCGAGCTGGTCGACGAGGAGCGCTGGATCAGCTCGGCACGCTTCAACCGGATGCTGGCGGTGTTTCAGGTACTGCCCGGGCCGGAGGCGCACGAGCTATGCGTGCATCTGGGGGTGCAGGCGAAGGGGCGGTGGGGCGGCGTGCTCGCGGGGCTGGGGTTCATGCTGCCGGGCCTGCTGCTGATGCTCGCCGCCGCCTGGGCCTATACGCGATTGCCGGTCGGCGGGGCGCTTGCCACCGCGATGTTCGGGGGCGTGCAGGCGGCGGTGCTGGCGGTGATGCTGCGCGCGGTGCATCGGATCGGCGAGCATATCCTGCTCGAACGGTTGCTGATCGCGGTTGCGGTCGGCGCGGCATTGGCGATGCTGGCGGGGGTGAGTTTCTGGATCGTGCTGCCGGCGAGCGGGCTGGCATACGTATTCGCGGCGAGCGGGCGTTATCGTTCCGCCGCTCTCACGATCATTGCCGCGGTTGCCGTTACCGGGATCGTCATCACGGTTTTGCCAGACAGCTCGCGTGCCGCGTCCGCCGTGTCCGGTCCGGCGACCATGGCGGCGTTGTTCCTCGCCGGATTGAAGGGCGGGCTGCTGACCTTTGGCGGGGCGTACACTGCGATCCCGTTCGTGCGCGCGGACACGGCCGGGCGCGGCTGGATCTCCGATGCGCAGTTCCTCGACGGCGTCGGCATCGCCGGGGTGCTCCCCGCGCCGCTGGTGATCTTCGCGACCTTTGTCGGCTGGATCAGCGGTGGTCCGGCTGGCGCGCTGGCGATCACGGCGGGGATGTTCCTGCCTGCGTTCGCCTTTTCGCTGCTGTTCTACGAGCGGCTGGAGGCGGTGGTCGAGAACCAGCGGCTGCAGCTGTTCCTCGCCGGCGTCGCGGCGGCCGTCGTCGGGGTGATCGCGGTGACGTTGGTGGAACTCGCGCGCGGCGTGGTCGGCAACGCGGCCAACCTCGTGGTGGCCGCACTGGTCTTCGTCTGCGCGCTGGTGGTGATGTACCGGTGGAAGAGCAAGCTGGCGACGCCGGTGGTGCTGGGTATCGGTGCGCTGGTCGGCGCGCTGACGCTGTCGGGGGCGGGATAGAGTTTGTCGCCGCCCTCGCCTAGGACGCGCGGCCATGACGGACGCGCGCTTCGGGCTGGAACGCCGGGTGACCCTGCCCGGGCCGCTGGCGCTCGACGGCGGCGGATCGCTCGCGCCCATCGAGGTCGCGTACGAGACCTATGGCGCGCTCGACGCCGATGCGTCGAACGCCGTCCTCGTCTGCCATGCGCTGACGATGGACCAACACGTCGCCTCGCCTTCGCCCCGCACCGGCAAGCCGGGCTGGTGGACCAGCATGGTCGGGCCGGGGCGGCCGATCGATACCGACCGGTTCTTGGTCGTGTGCATCAACGTGCTGGGCAGCTGCATGGGGTCTTCCGGACCGGCGTCGACGGACCCAGCGACAGGGACGCCGGTCGGGATGGCGTTTCCCGTCATCACGATCCGCGACATGGTGCGTGCGCAAGCCTTGCTGCTGGATCATCTCGGCATCGCCAGCCTGGCGGCCGTGGTGGGCGGGTCGATGGGCGGGATGCAGGCGCTGAGCTGGGCGGCGACGTTTCCGGACCGGGTGCGGGCGTGCATGGTGATCGCCTCGACCGCGCGGCACACGGCGCAGAACATCGCCTTTCACGAGGTCGGGCGGCAGGCGATCATGGCCGATCCGCGCTGGAATGGCGGCGACTACGCCTCTGACGATCCGCCCGCGGCGGGGCTGGCGGTGGCGCGCATGGCCGCGCACATCACCTATCTGTCGGAGGCGGGGCTGACGCAGAAATTCGGGCGACGGCTGCAGGCGCGGCCCGACAGCCCCGATGGCGCGAGGACGTTCGGGTTCGACGCCGACTTTCAGGTCGAAAGCTATCTGCGCCATCAGGGGCTGAGCTTCGTCGACCGGTTCGACGCCAACTCCTATCTCTACATCACCCGTGCGATGGACTATTTCGATCTCGCCGAGGAGCATGGCGGGCGGCTGGCGGATGCCTTCCGGGACAGCACCGCACGGTTCTGCATCGTCAGCTTCGACACCGACTGGCTGTACCCGACGCGAGACTCGCGCGCGATCGTCCAGGCGCTCAACGCCGCCGGCGCGCCGACCAGCTTCGTGGAGCTGTCGAGTCCGTTCGGCCATGACGCCTTCCTGCTCGATTCACCCGAGCTGGAGCGAATCGTGCGTGGGTTCTTGGGAACGGGCGCATAGTTCCCCTCCCGCTTGCGGGAGCGGCTGCCGACGAACCTCCCCTCCCGCTTGCGGGAGGGGCTGCCGGATCTCCCCTCCCGCTTGCGGGAGGGGCTGGGGGTGGGCATTGCAATACGGTGTCCGGTACAGGCCCACCCCCGAGCCCTCCCGAGGGCTCTCGTGAAAGTACCACTTTCGCCGGTTCCCCAGGCGGGAGGGGAGAAGCCCTGCGCCCCGACCTGGCGCTGATCGCCGCGCACATCGCGCCAGGCAGCCGGGTGCTCGACGTCGGCTGCGGCGACGGGGCGCTGATGGCGGCGTTGCGCGACGGCAAGGGCGTCGACGCGCGGGGGCTGGAGCTCGATCCGGGCAACGTCGCGGCCGCGATGGGACGCGGACTGTCGGTGGTACAGGGCGACGCGGACGTCGACCTCGCCGACTATCGCGACGGATCGTTCGACTATGCGGTGCTCAGCCAGACGCTGCAGACGTGCCACGCACCCGATCGGGTGCTTGGCGAACTGCTGCGGATCGGCGGCCGGGCATTCGTCAGCTTTCCCAATTTCGCGCACTGGCGGGTGCGGATGAGCCTGTTGTGGGGCGGGCGGATGCCGGTCACGCGGCTGCTGCCCGAGCGTTGGTACGACACCCCCAACATCCATCATCTGACGGTGGACGATTTCCGGGCTTTTGTGCGCGAACAGGGGCTGACGGTGGAGCGGGAATGGTTCCTGGCCGGCGACCGGCGGCGCGGGTCGGGCGCGGCCAACCTGCTCGCCGAACATGCCATTTTCCTGCTCCGTCGTTAACGGCCCGGGAACGGTAACGCCGACGCGGCGTTGGCTACCTTATGATTTGGATCAACTCATGAGCAAGACGGCGCTGATCGTCGAGGACGAGATCTTCGTCGCCCTCGATCTGGAGCGGATACTGCAGGACGCAGGTTACAAGGTGGTGGCGATCGCCGCGGATCGTCAGGAGGCGATGGAGGTGGCCGACCAGTGCCAGTTCGCGTTTGTCGACGTCAATCTGCGCGACGGCTGCACCGGGCCATCGATCGCGCTGCGCATGGCGCGCGATCATGGGGTCAAGGTGGTGTTCGTGACCGCCAATCCCGCCCAGATCGAACAGCCCACGCCCGCTCTGGGCTTCGTGCGCAAGCCCTTCAGCGAAGCGTCGATCCTGGCGGCCGCCAGACTGGCCACGAGCAACGTGGAGCCGGCGCGCGGGCGTATGCTGGAGGCGATCTAGAGCGCGTTTCAGCGGCGCTGAGTCAGCCTTCCCCGGCGGACGCCGGGGAGCGCTTTATGCGGTTCGATCAGGATTTTGAGGGCACCTCGCGCCTCAGGGTCCGACGCGGAGCGTGGCGACCGGACGGGTCCCGTCCTCCCGGTCGCGATCCCGGCCGTCCTGGAACGACAGGTCCAGATCGACCAGCGTCTGCTGCTGCGTGGGTCGCGCGAAATCACGGATCAGGCGCACCAGTACGTGACCCGGGCCATTGGGGTTGATGCGATCGGCGTCATAGCCGTTGATCCTGACCTGATAGGCGCCCGGCGGGGCGCGGCGGATGGCATATTCCTCCGGGCCGTAACCGTCGGTCATGTCGTTGGAGATGCGGCCGCCGGCACTGCTCAGCGGCGCGCCATAATAGACGCGCTCGCCATTGGGCTCGTTCACCCACAGGTCGATGTCGGCATCGTCGGCGGTCCATTCGATGACGATCCGCGCGTCGGTATCGAGCCGCCCGACCAGTCGCGGGTCGAGCGACCAGCGCCCGCCGGCCCGCTCGATCGCGGGGATCAGCGCGTTGGCCTCGGCGAGCGCGATCACCTCCAGCCCGTCATATTCCCGCGATGCGGGGTCGAGCGCGGCGTCGGTCAGCAGCGCGAACGCGCGCTCTAGATCCGGGCGACCTGCCAATCCCCTCGCGTGCCCGCGCGCCGCCAGCGCCAGCGCCAGCGCGCGGGCCGGTTGCGGGCGGAACCCGTCATTGGCGGCGGCGAGCGCGGCCGCGAGTTCGACCGCGCGATCGTGCGCGCCGTCGCGTTCGAGTCGGAAGGCGACGATCTGGCGCGTCTCGTCGTCGCTGAGCGGCAGCTCCAGTGCCGAGAGCAGCAGCTGCATCGCGGTGGCGGGGTCTCCCTTGCCGCGAAACCAGTCGGCGGTGTCGAGGTAGAAGGTCGGCGCGGCACCATAGGCGCGCTCCTGCTCCGCCAGCACGCGCAGCCGGTCGCCGGGCGCGGCCGTGGCGAGCGCCGCGATATAGGGACGACGCGCGGTGAGATCCGCGAGATCGAGGGTGATCGTGGACGACGGTCGCCGGGTGGGCGCAGGCGTCGTGCCCGGTCGTACCCGTGAGCCGGTGACGACGATGTTGGCGGACGAGTCGTCGTCCGCCGCGGCCCCGACCGGGGCTGGCGCCGCTATCGCCGGCGGCGGCGGCGGCGGCACCACCATCGCGGGTGGCATGATCTCGGTCGCATCATTGCCGCGCTTGCGCCGCTGCACGCGGGCGAGCGGCGTGAAGCGGGTGTTCCACCATGTCACCCGATCCGCCCATTGGCCGAGCACATGGGTGAGGCGCTCCTGGCGCGCACCCGCCTTCTCCGCATCATGCTCGACCTTCGCCGCGCGGTAGGTCGTCATCCATTCGTCCGCGAAGCCGGCGGGCGGGGCCAGGCCGGCGCGGAGATATTGGTCGGGTGTCTCCAGCACGAGGAACGACATCGCCGGGCCGGCGACGCCGTAGCGCCGGGCGAGCTCCGCCATTGCGGTGTGTCGCGCGGGGTCGTCGGCCAGTTCGCCGACCTGCTGGGATGCCCAAAGCGCACCGGGCGCGTCCGCAGCGACGGCTTCGGTGGCAGGGTAGCGTCGCTCCTCGCCGCTCACGGCCCGCACGCGCACGCCGCCGTCGGCGGGCATCGGGCCGATCAGCAGCCAGCCACCGGCGGCGGCGGGGAGCGCGCAGAACGTCAACCGTCGTCCGGCACCAACGCGG
>NZ_JAQGLJ010000087.1 GCF_028292945.1 Sphingomonas bacterium | reverse complement strand
AGCGCCTTTTCAGGCACTTAAATCCAGTGGTGGAGCCGTGGGGGATCGAACCCCAGACCTTCGCAATGCCATCGCGACGCTCTCCCAGCTGAGCTACGGCCCCATCTGGTGGCGCGCTCCTAATCGGGCGCGCCGACCTTGGCAAGCGGCGCGGACGCCGCTTGCCATAACTCAATGCTCGTCGTCTTCCTTGCCGGTCTCGACGCCCAGATCGTCGTCGCCGCCCAGATCGACCTCGTCGTCCGCACTCGGCTCCTCGTCCTCGCCGGTGATCGCGGCGATGTCCTCGTCGCCTCCTTCCAGGTCGGCGTCTGGCGTCTTGTTCTCGGCCTTGACCGCCTCGAACGCCATCGGCTGCTTGGACTTTAGGATCGGCTCCGGTGCCCAGGCATGGCTGCAATTGATGCAGGTGACCGGGTCGTCCTTGGTGAGGTCATAGAAACGCGTCGCGCATTTCGGACACGAGCGCTTCGTGCCCCATTCCGGCTTGATCATGCCGTAAGTCGCCTTTCGGAAGTGGGTTGTCGCGAGCCCAGGCCCGACGAGATGGCGCGCGCCTTGCCACAGCCCCACCCCCCTGTCAAAAGCCCAGCCCCCATGAAGCCGGACCTTCCCCGCCCCTTTCAGATCGCGTCCGGCGGCCCATTACGCGGTCGCATCGAGGTGCCCGGCGACAAGTCGATCAGCCATCGCGCGGTCATGCTGGCGAGCCTTGCCGTCGGCGAGAGCCGCATCGAGGGGCTGCTGGAAGGCGAGGACGTGCTCGCCACCGCAGCGGCGATGCGCGCGATGGGTGCGACCATCGCGCGGGCGGAGGATGGTGCGTGGCTTGTCCATGGTGTCGGCGTCGGCGGGCTGCTGCAGCCTGAGGGTGCGCTCGACATGGGCAATTCGGGGACCTCGACGCGCCTGTTGATGGGGCTGGTCGCCTCGCACCCGATCACCGCGACGTTCATCGGCGACGCCAGCCTGTCGCGCCGACCGATGGCGCGCGTCGTCGAGCCGCTGCGCCAGATCGGCGCGGACATCACCGTCAGCCCGGGCGACCGGTTGCCGCTGATGGTGCGCGGCCTGTGCCCTGCCGTTCCGATCGCGTATCGACCCCCGGTCGCGTCCGCGCAGGTCAAGTCGGCGATCCTGCTCGCCGGCCTCAACACGCCCGGGATCACGCGGGTGATCGAGCCGGTCGCTACGCGCGATCATAGCGAGCGGATGCTGCGCGGCTTCGGCGCTGCGCTGACTGTGGAACCGCGTGAAGACGGAACGATCATCAGCCTGACCGGCGAGCCGGAATTGCAGCCGCAGCATCTGACCATCCCCGGCGATCCCTCATCTGCCGCTTTCTGGGCAGTGGCTGCGCTGATCGTGCCCGGCTCCGAACTCCTGCTCGCAAACGTGCTGCTCAATCCCACCCGCACTGGTGTGTTCGAGGCGCTGCGGATGATGGGGGGCGACATCGCCATCGGGAGCGAGCGCGAGGTCGGCGGCGAGCAGGTCGCCGACGTGCGGGTCCGGCACTCGGCCTTGCGCGGCATCGACGTGCCGCCAGAACTCGCCCCGAGCATGATCGACGAATACCCGGCGCTGTTCGTCGCCGCTGCCTTTGCCGACGGGCGCACGGTCGTGCGTGGCGCGCACGAACTGCGCGTAAAGGAATCGGATCGCATCGCGACTATGGCCGCCGCCCTGCGCGCGGCCGGTTTGGTGGTCGGGGAGCATGACGACGGCCTGACGATTGATGGTCGCGGCGGCAATCCGCTGCCCGGCGGCGGCCGCGTCGAGACGAGGCTGGACCACCGAATCGCCATGAGCATGACCGTCGCAGGCCTGCATGCCGCGCAGCCGATCACGATCGACGATGCGCGCCCGATTGCGACAAGCTATCCCGCGTTCCTCGAGACGATGACGCGTTTGGGCGCGCAACCACGGTGGCTGAACCAATGATCATCGCTGTCGATGGACCAGCCGCGTCGGGCAAAGGCACGGTCGCCAAGGCATTGGCGCGGCATTACCGGCTGCCGCATCTCGATACGGGTCTGCTGTATCGGGCGGTGGCGGCGACTGTGCAGAGGCTGGAGCTGGACCCGACGCAGGAGGCGGACTCGGTTGCGGCGTGCGATTTCGACGAGCTGACGCTGGCCGATCCGGTCCTGCGTACGGACGAAATCGGGCAGCTCGCGTCGATCGTCTCGGCGCACCCGCTCGTCCGTGCGGCGTTGTTGCAGCGGCAGAAGCGGTTCGCACATCAGGCCGGCGGCGCGGTGCTCGACGGCCGCGACATCGGCACGGTGATAGCGCCCGACGCGGACGCGAAGCTGTTCGTCAAGGCGACGCCTCAGATCCGCGCCCGCCGCCGTCATGCCGAGCTGCAGTCGCATGGCTCGACGCTCAGTTTTGACAAGGTGCTCGCCGACATTCGCGTGCGCGACGACCGCGATAGCGGCCGATCCGCCGCGCCGCTGGTGATGGCGGCGGACGCGGCGCTGCTCGATACGAGCTTCCTGTCGATCGAGGCGAGCGT
>NZ_JAQGLJ010000030.1 GCF_028292945.1 Sphingomonas bacterium | reverse complement strand
AGGGGCAGCGCAACGATCAGCTGTGGGAGGTGCCCTACCTCCCCATCGACCCCGCCGACCTCGGCCGCAGCTACGAGGCGGTGATCCGCGTCAACTCGCAATCCGGCAAGGGCGGCGTCGCCTGGGTGATCGAGCAGGACAAGGGGCTGAAGCTCCCCAAGCGGCTCCAGGCCGATTTCAGCCGCCACGTCCAGGCGCTCGCGGACGAGACCAGCCGCGAGTTGAATGCGGCCGACATCTGGGGCCGGTTCGAGGCAACCTACCTGCCGCGCGATGGCGACCGCTTCGTGCTGCGCGACTATCAGGAGACCGGCTCCCCCGGCGATCGCCTGTTCGTCGGCCGCGTCGCGGTGGACGGCGCGGAGCGCTCGATCAGCGGTCGCGGCAACGGCCTAATCTCCGGCGTCGTCGCGGCCTTGGCAGAGGCAGGCGTGGCGCTCGACGTGGTCGACTATAACGAACACGCGATCGGCCATGGTGCCGACGCGCAGGCGGCGGCCTATCTGGAATGCCGCACGGCGGACGGCCGCACGGTGTTCGGCGTCGGCGTCGACCCAGATGTCGCCACGGCCAGCGTCAGGGCGGCGCTGAGCGCGGCGAACCGAACATGAGCAGCCTGTCCAAGTCGGTGGCCGGGCTGGCGTTGATAGCCGCGCTGTCTTCCGCGAGCTCCTGCGCATCGACGGAATTGGCACGGGACGGCTTCGACCAGCAGTCCCCACGCGACCTCATCGTACTCGGTCGAATCAAAACTCTTTCCTATGAAGCTACAAACGATCCAGATGACATTCTTGGACATGGCTGGATCACGGCAGAACTCCATGTGCGCAAGGTAATCAGTGGCAAGCCACCGTCACGCTCGCTGATCGTGAGGTATTTCGCTCACAGCACCTTTCGTGACGACCGCACCTTTCGGCTTCGGCTGCGCAGGATCGAGAGCGGCCAGTATTTGATCTGCTCTGAAGGTGGTATCGGCGCCCGCTGCGAGTAAGCCTTCAACGCCCTCGCACCACCTCGCATCCGACCGCCGCATCGGGATACACGTCCAGCTTCATCGACCGCACTTTCACCTCCCGGACGCGCAGGTCGGACAGGCACAGCGATGCCACTGCATCGACCAGCGTTTCCTGCAACGCGAAGCCCTCGCCCGCTGCCATCCGCAGGATGCCTTCGCGCACGAAGTCATAATCGAGCACCTCCTCGATCCGGTCGGCCGACGGTGCCCGATCATAGGCGACCGTCATCCGCACCGACAACCGCACGCGTTGCGGCTCAGCTTCATGCGGGTGGATGCCCAGGCGTAGCCGAACGTCCATGGCGTCGAGGATGGTGGTGTAGTCAGGCATGGTTCGCGCCAATCCCGCCGTCCCCTGCGAAAGCTCCCTCCCCGGCAAGAGCCGGGGTCCGGCGCAAATCGGCGACGTGCGCGGTAGCGCACCCGGCGCGGCGCGCCGGGGCTGTACCCCCGCTTTCGCCGGGAAAGGGCAACAGCGGGATCACTGCCCTCGCCCCTCGAACATGACATCGCCATCGCGCTTCAGAAACCGCTGCCCATTGTCGACGAACAGGTTCTGCCCGGTCACGCTCTCCGCCCCGATCAGATAGGCCACGGCGTCCGCCACCGCCTCTGCGCCCACCGGTCGCTCCAACAGGTTCTTGCACGCCACGGTGTTGAATTCCGCCGCCGTCTGATCGCCACTCGCCAACGTCAGCCCCGGCGAAACTGCATTGACGCGCACCGTCGGCGCGAACGCCTGCGCCATCAGCGTCGTCGCCGCCGCCAGCGCCTGCTTGGCGAGCGTATAGGAGAAGAAATCGGGGTTTGGATTCGCGACCTTCTGATCGAGCAGGTTCACGACCGCGCCGCCGACCCCCTGCTGATACAGGCTTTGCGCCAGCAACACTGCGGCCGTACAATTCACCGCGTAGAGTTGCGCCGCCAGATCGATGTCGACCGCCTCCGGACGATCGAAGACGAACAAGGACGCGGAGTTGACGAGACCGTCAATCGGTCCGCCGGCGACTTTGCGTGCCCGGCTCCACAGCTCGTCGATCGCGTCCAGCCGGTGCAGGTCGCCCCCGACGATCCCCGCACCGCCGATCTCGTCCGCAAGCGCCGCCGCCTCGTGCACCGAACGACCATAGTGGATGATCAGACGATGCCCGTCCGCCGCCAATCGCCGCACGATGGCCGCGCCCAGCCGCTTCGCCCCGCCCGTCACCAGGACCGTTCGCGCCGCCACCTAGCAGCCCATCAGCGCCAGCACCTCGCGCCGCGAGCGTTCGTCCTCGCGGAAAACGCCCATCATGCGGCTCGTCGCCATCGTCACGCCCGGCGTGCGAACGCCCCGCGCGGTCATGCAGGCATGCGTCGCCTCGATCACCACCGCGACGCCGAGCGGCTTCAGATTGTCCCAGATGCAGTCGGCGACCTCCGCAGTCAGCCGCTCCTGCACCTGCAGGCGGCGCGCGAAACCGTGCAGCACGCGCGCCAGCTTGGAGATGCCAACGACATGATCGCGCGGCAGATAGGCGATGTGGGCGCGGCCGATGATCGGCGCCATGTGGTGCTCGCAATGCGACTGGAAGGGGATGTCCTTCAGCAGCACGATCTCGTCATAACCGCCGACCTCCTCGAACACCCTCGCCAGGTGCTGCGCGGGGTCGTCACCATAGCCAGCGCAATATTCCTTCCACGCCTTGGCGACACGGCGCGGCGTATCGAGCAGTCCTTCCCGATCCGGGTCGTCACCGGCCCAGCGGATCAGCGTGCGGATCGCATCGGCTACCTCGTTCGGCACGCCGGCCACGGGTGTCCCGTCGATCAGATCGCCCATCGCACGATCCTTTCGCCGCCACAGTCGACGCTCACCAGGATAAAGGTTCGAATCTGCAACTGTTTCATTCTCGCAACATCGTCCAGCAATGGGGTTTTGCCTAGGGAAATCCGATTGACGCATGATTCTGCCCGGCGCACGCTCCATTCCTGAAACGCGAAAAACGCGAAAGCCGGCGGTGACCGGCATCATACCAGGAGGGATGTCCATGACGAAGTTCCAGCTGCTCGCCGCCACCGCGGTCATGCTCATTCCCGCGAACGTCTGGGCGCAGGAAGGCGCGGGCGGCGCCTCGACTCCGGCACAGGAAGGCGGCACGACCCCGGTGGCGGTCTCTCCAGCCGCAACGCAGACCGATGCGACGGCCACCACAGGCCAAACCGGCGGCATCCAAGACGTCATCGTCACCGCCCAGCGCCAGTCGGAGGTGCTGCAGAACGTCCCGATCGCGGTCACTGCGTTCAATGCCGCCGCATTGCAGGCGCAGCAGATCAACACCACCAGCGACCTGCAGCTGACGCTGCCGAACATCACCTTCACCAAAAGCAATTTCACCTCGTCTTCCTCGTTCAACATCCGCGGCATCGGCGACCTGTGCGTCGGCGTGACGTGCGACGCGGCGACCGCGGTGCACGTCAACGACGTGCCGGTCATTGGCTCGCCGATCTTCCAGAACGAGTATCATGATCTCGAGCGCGTCGAGGTCCTGCGCGGACCGCAGGGAACGCTGTTCGGACGTAACGCGACCGGTGGCGTCATCAACTTCATCACCGCAAAGGCCGATCTGTCGGGTATTCACGCTTCCGGCGATATCGAATACGGCAACTACAACAGCCTGCGCGTAAAGGGCATGTTCAACCTGCCGCTGACGGACACGCTCGGCATCCGGCTCGCCGGCTACTACCTGCGCCGCGACGGCTTCACCTATAATGTGTTCACCGACTCCCGGATCGATGGTCGTGATCAATACGACATCCGCGCCTCGATCCGGTGGCAGCCGACTCCCAACACGACGCTCGACATCGTCGGTCATTATTTCAAGGAGGACGACGACCGCTCGCGCATTCAGAAGCAGCTTTGTCACCGTGATCCGACGGGTGTGCTTGGCTGCCTCCCCGATCGCCTGGTTCCCGGCGAGACGGTGAACGGCAATGCGAGCTTCGCGGCGACGCTGACCAGTTCCGAATTCTTGCGGATTGCGACGGGCTCCGCCGCCAATCCGAACGGGCTGAGTCCGTTTGCGCTGGGCAGCGTCTATGGCCCCGACACCTATTCCAATTTTGTGAACCCGACCGACCTGCGTACGGTAAACATCGATTCGCTTCCGCGCTTCCGCACCGACGAGAAGCAGGTGCTATTTGCGCTGAACCATGATTTCGGCACAATTTCGGTCAAGCTGGACGGCGGCTACACCGAAGGCTCCACCGACTCCACGGTCGATTATAATCTGGCTGTCGAAAATGCTTACGCGACCAACCCGGGCCTCAACGCCTTCAACGCCGTCGCCGGCGCTGGCGGGCTTGGCCCGGGCTATCTGGCGGCTCGCAATCTCTTCCTGCCTACCGGCAGCACGGCCAACGTGTGCCAGTCGCTTGCCGAGCCGACCGGCACGGGTGTGTTCGGCGGCAACAGCATCTGCGCTCCTCGCAGCCTCGACTTCGATCGCTCGACCGGGTCGGGTCGCCAGTATCATGGCGAGGCGATCGTCAGCAGCGACTTCGACGGGTCGTTTAATTTCCTGATCGGCGCCGGCTACCTGAACTACAATGTCGACGAGAACAGCTATTATGTGAACTCGTTCGCGCTCGATTATGCGTCCGCCCTGTTCGGCGGCGGCAACGGCTATTCGGCGACGCCTTTTTTCCGCAACAACTCGCTCAATTATCGCTTGAGGTCGTATGGCATCTTTGGCGAGGTTTATTTCAATTTGGCTGAGAACGTTAAGATGACGCTCGGTGGCCGTTACAATCACGACGAAAAGCACATCGAGGCGCGGAACACGCTGTTGAATGGTCTGGTCGTGCCGTTCAACACTGCCAACGTCTATACGGCACCCGCGTTCGCGAACTACGATGCCGATCCGTCGCGCACCGGCATCCAGCCGCTGGCGATCAACGACGTCGAGTTCAAGCGCGGCACCGGCCGCGCCGTCATCGACTGGCAGATCACCCCGCGCAACCTTCTCTACGCGTCCTACTCGCGTGGCTACAAGTCAGGCGGCGTCAACCCGCCGGTTGCTCCCGTATTCGCGGTCTCACCCTTCTTCGGGCCGGAAACGGTCGACGCCTTCGAGATCGGCACCAAGAACACCTTCCTCAACGGCACGCTGCGGCTAAACCTCACCGGCTTCTACTATCGGTACAAGCAACTGCAGCTCAGCCGCATCGTGGCGCGGACGTCGGTCAACGACAATGTCGATGCCACTGTCTACGGGCTGGAGGCGGAGGCGATCGTCGCTCCGTCGCGCAACCTGCTCGCCAACCTCAATTTTTCCTATCTCAACACGCGCGTGAAGAATGACAAGCTGCTGGTGAACCCACAGGACCCGTCGGGCGGCCGCGCCGATGCGGTGATCATCAAGGACCTGCAGAACGGCAACAACTGCGCGGTTGTCTCGAAAGCCGGCGTCGCGGCGCAATCGAACGGCTTCGTGGGCGCGGTCAATACCGCACTCGGGCTGCGAGCGCCCACGCCAGTGCCGGGCACCAACACCACCGGTGCGTACAGCCTGTGTGCGGTGCTCACCGCGAATTCCGCCAACCCGGCCGCTGGCGTCACTGTATTGCAAGAGGGGGTCGCGGTGAACATACGTGGCAACGACCTGCCGCAGTCGCCGCACTTCAAATTCTCGGCGGGCCTGCAATACACCATCGAAGCCGGCGACTGGAACATCGTACCGCGCGCCGACCTGACCTACACCGGCGAGTATTTCGGCAGCATCTTCAATCGGAACGTCAATCGCATCAAGGGCTATGAGGTGGTCAACGCCCAGGTTCAGCTCAACGCGCCCGACGAGCGCTTCTTCGTCCGCGCCTTCGTGCAGAACCTCACCAAGAACAATGCGATCACGGGTCTCTACGTCACCGATCAGTCGTCCGGCCTGTTTACCAACGCCTTTACCCTGGAGCCGCGGCGTTACGGCGTCGCGGCCGGGTTCCGGTTCTAGAAACGAACGTCCTGCTCTTGCCTGGCCAAGAGCAGGACGCTTCACCGAGCCAAGCGGCCCCGCCGCGCGCTCGCCCACCTGGGTCATCGCTACTCAAGATCGCGTCACCCGCGCGAAACCTTCCCCACGCTCGCACGCTTTGCCTGCCCAACAGCAGGAGAACTCCCATTGCCGACGACCTGAAGAAGGGCGATCACGTCACCTGGAAGTCGCACGGCGGCACCGCGCACGGCACGGTCGAGAAAAAGCAGACGAGCGACACCAAGATCAAGGACCATCAGGTCCGCGCCTCGCCCGAAGACCCGCAGTACATCGTAAAGAGTGACAAGGGCGGCAAGGCGGCGCACAAGGCGACTGCGCTCAAGAAGGCGTGATTCCCGGGCGCCTCGTACGCGGTCCGGGGCTTAACAGGAGAACCCCATGGCCACTGCCAAGCAGGAAGCCGGCGCCAAATCGGCCGCCACCAAGCAGACCAACAGCGGCACCGGCATCCACGCCCCCGTTCAGCCTTCCAAGGAACTCGGTGCGGTGGTCGGCGACGACAAGCTGCCGCGCAGCCAGGTGATCAGCAAGGTGTGGGACTATATCAAGTCCAACAACCTGCAGAACCCAGCGAATAAGCGTGAGATCCTGGCCGACGAAAAGCTGAAGAAGGTGTTCGGCAAGGACAGCTGCACCATGTTCGAGATGAACAAGCACATCGCCGCACATCTCAAGGCCTGACCCACCGGCCGGTCGATCGCGGCTCCGGCGCGCGATTGACCGGCCTTGGCCTATGCGCGAAAGGGTCAGGAGTGACCCCGTAGCTCAGCAGGATAGAGCATCGGATTCCTAATCCGGGGGCCGCGCGTTCGAATCGCGCCGGGGTCACCAAGGACTCAAAACGCGCGGGGCGCGTTTTGTGCCTTGGTGATGGAAGCGCGAAGCGCGACCTCACCATGGTTGCGAGGCGCTGATTGGGTCTGGTTGGTGGAGCACGCATTACGGGCGGTGGCGGACGCTTCGATGATGCTCTGACGCATGGCGACATTCCGCCGCTACGGGTGGCGGAGCGCGTCGGGGAACTGGCATCAGCGGGTGACGTTGGGGTGTGCAGCGCCTAGGCAAGATGACGGCTCGGCTAGGTCGGCCATTGGCGATGAGCCGTTCATCTCAGCGCGCGCTCAGAGCGAGCGAATGCAAGGCGGTCCCTAATCTCTTGCAGATCGTCGGTCCTGTCGAGTTCCTGCTCCGGTGATTGTAGTCCCGCGGCTGGCAGCGGTGGCTCGATTGGAACCTCGGGGATACTGCGCCCGCGCCCCGCCCATCCATTAATTCTTCTGCTCCGGCGGCACCACCGGCAGCGGCAGCGGCGCGACCGGCACGCCCTCGTCGACCAGCGCCTGTGCCTCCGCCAGCGTCGCCTGGCCGTGGATCACGGCGTGCGCCTCCTCGCCCGCGTGCATCGCGCGTGCTTTCTCCGGGAATTTGCCGCCGACCCAGGTCGAATCCTTCAGCGCCTTGGCCTGCTCGGCGGCGAGCCTGCTCATGAACGCCTTGACCATGGCAGGCGGCGGACCCGAATTGCCCTTGGCCGGCACGGCGGGCGCCATCGCCGCCTTGGTCACCGACAGATCGCCGCACAGCGGGCAGCTGACCTGCCCCGCCGCGCGCTGCTCGTCATACGCCGCGCCGCTGCCGAACCAGGCCTCGAAGACATGCCCGGTCCCACAGCGCAGGTCGAAGACGATCATGCGAGCGTAACAGCTGGAATTGCGCGACGATGGCGCAGCGCCGGGATGCGCGCCCGCACTTCGGCGAGCCGCTCGGGGTCGATTTCGACGAAGCCCAGCCCCGCCGTCTCGGCCATGTCGAGCATCACCTCGCCCCAGGGGTCGATCCCAAGGCTGTGACCATAGGTTGCGCGGCCATCGGCATGCTCACCGACCTGCGCGGCCGCGACGACGAAGCACCCCGCCTCGATCGCCCGCGCACGCAGCAGCACCTGCCAATGCGCGGCCCCGGTGGGGCGGGTAAAGGCGGCGGGCACCGTCAGCACCGTCGCGCCCGCGTCGCTCAGGGCGCGATATAGATCGGGAAAGCGCAGATCGTAGCAGATCGACAGCCCCAAACGGCCGGCGGGCGTGTCCACCACCACCGCCGCTTTGCCGGGCGCGAAGGCGGCCGATTCGCGCCAGCTCTCCCCCGCCATCTTCCGAGAGGGCGGCAGGTCGACATCGAACAGGTGGATTTTGTCGTAGCGCGCCCGGATCGCGCCGCTGGCGTCGATGACGAAGCCACGATTGGCGTACCGGTCGCCCTGCCGCACCGCGAGCGAGCCGAGATGCACCCACAGCCCCGCGCGCGCCGCTCCCTCGCGCACGGCCGCGAGGACACGATCCTCATCCTCACCGACGATGGAACCCGCCGCCCGCGTCCGATCGCGGTCTAGCAGGCCAGACATTTCGGGGGTGAACAGCATCGCCGCGCCTTCGGACGCCGCCCGCGCGATCGCATCGGTCAGCACGCGCGCGTTGTCGGCGGGATCGATCCCGCTCGTCATCTGCAGCAGCGCAGCCCTCATACCGCCAACAGCGGGTCGAGGCCTCCCTGCCGATCGAGCGCGGCGAGATCGTCCGAACCGCCGATGTGGCGCCCATTTATGAATATCTGCGGCACGGTGGTCCGACCGCTCGCGCGCTGGATCATCTCGGCCCGGCCCGGCCCCCCATAGCTGATGTCATGCTCCTGCGGCGTGACGCCCTTGTCCGCCAACAACCGCATCGCGCGCGAGCAATAAGGGCAGAACGCCTTCGTATAAATTTCGACCGTCGCCATTCCGGTGAGTTGTGGTCGACGCGCCCGCTTGTCAATCGTCGCCGCTCAGCACCCGCGCCCAGCACAGCACGCTCACCCGCGCCGCACCCGCGTCCAGCAGCGCCGCCGTGCAGGCATCGACCGTCGCGCCGCTGGTGTAAACGTCGTCCACCAACACGACGTGACAGTGGGCAACGCGTGCCGTGACCGCAAACGCGCCGTCGACCGCGCGGCGACGGTCGCGCCCGCTCAGCCCCTTGAGCACCGGCGTCCGGCGGGTGCGCGCGAGCAGGTCGCTCACGAACTCCACCCCAGTCCTCCGCGCCAGCCCGGCCGCGATCAACCCGGCCTGATTATATCCGCGCGACCACAGCCGCCAGCGATGCAGCGGCACGGGTACGAGCAGGTCGGCATCGGCGGGCATGTGCCGCACCATCAGCGCCGCCATCGTCTCCGCCACCCCCATCCGCCCGCCATATTTGAGCTTGAGCGCCAGCTTCCGCGCGATCGCGCCATAGGCGACTGCCGCGCTGACGCCTGCATGGCGCGGCGGTCGCGTCAGGCAATCATCGCACCGCGCGCCCGGCCCCGCATCGAAGTCGAAGGGCAGATGGCACCCCGCGCACCAAGGCGGGCCGATGAAGCGCAGCGAGCCCCAGCAGTCCATGCAGAAACCACTATCCTCGCCGACCGGCACGCCGCACCCGCCGCAGCGTGGCGGCAGCGCGAAGTCGGCGATTGGACGCAGCACGGCCCACATCCGTCGCTTGTCACCCGCCCACCGCGGCCGCACAAGCGGGTCATGTCCGCTCCCGCTATCTTCGATCGAGCCACGCGGCGGGTTCGCCGCGATCGCGCGCGTCCACGCTATGCCGAGCACGATTTCCTGCGCACCGCGATGCTGGACGGCATCACCGAACGGCTGGAAGCGGTGACTCGCTCGTTTGGTGAGGTGCTGGATCTCGGCTGCTTCGATGGCGCGTTCGCGCTGCCAGGTGCCCGCATCGCACGGTTCGATCCTGGCTTCGGCTTCGCCCGGAGTGCGCGTGGGGTGCAGGGAGACGAGGATCGCCTTCCGTTTGCCGACAGCAGCTTCGATCTGGTGGTGAGCGCGGGCGTGCTCGATCAGGTCGACGATCTGCCCGGCGCGCTGGCGCTGATCCGCCGCGTGCTGCGGCCGGACGGGCTCCTTTTGGGGGCCTTCGTCGGCGCGGGCAGCCTTCCCGCTCTGCGTGCGGCGTGGCGAACGGCGGACGGTGAGCGGCCTGCCGCGCGGCTGCATCCTCTGGTCGAGGTGCGCGCGGCGGGCGACCTGCTGGTGCGGGCCGGGTTCGCCTTGCCGGTCGCCGATGTCGAGACGCTGCCCGTGCGCTACCGCACCATGGGCCGGCTGGTCGACGACCTGCGCGGGATGGCGGCAAGCAACATGCTGGCGGCCCGCTCGGCGGCAACGCGCACGCACCTCGCCCGCGCCGCGGCAGCCTTTGCCGCCGGCGCCGATTCAGAAGGCCGCACGACCGAGCGGTTCAGCATCGTCTTTCTTACCGGCTGGGCGCCCGACCCATCGCAACCCAAGCCGGCGCGACGCGGCAGCGGCACCACCAGCCTAGCGGCGACGCTCGGACCAGCCTAGCCGATCACCCCGCCATCTTCCGCTTCCCGCGCCAGAATGGCCCCCATCGCGTCGAACAGCTCGTCCATTGCGACCGGCTTGAACAATACCTCGTCCGCGCCCGCCGCCAGGCATCGTTCGCGCAGGTCGGTGGCGGTGTCGGCGGTGACGACGATGATCGGCACCCGCGCCTTGGCATCGCCGCGCGCGCGGATGTGCCGGATCACCTCCATGCCGTCCATGCCGGGCATGCGCAGATCAACCAGCACGATCCGATAATCCTCCGCATCGATCAAGCGCAGGCCCGCTTCGCCGTCCTCCGCCTCGGTCATGGTCGCGCCGGCCACGTCCAGCATGTCGCGCACAACGCGGCGATTCATGCGGTCGTCCTCAATGAACAGAACGTTCATCGAGGGGCAGAAGAGCGGTGAGCAGCGACGATCATTGCAGAAACTTCATCTACTCATGCCGCCTGCGAAACAAGTGGGATCGCGTCCGCTTGTTGGCTCCCTACGGGAAACAGCGCCTGCACCAGCGCGGTACCCGTGACCGGCTTGCCGACGACGCGCGCGAGTCCCAGGGCGAGCAGCTCCGCACGCTCCTGCTCGGCCGCGACCGGCCACAGCAACGTGACCGGCTTCCCGCCTGCCGCGACGATCAGCCGCGACAGAAAGGCGCCCGCCTCACCCTCGGCGCGAGCGGTCGCGTCGTCGATCAGCAGCTGGCACACGTCGTGACTCGCCAGCCGCTCCTCCGCTTCGTCGATGGTGCCGGCAAAGACGACGGAACCGACATGGCGCGCAAACAGCGTGCGGAGCATGGCACGCGTGATCGGGTTGCGATCCACGATTAACAGCGTCGGGCACGCGGTCGTCACCGGCGCGGTTTCGGCAGCAAGCGTCGGCAGAGGCAAGTCGACGGTGAACGTGCTCCCCTCCCCCGGCCGACTGGTCAGCGCGATCGCCCCGTCCATCGCCTGAGCGAGGCTGCGGCAGATCGACAGGCCCAGCCCGGTGCCGCCGAACCGGCGCGTCGTGCTGGTGTCGGCCTGGCGGAAGGACTCGAAGATCTCGCCTTGTTTGTCGGGATCTATCCCCACCCCGGTGTCCACGACCGTAAGGCAGACGCCGAGGTCGCTCGCCTCGACGGTGAGCTTGATACTGCCGCTGCCGGTAAACTTCACCGCGTTGGACAGCAGGTTGAATAGGATCTGCCGGACCCGCGCCATGTCCCCTTCGACTCTGGCGGGGCAGCGCGACAGATCAATGGCGAACGCCAGCCCCTTGTCGCGCGCCTGCTCCGCCCACATCGTGGTCGCCTCGCCGACACAGGCGGGGAGGTCGAACGGTGCCCGTTCCAGCCACAGATTGCCCGTTTCCATCTTCGCGACGTCCAGAATGTCGTCGACCAGCGCGCGCATGGTCATGCCGGCGCCGTGCACCACCGTCAGCCGGTCGCGCATCGGCGCAGCCATCGTGCGATCGGCCAGCATCACCTGCGTCATGCCGAGGATGCCGTTCAACGGCGTGCGAATTTCGTGGCTGGTGGTCGCCAGGAACTCGGTCTTGGCCGCCAGCGCCTTGCCGAGCGCGCCATTAGTGACCGCGAGATCGTCCTTCGCCGCGCGCTCGCGATCGCGACTGCGGCGGATGGTGACCAAGCCGATCAACAGCAATATGATAACGACTGCGGTCGCGCCGCCGCCGATCAGGAACAGCGTCCGCTCAGTCTCGGCGCGCTGAAGGGCATCGCGCGCCACGCGCAGGCGCTCGGCATCGCGCAGACGCTCGATCTTGGCATTCTGATTGGCCGAATTGAACCGCGCCGCCATCAAGGCCGTGCTGGTCTCCGTCGCCAGCTTGACCGCCTGATCGTCAAGCCGCTTCAGGGCCTCCAGGTGGCCCAGTGCCTTGTCTGGTCGGCCCAGCGTCCGGTAAGCGGAGACCGCCGTCAGGTGCGCATAGCGGAAGCGCCCGTCGGTCGTGGTGGTGTCGAGCCCCGCCAGCGCGCGATCGACCAGCTTCCCGGCCTCGGCCGGACGACCGCGCTGCAACAGCGTCTGCGCGGTCAGGATGTCCAGCTGCGTCCGGTCCTCCGGGGTGCCGGACGATGCGCGGCGGGCGACATCGATCGAACGCTCCGCCTGCCCGACCTGTCCGGCGAGCAGCTGATTGCGCGCGAGATTGCGCAGGAACACGCCCTCCATAGCAGTGCTCTTCAACGCGCGCGCGTGACGGAGCGCCTCGCGAAACGCAGCAGCGGCGGCGGCGAGGCGGTTCTGATCCTGCAGCACCACGCCCCGCGTGTTGTGGATTGCGAGCGCAAGCCCCGGATCGGCATGATGCGCCTGCAACGCCTCGTTCAGATAACGCAGCGCCGTCTCGTAATCCTTCGCATCAAAATACAGGTTCGCCATGCAGATCAGCGAGATCGCCTCGCGACGCGCGTCGCGATGGCGACTGAACAGCCGGTGCGCCTCTTGGAAGTCGGCCAACGCTGCGGCGACCTTGAGCTGCTTGGCGTTGATACTGCCCCGCGTCAGCAGCACATCGGCTTGCAGCTTGCTGCCGGGCGCAGCCTGTTGCGAGAGCGCGAAGGCCTTGTCGATCAGCGGTGCGGCGCCGACCAGATCGTCGAGGCGAAAATGCGCCTCTCCCTGCAACCATGCCGTTGCGGCCAGCCCTGCGCGTTGCGCTTGCCGGCCGGGAAGTGCCTTGGCCAGCGGCTCGGCCCGTCGTGCCTCGTCGGCGGCGGTCTCGGGTGCCGTGAGCATGAACGTCTTGGCGCGATCGACCGCCGCGTCGAACCGCGCTTGGGCGCCCGCACCCGCCTGTGCAGGAGCACTCGCAAGCGTCAATGCAAGGAGGACAGCCAGCCAGCGCACCGCCGGTCAGCCGCGGGCTCTGACCGCCGCCAGCCGCTCCAGCGGCGAGCGCGGCGCAACGGCGATAGCGAGGTGGCGATCCTCCCGCAGAAAGGCGAGCAAGGCCTCCAACGCCACCGGCCGGCTGATGAGATAGCCCTGCACCATGTCGCAGCCCATGACCGACAGCAGGGCCAGCGAGGCGGGCGTTTCGACGCCCTCGGCGACCACTTCCATATCCAGCGCATGCGCCAGATCGATGGTGGAGCGCACGATCAGCGGATCGCGGTGCGTACTGGTAAGCTCGGTCACGAACAGTTTGTCGATCTTCAGTTCGCTGGCCGGCAACTGCTTCAGGTAGGCGAGGCTCGACAGGCCGGCGCCATAATCGTCGATCGTAACCACGACGCCGATGTCGGACAGCCGCTGCAGATGCCGGATTGCCCCCTCCGGATCACCGATCACGGAGGTCTCGGTGATCTCCACCCCCAGCTTCGCCCCGCTGTTTACGATCAGCGCGATCACCTCGTCGATGAAGGAGGCGTCCGACAATAGCGCGCCGGCCATGTTGATGAAAACCGGCAGCGGATAGCCGTTGCGAATCAGCACGCGTTGGTCGGCGATCACCTGTCGCACGGTCCACAGCGTCACCGCCGCGATCGCTCCGTCCCGTTCCGCGTGGGGGATAAAGTCGTTGGGCAGCACCAGGCCACGCTGGGGGTGATGCCACCGGATCAGCGCCTCGACGCTGACGATTTTCTGCCGACGGAGGTGCAGCTTGGGCTGATAATGGACGAACAGCTCGTCCCGCGCGATCGCGGCGTGAAGCTCACGGCCGATCTCCCGGTCGGCGGTCGCCTTAGCGGGCAGCTCGGCGGGTGCGTCGCGCGCGTCCATTAGCGCCAGTTCCGCGCGCTCGACCAGCGATACCTCGTCGAGCCGTCCGGGCAGAGCCGTGGCGCCGCCGATGACCAGGCGCAGACAGTGCGGCTCGCCATCGATCAGCAGCGGTTGCAGGAATGCGTGCTGCAGCGCGCGTTTTGCGAAATCGGCGCCGTCCGCATGCTCGCTCGACAGGCTGACCTCGATCAGGTTTCGTCCAACCCTGCCGACCATCGCGCCGGGCAACACCGCCGCGACCCGCTCGGCAACGTCGACCGCCACAAGGTCGGCGCGCTGCACCCCCAGCCGGCGGCGAAGCTGTGAAAAGTCCGCCACTTCGACCAGCAACAGATGCGCGGAACGACGAACGCGCGGAGGGTCAATCGCCGACGCTGCTCCGCGTGTCGCCTTCTCGTACAAAATTTTCCCAGCCGCACTCATGGTAAGTCGGGCTTAGGGGCCCCGATTGAAAATTCGATTAAGCCAGGAACCAATCTGCAGGCGCGGTGTTGCGTTATGCTTAATGACCTGTTAACCCAAGTTTGCGTCTCAACGGAGATGCGCAAGGGAGTATCAGCGATGTCCTTCATGCTCGATCTGCTTTACGGCGAGACCGTCAAGCCCTGGTAATTAGGCGTGGTTCGGCTTGGGACGCTAAGTCTCTGGCGACGGCGATTGATGTCAGTTTCTAGCCGATTAACCGCTGCGGAAACGTGGCGGTTTTTCTTTGTCCGTAGCCGGCTACGATACGCTGACGACGCGACCCAGCTTCGTGCGATCAGGCCACCTGCCGCGTCCTTTCCTGGCCCGGATTGGAATACACCATTGCATCGTCGACCGACCCGAATTTCATCGCCAGAACGTCCAGAGCGTAGTTCTGATTGAGCTTCCACGGCCTCTTCGACCCCTGCTTGGGCAGCCGGTCGGCGGCGCGTTGGATATAGCCCGACGAAAAGTCAACGAACGCCTCCGCCGCCATCGTCGGATCTTCATTATGGGGCGTTACGATCGCCGTTTGACGCTTCCTCATCGTGTTGAGAAGGCGACAGACATATTTCGCCACCAGGTCGGCCTTCAACGTCCAACTGGCGTTGGTGTAGCCGAAGGTGAAGGCTAGGTTCGGCACGTCGGAAAACATCATCCCTTTGTACTGCAGCTTGTCGGCGAGATTGACCGGCGCGCCATCGACGGTGAACGGCACCCCGCCCATCAGCGACAGCTCCAGCCCCGTCGCCGTGACGATCACATCCGCCGGGATTGTCCTGCCCGAGCTTAGCTGGATCCCCTCGGGCACGAAGCGTTCGATCGTATCCGTCACCACCTCCGCGCGGCCATTCCGGATCGCGGTGAACAGGTCCGCGTCGGGCACCAGGCACAGCCGCTGATCCCAGGGGTTGTAGCGCGGCGTGAAGTGCGTCGCGACATCGTAATCCGGGCCGAGATGCTCGCGCACCATGCCCAGCAGCCGCTCCTTCGTCTTCTCCGGCCGCTTTCGCGTCATGCGATAGAAGAACATCCCCAGCAGCACGTTCTTCCACCGCGTAACTCCATAGGCGGCCTTGGACGGCAGCTTGGCGCGCAGCCAGTTCGCGACAGTGTCCTCTGCCGGTCGCGACACGACATAGGTCGGCGAGCGCTGCAACATCGTGACCTTGGCCGCGTCGCGCGCCATCTCCGGCACCAGCGTCACGGCCGTCGCCCCGGAACCGATCACGACCACCTGCTTGCCGGCATAGTCCAATTCCGCCGGCCAGAATTGTGGATGCACGATGCGCCCGCCGAAATCCTCCGACCCGGCAAAGGACGGCGCGTGCGCCTTGTCATAGCTGTAATAGCCCGAGCACATCGCCAGGAAGTTGCACGTCATGGTTCGCGCGCCGGATGGCCCCTGAATCTCAACGGTCCAGCGCGCGTCCGCCGTCGACCAGCTCGCGCTCAGCACCCGCGTGCCGAAGCGGATGTGCTTGTCGATGCCATAGGTACGCGCGGTCTCCTCGACATAGGCCTTGATCGAGGGTCCGTCCGCAATCGCCTTGGCCTGCGTCCACGGGTGAAAGGAGAAGCCGAGCGTGTGCATGTCGGAGTCAGACCGGATGCCGGGATAGCGGAACAGATCCCACGTCCCTCCCATCTGGTTGCGCGCTTCCAGAATGGCATAGCTGCGATCGGGGCAGCGTGTCTGGAGGTGATAGCCGGTGCCGATTCCGGAAATGCCCGCGCCTACCACCACCACGTCGACATGTTCGGCCATCGGATCGTCCTCACCCGCTTATTTGCGTTTCGGACAGGAACCTATCGCAAGCGAGCCCCGCCGTCACGAGCCAACACCCCTTCCCGACGGACGCCGGGGTCCAGTGGGCCGCGCCGCGGGCTGGGCCCGGCTTCCGCCGGGAAGGATAACGCTGGCGCAGACCTGCCTCAGTAGTCCTTGCTGTACTTCAGCCGCACGTCCGACCCGCCGAACGAGCCCGTGGAAGTCAGCAGGCTCAGTGCCCGGGTCAGTGCGATCTCCAGCTGCGTGGCGGTGAAGCCGCGCGCGTCTGTCACGATCTCGACATAAATGTCGTCGGTGATGTACTTGCCCGCCGCCAGTGCGGTGCCCTTGCCCCCCGTCTCGCTCCCGGACACGATGCGCAGACGATCGAAGCCCGTCGCCGAGCGCAGCTTGCCGAGCGGATTGAGACCGCCGCCCGAGCCGCGCAGGCCGTTCAGCGCGGCGGCCAGCTGGATCGCCTCGATCGCGGACAGGTTCGCCGGGCTGGTGCCGAACAACAGCCGGCTCAGCACCTCGTCCTGCGGCAGCGTCGGCGTGGAGGTGAAGGCAATGCGTGGGCGCAGGCCCGTGCCC
Source organism: Sphingomonas bacterium (assembly GCF_028292945.1). Taxonomy (GTDB): domain Bacteria; phylum Pseudomonadota; class Alphaproteobacteria; order Sphingomonadales; family Sphingomonadaceae; genus Sphingomonas. The sequence goes on along the minus strand of NZ_JAQGLJ010000030.1, from coordinate 2,840 downwards.
GTGATCGCGATCTGTGCACTGATGCCGTTGGTGGTCGTCGTCGCCAGGATGTCGATGTCGGGATCAGTCAACGCTCCGCCGCGCAGCCGCACCCGCCCGCGCGTCACCACGAAGCGCTTGCCGGCAAAGGAGTATTCGCCCTTCACAACGTCGAGCCCGCCGGTGATGACCGGCAGCGCGGAAGTGCCGCCGAGGCGCAGGTCCATCTCCCACTCGCTTTCCAGCCCCATGCCCGACACGAAGATCTGGTTGGGCGCGGACACGCGCAGATTGAGCCGGAAGGCGCCCATCGGCTCGCGCGCGGGCCGGTCGCTGAACCGCGCCGGACGGATGTCGGTCTTGCGACGCACGCCGGTCAGTTCCGGCACTTCGGCCTGCCCCTGACGGATGATCTGATAGCGCGCGTTCGGGACGGTCAGTTCGCCCTCGATCAACCCGCCGTTGCGCCCGTTCGTGATCCGGATGTTACCGGATGTCCGCGCCGCCAGCGCCTCGCTCTTGGCGAGCTGCGCGTTGTCGAGCTTGGCGCGGAAGTCGATCGGGAAGCCCGCGTCGGACGCCAGCCCGATCGAGCCGCTCGCCTCGACGGTACCGTCGCCCGCGCGCGCATTCAGCTGCGTGATCTCCAGCCGGTCGTTGGTGAAGCGTCCGGCGAGGCGCATCCGCGACAGTCGCGTGCCGAACGTCTCATTGTCATAAGTGAGATTGTCGGCCCGGATCAGCCCGTTAAGGCGCGGTGCTGAGGCGGTTCCCGAGAAGTCCGCCGCGACGGCAATCGGTCCCTGCAGCGACTGGTTGGGCAGTGCCGCAAGGCTGAACAGCACCGCCGAGGGACCGTTGTAGCGGATGCCGCCGGCCAGCGGCGCATTGAGCAGCCGCGTCGTCCAGTCGGCCCCGCCGCCCAGCGGTCGCATCGTCGCCAGCAGCCGTCCGACCACCGTCGGGCCGCGCTTGACCAGCGCACGCGCCTCGCCGCCGGCGGCACCCAGCCGCCCGAGGAACACGACATCGACGGGCTCGGAGATCGCTGCCAGCCCGGTGCGCTGCAGCCTGTTCACGGTCATTCGCAGATCGGCGACCGGCACGGCGTTGCCCTGCTGGCGATAGTCCAGGCTACCGGTTGCCGACCCCGACAGCCCCAGACCCGGCGCAAACGCGGAGAGGAAGTTCAGATCAAGCCGGTCGAGCCGCGCCTGTGCCGCCGTGACGCCACCGCCGAACGAGCCCGCCAGCCGCGCCGATCCGCCATTAGCGCCGCCAAAGTCGAGCCGCGTCGGCAGCAGGCGATAGCCGCCTCCCGCCCCGACGATACGCGCCGGCGTGGCGATGCGGAACGGGATGCCGTTCGCCTTCCCCTGCGCCGCGACCAGATAGTTGTTGGGCGCGAGCTGTGCGTTGAGCGCGACGCGGAACGGCACGCCCGACGACCCGGTCAGCAGCGCCTGCGCGGTACCGCGCCCGCCGACATAGTTCACCTTGACGCGCGCCGCCTCGATCACGGTCGTGTTGTACCGCGTGTCGGCAAGCTGCGCGTCGGCGACGATCTGGGGCGCGGTCGGAAACAGTACGATGCTCGCGTCGATCAGCCCGCGCCCGATCGTGAAGTCGGCGATCCCGGGCACGACCGCGTTCAAGGCGCGCGCACGGATATCGGCGCGTTGATAGCCGCCTTGCGGCGCCAGCCGGACGTTGCCGGAGAGCCCCTGCCCCGCAAAGCTCAGCGCACCGGCGAACGGCCCCGCGGCCGTCTGGACCAGCCGCCCACGCCCGGTGATCCCTGCGAACACCAGCCGCCGCACGTCGATCGCGAGCTGCGCCCCGGGCCGGACCAGCAGATCCGCCGTGAATGGCCCGTAATTGGTGCCGCCGGTGGCGTTGATCTGATATGCGCCGCCGCGCCCGACGATGCGGGCTTGCACGTTGGCGAGACCGACTCCGAAGCCCGGCCGCGCCACACGCAGGTTGATGACCGGAGCGGTCGCCGTTCCCGCGACGCGCGCTGACACCGGCCCGTACTGGTTTGAATAGGCATCCGCCTCGACCGCCACCGCGCCGGTCGCGGGATTGAACCGCCCCGATCCGCGCGTGACGCGGAACTTCGGCGCGTTGAGCCGCAACCCGCTGAATGTCACCAATCCTGCCGGGCTGTAACTTATGTCCGCGCGAACGATGGCGTTGCCACCCAGAAAGTCCCGCACACCGGAATTGAACAGCTGCTGCGTGCGAGCGACGACCCGGCCCGTGATCCCGAACCCGCCATTGGGCCCGGGCACGATCTTCGCATCGGTTGTGAGGTTGACGATGCCGATGCTCTCGACGCGATAGTTGTTGATCCGCCCCTTGAGCGCGCCCGAGTACCGGCCGGCCGCCACGTTCGCGACCAGAATGGCGGTGGCATCAATGTTGTCGGAGCGAATCCTGAGATTGTCCGAGAGGATGTTGGGCATCGAGATGGCAAGGTCGCCATCGATCCGGACGTTGGTCGCCAGTCCCCCGATGGCGGCGTTGAGCCCCGTCAGCCGTCGCGCCCGCGCGCTAACCGGCACCAGGATGCGATCGGGATTCACCCGCGCCAGCCCCTCGGCGTACAGCTGATCGACGCCCATCGCCCCGAACGCCAGCCGCGCCGCCGTGACCTTGTAGTTCACCGTCGGGGTCGCGAAAGCGCCGTCCAGCACGACCCGCGCCATGACGTCGCGCCCGGACAGGTTGGGCGCGATCGCGCCGGGCGTCAGCAGCCGCGCGTCGATCGCGAAATTACCGAACCGGCTGTTGCCCATGTCCAGCACGCCGCCGGCGTCGACCGCGAGCGCGCTCGACGTCAGCTTCATCCGCGTGTC